>JBCNVC010000002.1:0-94240 GCA_039630395.1 Candidatus Kryptonium sp. | reverse complement strand
GAGAATTGCAAAAAAGCATTAGATGATTTAAACTGGGAAAATGAAATTAAAAAACTTTGCGAAGTTATAGAAGCTATTTGATTTTAGCAACTTGATACCTTAACTATTTTTGTTCCACTTTCCCCTGATTTTGGGGCTTAGGCATTTGCTTTTTGATCTTTTTAATTAATATAACCCCAGCAATGAAAAGACCTAACGAAATTATTTGAGCTTCTGACAAGCCTAAAAATAGCGGTGGATTTAGCCGAATAAACTCAATGGTAAATCTTTCAATTGATGAAAAAATTAAATATAAACCAAATAGTTCTCCATTATTTTTAACTTTTTGTCTATACAACCATAAAAAAACAAAAATTAGCGTCATTATCAAAAATTCATAAATAGGTGTTGGATGTAGTTTTATAAATAGATCAAACTCGGTAATTACGCCAAATCTATCTTCCCCAACAATCTTGATTGATTTTTCCCAATAATCATATTTTTCAGCAAGTTCGGGATTCCGTTCAAAATATCCCCTTAAAGCATAGCTTGGCTTTAATGTGCCATTAGCATATATAGTACCCCAAGGTAAATCAGTAGGTATACCATAGTCCCCATCTCCAGAAAGGTGGCATCCAATTCTGCCAACTCCGTAACCGAGAGCAAGCGCTGGTGATGCTGCGTCAAGAACTTTTAAAACAGGGAGTTTCTTTCGCTTTACATAGATGTATAAAACAATAAACGCTAATATAAATCCCCCATACCATGTTAATCCACCCGCTGAAAAAATCATATCAAGCGGTGCTTTTAGAAAATCATCTAAATTTTCAATTAAATACCAAAACTTTGCCCCAATAATCCCTGAAATAAGAGCAAGCACCACTAATTCATTAGCATAATTTACATTTAATTTTAACCTTTTGAATTCCTTTGATAATAAATAATCTGCAACAAGAAAAGCAACCGCTAACATGAAACCGTAACTATATACCGGAATCGGTCCTATCTCAAATAAAATTGGTCGCATTTTAGATTTCAACTATGTTTAGTTTAATAAAGCTATTTTTTCTTGGCTTATTTTTTATCGCAATTTCATCGTTAGCAATCTGTATTGAAAAGATGTTCTTAATGTTTTCTTTTTTAACTATTGTTAAAGTATAAACCCCTTCTGCATATCCGTATAATCTATATTCAAATCTTGCCGGTCCAGGTTTAGATACTGGTGAACTCGGCGTTTTGAAGCCATGAATTTCAAATTTTATTTTATTGCTGTTTTCTAAGCTAACATAGACATCAAGTTCATAATTGAAAGCAAGGAAATGTTGAGTTGTTTCAAGCAAAAATTTTAGAAACTTTTCTTTTCTTATTTCATCATAACCTTTTGAAATATAGAGCACGAAATCATATTTGAACTCTGGTTCTATTCTCGGCAGTTTTCTCGGCATATTTTGATAGTATATATTCTAAAATTTTATCTAATTCAACTTCCGTTTGTTTTCCATCTAACATATTCCGAACTAAACCTTTACCCCTTTCTATCTCAGTTTCCCCTATAATTACAACATACTGAGCTTTCTGCCTGTCTGCTTCTTTCATCTGCGACTTTAAACTTCTACCCAAAAGTTCAACCTCACACGGTATCATATTTTGCCTCAAAGCAAAAGTTACCTTCAATGCTATTTTTTGTGCTTCAGCTCCTATACAAGCAATATAAACAAATGGTTTAGAAATTTCATTGAAATTGTAGTTATTTTTCTCAAGGATCAACATCAATCTTTCAACTCCGAGAGCGAAGCCAACCCCTGGAATCTCTGGACCGCCTAGGTCCTTAGAAAGAAGGTCATATCTTCCACCCCCAGCAATCGCATCTTGAGAACCAAGATCAGGGCTTGTTATTTCAAATGCCGTTTTCGTATAATAGTCAAGTCCACGCACAAGATGAGGTTCGTTTTCATATTTCACACCGAGAAAGTTCAAATAATCCTGTAAATTTTCAAAATGTTCTTTGCAATTGCTACATAAGTAATTATAGATCAGCGGAGCATCTTTAGCGATACTTTTATCCCTTTCATCCTTTGAATCAAGAATTCTTAATGGATTTTTTTGAAGGCGTTTTTTACTGTCTTCCGATAGTTCGTCTTGAAATTTCTCAAAATATCTTTTTAAAACTTCTTTATATGTTGGTCTGCAAACTTGACATCCCACTGAATTAATTTTCAAGTTGTAATTTTTTATGCCGAAACTTTCAAGTATATTTATTACAAGATAAATTATTTCAGCATCAACTTCAGGATTCGCGCTCCCTATAGCTTCAGCTCCTATCTGGTGAAATTGCCTTAATCTACCGGCTTGAGGGCGTTCTTGTCTAAACATTGGCGAGATATAATAAACTTTAAAAAGCGGAGTTTGTTTATTTATCTCATATTGAAGATATGCCCTCATCACCGATGCTGTCATTTCAGGTTTTAGCGTCAAGCTTGTTCCACCTTTATCAACAAAAGTATACATCTCCTTGCTAACAATATCCGTAAGCTCGCCAATTCCCCTTTCAAAAAGTTCGGTTTCCTCGAAAATTGGAGTTCTTATCTCACGATAGTTATAAACTTCAAATATCCTTCTTACTTTTTGCTCAACATCCCACCATTTATATGATTCATCCGGAAGTATATCTTTCGTGCCTCGTACATTTTTAATCTTTTTCTTATCCAAGATACTTTTCTTCCTCTGTTTTGAATAAACTTACAACTTCTTTGGCATCTTTTACATTAAGTAATTTTTCGCGAAAATCATTATCATTCATAAGTTTTGAAATTCTACTTAAAAGTTTTATATGAGGTCCAACCATGTTGTCCCTTCCAACCAACAAAAAAATAAGCCGAACAGGTTCTCCATCAAGTGAGTCGTAGTCAATTGGCTTTTTAGTAATAGCAAAAGCTGCAACGATATCTGTAACAGCGTCCGTTTTTCCATGAGGAACTGCGAATCCTTTTCCAACTCCCGTCGTCATTATTTTTTCTCTCTCAAAAACCGCTTCTCTAACTTTATTTACATTCTTAACCTTTTCTGACTTCGCTATTAAATCAACAAGTGCGTTTATTGCATCTTCTTTTGAAGAAACATCAAGACCAACTATAACAAACTCCTCATTTAAAATATCGCTTATTTTCACCTTTTGCCCTTTCTTTTATTTTTCTATCAAGATTTCATCCATTTTTCTATTTTATCTGAATAAATAACTAACAAATCATCAACTTGTTTCTCATCATCAGATTCAACAAACAAGTGAATTTCATTTTTCTGTCTATCCGGCAGAATTAAAACCCAGGTCAAATCATTTATAAAAATTTTAACTCCATCAATAAGTTGGCGTTTATATTTATCCGATTCAAGAGTTGCAAAGCGCATTACCGTTCCCTTTTGATCGCGTGGGCATGGTAAAATGCTATGTTTCAAAACAAACCTTGGCAATGATTTTTCAACATCCCCAATCTTTAATCCTGTCACAGCCATAAGTTCAAGAATTTTTGATATTGAAAACATCCCGTCCGAAGCAAAGAGAAATTCTGAAAATATAAACCCTCCTTTCGTTCCTCCAACAAATTTAACCTCTGGATCTTTGATGACTGCCTCCATCATACCATAATGCGAATTTTTCGTTCTCACAACCTCAACTCCATATTCACTTGCTATCATATCAACTTCAAGCGATGCAGTTATTGGAACAGCAATTTTTTTGACCTTGCCTTGATTTGCCTCAAGATATAGTTTAACAACTACTGAGAGAAGGCGATCGTTTTCAATCAACTTACCTCTTTCATCCACAACCCAGATCCTTTCAGCTCCAGGATTTAACATAAATCCAACATCATATTGAATCGAGGTTACAATTTGAGCCAAATCATTGATTGCTTTTTTAAATTCTTCTTCATCCCTTGTCAGCTTTGATGGATTAAGATATGCGTTTAATGAGACAACTTGACAACCAAGCTGTCCGAGTATGTTGGGGAAAATTGTAACAGCAACGCCGTTTGAATAATCAATTACTATTTTAAAGTTTCGTTTTTTTATGGCATCAATGTTAATAAAGTTTAAAAATTTCTCAACATATCCCTCCACAACTCTAACTGGGAAATTAATTGTCCCGACTTTATCATATGGAACACGAGGGAAGTCTTCACCAAAGAAAAGTCGTTCTATCGCCTTTACCTTGCTTACAGGTAAATCCAAGCCACTTGAGTCAAAAAAGATAATATCGGTTTGATGTTTATCAACCGGGGATTTTCTGACATGGAGTCCTCCAGCATATCTTCCACTTCTGAGTTCATTTCTTACCATCGGGATTGAGGCGACTCTTAAGTCATCAACATCAAGCCCTGCGGATATAAGACCACAGATTAAAGCGCGATTTATCATTCGTGATACATTATCTGGATCGCGACTTACCAAAACACATTTACCTTGACCAAGGAAAGCTCCAAACGCAGCACCAAGTTTTGCACCAAATTCAGGTGTAATTTCAAGATTTGAAATCCCGCTTACTCGCGACTCGCTGAAAAGTTCTTTAAGCCATTTGTCCTCCCAAACTAAACTTTTTGATAAAATAGAGCCATCTTCCACAACTTTCCAAGGCCAAAGTTTTATGTTCGGCAATAGTTTTGCTTCCCTTCCAATAAAGCAATTGTTGCTTATGAAAACATTCTCGCTTATTTCCGTTTTTTCACCGATCACACATTCATAACCGATAACATCAAGATTTAACTTTGCTTGTTCTTTAATCTTTGTTCTATCCCAAATAACGCAATTAATAATTTCGCAATCATCTCCAATTTCACACTCTGAACCAATTACCGAGTTCACGATTTTGACATTTTTTCCTATTTTTGTTTTATTTCCAATTACAATAACGCCCTCAAATTTATCAAAACTTTCAATTGTAGAATTTTCCCCAAGATATAAAGTTGCATTTTCACTTTTAATTTTGTCACCATAAATTTCAATATCAACCATACCAGCGAGACAATCTAAATGCGCTTCAAGGTAATCACCAAGTGTTCCGATATCCCGCCAATAACTTTCTGTTAAAAAGCCATAGAACGGAATTTTTTTATCAAGTAGAATTGGGAAAAGATTTTTACTAAAATCGAACTCTTGCTTATATGGGACGAATTCAAGAATTGATGGATTCAAAACATAAATTCCAGTGTTAATCGTATCGCTGAAGACTTCTCCCCAACTTGGTTTCTCAAGAAACCTTGAAATTTCTCCCGTATCTTTAACTATCACAATTCCATATTGAAGTGGATTTTTAACTCTTGTGAGGACTATTGTCGCCTTCGACTTTTTATCAAAATGATAATTTATGACTTTTGATATATCAACATCGGTTAAAACATCTCCACTTATAACTACAAATTCATCACTACCTATCAAATCTGCAGCGTTTCTTACACTTCCTGCTGTTCCGAAATCAGCTTCAGCTCTTACATAAGAAATGTTAACACCAAAATCCTTTCCATCTTTGAAATAGTTCATAATTACCTCGGGATAATAATAGACGAGAGCAATTATATCTGTGATCCCATACTTTTTTAACAATGTAACTATTCGGTGCATTATTGGAATGTTAACAACAGGAACCATTGGTTTAGGTATATTCATCGTCAAAGGTCTTAGGCGGGTTCCGAAACCACCAGCCATTATGACTGCTTTCATAAGTCCAAGCAAGTTTCAAGTTAGTTTATAAAAAATTTTTTATCCCAGCTCCCGATTATTGGGAGATGGGAAATTTGATAAAAACATCAACCTTTGCTTGGTTAAATATAACATAAAGGAAGCAAATTAACAATCTCAAATTTTGAAATAACTACTTACTTAGTTTATGGTTCGTAATCTACTATGCTTATAACTATAAGCGAAATAAATCACAAATCCTATCAAAAGCCAAACAATAAAACGAATCCAAGTTATCAAAGGTAAACTTATCATAAGATATAAACAACTTCCTATAGCAAGCAATGGAACGAGAGGGACAAGCGGAGTTTTAAATGCTCTTGGCGCGTTTGGATTTGTATATCTTAACACAAGAACTCCGGCTGAAGTTAACACAAAAGCAAATAAAGTTCCAATGTTCGTAAGCTCAGCTGCTTCCCCAATATCAGCAAACGCTGCTGGAATTGCAACAAATATACCTGTCAAAATGGTAGTAATATATGGCGTTTTGAATTTTGGATGAACTTTCGCAAACCATTGGGGTAAAAGCCCATCTCTTGCCATAGAAAAGAATATTCTTGGCTGTCCAAGCTGAAAAACAAGCAAAACAGCGGTGGTTGAAACAACCGCTCCAAATGAAACTATACCTGCTGCCCAATTTAAACCGATAACACTGAATGCTTTCGCAAGTGGCTCAGGGACATTTAACTCAGAATAATGAATCATCCCAGTAAGAACAATTGCAACAGCAATGTAAAGAACGGTCGTAATTATGAGCGAAGCGATAATTCCAATTGGTAAATTTTTCTGGGGATTTTTTGTTTCTTCAGCTGCGGTTGAAATAGCATCAAATCCAATATACGCAAAAAACACAAGCGCAGCTCCTGTCATAATTCCCTTCCATCCATTCGGAGCAAAAGGTTGCCAGTTTTCTGGCTTTACATAAAAAGCTCCAACGATAATGAAGAAGAATAAAATAGCGAGCTTTATAATAACCATAATAGTGTTAAAAGCCGAACTTTCCTTTATCCCTATAACAAGGATAATCGTTATAATAGCAACGATGCCGAAAGCTGGAAGATTGAAGACCAAAGGGACAGTTTTATTTATAATCGGTATCGTAATATGTGGTGCTGAGTTTAAAATCTCGGGAGTGTTAACTGCTCTCACATAATCTGTGGCGAGCCAAGGTGGAATTATAATTCCAAAACCACGCAAAAGCTCAACAAAATAAGCAGACCAACTAATTGCAACTGCTATGTTTCCAACAGCATATTCAAGTATCAAATCCCATCCAATTATCCAGGCTATAAATTCTCCAAACGCTGCATATGAATATGTGTATGAACTTCCCGAAATAGGAAGCATTGAGGCAAGCTCAGCGTAGCACAGAGCAGCAAAGACACAAGCAAGAGCTGTAACTATGAAAGAAATAACTATCGCAGGTCCAGCACCAATATGATGAGCCCCTCCGGCAGATGCTGTTCCTATAAGGGCAAATATGCCTGCACCAACAATTGCTCCAATCCCAAGCGCAGTTAAATCAAAAGCATTTAAAGCTCTCTTTAAACGAGATTCCCCGCTTTCCGCTTCAAGTAAAATTTGGGATACACTCTTTTTACGAAATAAATTCACCTTTCCCTCCAAAGATTAGTTTTTAATTAATGGGCTCAAATCTTGCGGTGAAATGCCTAAGCAAAGGTGCTTCCCATACGATTCTATAACCTTTCAACTTATCCCTGTTTCTATAAACTTCTGCAATCACCTCGACAACATAATCAATATGGCTTTGCGTATAGACTCTTCTCGGTATAGCAAGTCGAACAAGCTCCATCGTATGAGGAATGAATTTGCCTGTTTCCTTATCTTTTCTCCCAAACATTACACTTCCAATCTCAACACTTCTTATGCCCCCAACTCTATAAAGTTCAACAACTATAGATTGCCCCGGGAACTGTTCCGGCGGAATGTGTGGAGCAAACCTTCTTGCATCAAGATAAACTGCATGACCACCTGGCGGAATTAAAACAGGAATACCACGTTCAATTAACTTTTCTGCAAGGTATTCAACAGATCTGATTCTATAAACTAAGTAATTTTCATCTAGAATTTCTTCAAGTCCCTGCGCTATTGCTTCAAGGTCTCTTCCAGCAAGCCCCCCATAGGTTGGAAAACCCTCAGTAACTATCAAAACATTTCTTGCTTTCAAGGCAAGTTCATCATCATTCATTGCGAGAAATCCACCGATATTTGCAAAAGCGTCTTTCTTCGCGCTCATCGTGCATCCATCAGCATAAGAAAACATCTCTCTTGCTATTTCTAAAATCGTTTTGTTCTCGTATCCTTTTTCCCTTTTCTTTATGAAATAAGCGTTCTCCGCAAATCTACAAGCATCAAGGAAAAGAGGAATTTTGTACTTGTTACATACTTCTCTAACCTCGCGAATGTTTTGCATTGAAACAGGTTGTCCGCCGTTAGAATTATTGGTTACAGTTAACATAACCAAAGGGATATTTTCAGGACCTTTTTCTAATATAAATTTCTCAAGTCGTTCAACATCCATGTTCCCTTTGAAAGGATGCCATACATCAGGTTGAATTCCTTCCTGTATCGGCAAGTCAATAGCATTACCCCCAACGAATTCAATGTTAGCTCTCGTTGTGTCAAAGTGCGTATTGTTTGGAATATACTTCCCTGGTCCTGCAACAAGTGAGAATAAAATTTTTTCTGCTGCTCTTCCTTGATGAACTGGGATAACATGTTTAAATCCGGTTATTTTCTTTACTATGCTTTCAAACCTAAAAAAGCTTTTTGAGCCAGCATATGATTCATCCCCATCCATAATTCCAGCCCATTGCTTTGAACTCATTGCGTTTGTTCCACTATCCGTTAAAAGGTCAATCATTACATCTTCAGCTGGAATATTGAAAACATTATAACCTGCCTTTTTTAAAATTTCTTCCCTTTCTTCTTGAGTTGTAAACTTAATAGGTTCTACTACTTTAATCTTGAACGGTTCAATTATTGTTTTGAATTTCATGTTGCCTCCCGCTTGTTTATTTTAATACAACCATTTTTCTACTCCTTCGGTATATCTGCTTACCGTTCGCGTAAACTTTTAACTCATAAAAATATATCCCAGATGGAATCTCATCCGCCGTGAGATTAAAAGTGTATCTTCCCTTTGAGAGCTTTCCTACAAAAACCTGTTTGACTTCTCTACCAAGTAAATCAAAAACTTTCAACTCGCAATCATAAACTTCGGCATCGCCCGCAATTTCAAATTGTATGTTCGTGCTTAGATTAAATGGATTCGGATAATTTTGATATAGATTGAAGCTATAAGTCAACGGTGAATGAACTGAGGTAATTCCTATGATTCTTTTTAAAATTTTTTCTTCCGGGTCAATTTGAACATTTAATCCGATCAAGGGCGCTGTTCCCTCAATAGAGAAGATAAAAGTTGTATCTTGTGCATATGTCCAGAAAGTTAAGAGCGTATCAAAATTTTGAGCCTGAATTTTTACATCAATCGGAAATTTGAAAATTCTTGAATTCCTTTGAATCTGTCTTAACCTAAACCGCAAAGTCAATTTAGAGTGTTCCGTTGTTGAATAGATAATTGATTCAATAACAGGGTATCCCGAATCATAAACCCATTGATCAAAGAACCAAGAATAATCCTTGCCGGTAATATCATTGACAACTCTAATAAATTTTGATGTCGTCCCTGTTCCATAAGCATATCTTCTTCCCCATTCCCTCAGAATTTCAAAAAACGCTGAATCACCAACTAAATTTCTTAACATATGCAAAACCCAAGCGCCTTTGTAATAAACAGCTGTACCGAACAATCTTGAAGGCGGTGGGTTATAGATTGAATATCTTATCACTGAATCTTCCCTAAAGTAAGCGTTTGCCCAGCTTTTAAGCTTTTCTTTGAACATCTCTCTACCATACTTATACTCCGTATATAGCGCATCACCATAAGAAGCAAAACCTTCGTTTAACCATATCTCTGCCCAATTTTCACAAGTAACAAGATCACCCCACCACTGATGAGCAAGCTCGTGAGCTATCCCACCCTCATAATTTCCATCAAGCCATCTTCTGTGAATTGTCGTCATTGTTTGATGCTCCATCCCACCATATCGGAATGGATAAACCGCAACCATACCATATTTTTCAAACGGATACTCTCCAAACTTCACAGAGAAAAATTTCATCATATCAACCACATTTCTAAATGCATAGACCGCTTTGGACGAATCCTCCCTCCAAACATAATACTTGATTTCAATTGAATCTGAAGGATTTGTGATTTTACGATACCAATCGGAAAATGTTATATATCTTGAAGTTGCAAAGGTAATTAAATAAGTTGACATCGGATATATTGAACGCCAGTGAAAAATCCTGCTTTCACCGCTGATCTCATCACGAAGCAATAGACCATTTGAAGCAACCAAAAAATCACTTTTTACTTTTATTATTACATCAACGGTTGCTTTATCCCAAGGTTCATCATAACACGGCAACCAATATCTTGAATCCGACGGCTGTGTCATTGTATAGGCTATATCAGACGGAAGATTCGGAGATACTTCATCACTTCTATAAAAATAGAAGCCACGATCAAGATTTGATTCCCTTCTAAAATAAATCACAACAGTTAATGTCTCGCCTTGTGAGATCACGGATGGGAAAAAAATCGTCAAGTTCTCGGAACTTTGTTGATAGTTTAATCTCACCCTATTAAAAAGAATTGAGTCAATTTGGATAACGCTCGCTGAATGAAGATTGATTTGATTTAAATTCTTGTTGAAATGGAATTTTATTTTTACATATCCATTGTAATATCCATTGCGTTGTTTAAGCCCTTCAAGCAGATCAATATAAATTTCATAATGAAGAACATCAAAATCACTTTGAATTTGCGAAATTGTAAAATTTAGAATTAACACTAATAATGTCAAATTCAAAGCAAAGAGGCGGCTCATTGTTTTCATTTTTTCTCTTTAAATAACTTTTCTAATGTAAATTTTTTGATCAGAAAAGACGAATTTACAAAAACCATACCAACCAGCACGAGTAAAGCACCAACCAAAATGTTTATAGTTATTGATTCTTTCCCGATGAAAACTCCGATCAACACCGCAAAAACTGGTGTAAGAAAAGCCGTTAACGACATTATAACCGCTGGGATCTTCTTTAAAAGCCAATAATAAACTGTAAATGTCACCACTGAACCAAAAACTCCAAGATAAATTACACTTCCTACCCCTTTCAATCCAAATTTAACTGTGCTCCATTCTTCGAAAATTCCTGACAAAATCAAAAGAATTAAACCACTTAAATTCAACGGAATGAAGTTAATAGCGAGTGGATGAATATCAGTTCCATATTTTTTAACGACAATTAACACAGATGCGTTAAGAAAAGCGCTGGCTATAACTGCAATCATACTGATGATAAATTGCTTGTTTTGCAAGGAAAAAATGTTGCCTAAACTTTGTGTATTTATGTTGAAAATGAAAACCACACCTGCAAATCCAAGAAATAAACCTATTTTCTGAATTAAGTTTAAATCTTCTTTCAAAAATATCCTTGAAAAGATTGAAGCAAAAAACGGCATCGTTGAGAAAAGAATGCTCGCAAGGTTACTCGGTATAGTAAGTTCTGCCCAGTAAACAAGTAGAAAAGGAATCAAAAAGGAGAAAAAAGTTAGATATAAATAAAGAAAAAGTTGTTTTTCATTTATTGGAACTTGGATGTTTAGCGTCTTCAAAAGGATCAAAAGCACTGTACCAGCGAGTAAAAAGCGAAGCGATAATGAAAACATTACTGGTAATTCCTGCAATCCAATTTTTATGGTTAGCCAGGTTGAACCCCAAATAAAACATATAAAAACGAACAAGAGAATCTTAATAGGTGTTCTTTCAACAAACTGTCGCAGTTGCATCAAAGATATCAGGTTAATTTTCGTTCAAGTGCATTTCTAATTCAAAAGCGCATTAAATAAAAATTTAAAAGTTGCCCAAGTTTGCGATCTATGCTGAGTTCTAAAAGCAAACATTATAATTTTACCTTTATCGTAAGGAACCACACAAAGCGCTGATTTTCCTTTTATCTTTTCCGCTCCGAGAAGATAACCGCTTAATAAAACCTCCGTATTATCAAAAGAAGCAACCGTTGAAACCTCGCTGGAATAAAGGCTCGTCTCAAAAGCAAGTGAGTTAATCACATAAGCTGGGACATGCTCTTTTAATCCATATGCAAGCGGATTATCAAGAGAGTTAATTTTTAATTTAACAATTGTTCCAGGAGCAAAAAATTCTTTTATACTTGCATTTTTCAAAATGTTTCGGACTGGAACTCCAATTTGTTCAATTACAAAATCACTTGCCTCACCCAGAGCTATAAGAGTTCCTCCTTTTTTGATAAATTCTCTTATATTTTCAACTCCTTGTTTCCCTATCCCGCCACTGTACTCCTCTGGGACCTGTGGCAAATCAATTCTACGCTGTTCTCTAAATTCTCTGCCATCAACGATTGCGCTCGCTCCCATGCTTGGTAAGATTAAAATATCAAGTTCTTCAAATGTCTTTTTATCTTTTATATCTTGATTGTGAAGAACTATATAATCAAAGTAAAAACTATCAAGCACAAGTCGTGTCCACCCTTCATCCATGCTTGTTATCCATGGTTGATAAATACCAATTTTCTTTAACTTTATCTCAACGAGGTTTGTATCAGCGATATCATCTGAAAGTTTTATTTCAAGCCCAAGATTTCGCGCCTGAGAATTGATCTTGTTATAAACATCTCGTTCGTTCTTTACTATAAAACTTCCTTTAAGTTTTGTATCTTTGCTGTAAAAAACTTTGATCCCGCTTTTCAAAAGCAAATTGACAAGACGATAAGAATTTATAAATCTTCTATCAATCACAAAATACTTCCCCTTCCCATCAAATTTTGAATCGCCAAAATCTATTGTTTCAATCTTTTGAATTTGTAAATTAACTTTTTCTTTTAATTCATAGACATCAACCCCCATTTGCAATGGCAATGTCCATGCGGTAACATCATAGGGTCGTTTGGGAGGTCCCTCTGGATAGAGACGAATATCAGGGTAATTTTGAACTTCCATTACATCTTTAATAAACGCTCGGCTTGGTTGCGCAAGTGGAATCACAATTGTATTTTCAGAAAATAAAGTATTCCCTATATTAAAGCTCTTCTTTGCTTTATAAATCTCAATCCCTGCGAATTGTAACCTCTTGACCAGTTCAACAGCGGAATTTGGGTCATGTTGAGCATTTAAATCAATTAGATAAGCAAAGGGTGGTTCAGTCATCCCTTTTTGAATTGACTTTTTATTTGCGCTGTAAAAAGTCCAAAGAATTTTTTCTCTATTAAGGGAGGAGAAGTTTAAAATAGCATAAGTTGCTGCTTTTGCATAATCAATTATATCTCTTAATCTCCACCAACCTTCTTCAAACGGATAAAGATTATTATTTGATAAACTGTTATCCGGAATTTCATCACCAAGTCCTTCAACGCTCCCATATGGGATATAAATTGGAGTTGCGATTCTTGCACTTGCTGCTTCGGATAAAATCCCAACTCTATTATGCCATAATGGTGTCTTTGACATCGTCCCTTGAAAATAAGCGTTAAATCTTGCACCAGTTACAACACCTTTAAAACCTTTTTGAATCATATCAAAAACAATATACTTCCCAAAGAGATTTGTAAGAGCCATTATTTCTGGAAGAACATTCGGATTAACAGGATCAGAATATGGTGGGACAAAAAAACGAGGACCATTTGAGCCCATTTGATGCTGATCATAAACAACTTGCGGGAACCAATCATGATACAAAACTTTTGCTGTTAATCTCGTCTCAACCAAACTGAAGAAGTGCCAATCCCGATTGTTATCATGCCCAGCATAGTAATGATAAAGCCATGGCATTGGCGAAGCTTCATATTTCGTTCCGAGATATTTCTTATACCAGTCAACCACCATTTGTTGCCCATCCGGGTTAAGTGATGGTATCAAAAGAATTACGCAGTTATCAAGTATGTTTTTCATTTCTTCATCATTTCGCGTTGCAAATTCGTAAACCAGCTCAACCGATTCTTGACTTGAAGCGATCTCTGTTGAATGTATATTCATTGTTATAAGAACAAAAACCTTCCCATTGCGAATCAAATTTCTTGCTTCCCTCTCATCAAGATCATATGGTTTAGCGAGTTTTCTTTGAATAGATTTCAATCTTTGTAAATCCTTCATATTTTTCTCTGACGATGCTACTACAACAATAAAAGATTTCCCAAGCGTTGTCTTACCAAGTTCCTCAATGATTATTCTTTCAGAATTCTTATCAACATAGTTTAAATATTTAACGATCTCCTCCCATCCGATAAGCTTTCTATCCTCACCGATTTTAAAACCAAAAAATTTTTCCGGTGAAGAAATTTGAGCGATTGATAAATTAAACACCAAGATTACAAATGTCAAGAAAATAAACCCGACTTTTATCTTCATAGCTTCCACTCAAATTTTATTTTAAAACAAGATTTCAACTTTAATTCTTTTTGACGAAAAATAGCTTGATATTTCTTCAGCCACCATTCTGAAATAATCATCCTTAATTCCAAATTCAATAGAATTCTTCCTGTAAATTTTCTCCGTTTTCCAAATGTAATTCATCTTATCTATGAGAACATAATCAATCAGACCATCTATTTCACTTGATAATCTTTTCACATTCATTGGAAGTATGGGACCTATGAAAGCAAATGTCCTGATATTGTTTTTCTTTAAAATCTCAAGTGTTTTTATTCTGCTTCTAATTGAAGGTGCTTTCGGTTCAAAAATTTTCCTTATGTTATCGTTGTCAGTTGTAATAGTTAATCCAATTTCAAGATTTTCAAATTCAGCAAATAAATCAATATCTCTTATAACAAGTGGGGAACGCGTTAAAATCACAGTTGGATACTGAAACTCAAGCAAAATCTCAAGACATCTTCTTGTAAGGGCAAACTTTTTCTCAACAGGTTGATAAGGATCCGTAACTATACTCATCCATATCTTCGGTTTGCTTGTTTCCTTTTCTGAAAATAAAACCAATTTGTTTTCAAGCCGAAAGATTTCGGCTTTTAATTTTTCAGGAATGTTAATTTTTACCCCAATGAATTCACCCCATCTACAATTGCTAAAATGAAGCAAATAATTTTTTGAAAATCTCGTCATAAAATCAGCATAGCAATATAAGCAACCAAATTCACACCCAATATATGGGTTTATGGTATAATCAATCCCTTGAATCCTTGATCTTGATAATGCTTTTGTGGTCTCTATAATTTTTATAATTAAGTTTCTCATTTTAGAATTTCCGCATCACAATTCCAGATAATAACTTCGGATAAAAATAAGTTGATTTCTGAGGCATTGTCGCTCCAGACAAAGAAACATTTTTAACATCAAAAACACTCGGTGGGTTGAGTATAAATGCGATTTTATTTGATTCTTCTGAAAGGTCAAGTGCTACCTTAAGATCGTGTGTGTAGGTAATTTTAACTTGCTCTGTTTGGATTCCAAGTAATTTAAAGATAAACTCATGCAAAATTGTAACATCAAGCTCTTTCACTGCCTCAGGAATAGTTGAAGGCAAATTGGCTTTTATTTCGTTATAGTTATTTATCTTCAATACAAAGATTTTTCCACCACCAAGGGAAATCCCAAAAACACTTTTGTTATCTTTTTTCATTATATCTTTTAATTCCTCAAATGTGTCAACAGCAAATAAATCAAAAAACCTTTTAAATTCAGCAGAAAATAGTTTTTTCTCTAAACTTTCCAGATTAACTTCAGACAAAACCCTATGTGTTGGGAGTATAATTAACCCTTCCGAATCCATATTGGTAAGATACATCAAAACATAGTTGTGTTCCTCCCTTGCAACTGATAAAGACCTTAAGTAATCCCTAAACATCATGGCAGTTTCATACCGATGATGCCCATCTGCGATAAAAATTTGAATATTTTCAAAAAAACTAACAACAGCGTTAATGAACTCTCTATCTGTGATTTCATAAAGCCTATGCTTAATTTTGCTCTTTTCCGGAAATTCAAAATCAAATAAAGGGCGATTGGGTTTATTGTTTGAAATTAAATTATCAATCACAAAATTTGGATCTGAATAAATTCCAAATATATGATCAAATTGAGCGTTCGTTGCTTTTAAAAGATTAAATCTATCTTCCTTTGGTTTCGGATATGTTTTTTCGTGCGGGAAAATATTCCCTTTCCCAAATTCCTCGATTTTCAACAAACAAATGATCCCACTTCGCATATAAATTTTAGATTCATATTCAAATTCCTGTTCATAAATAAATATCGCTTCACTTTCTCGCTCGATGATAATTCCATCATTTAACCATTTTTCAAAATGTCTTTTCGCACTTTCATATCTATTTTCATCTCTATTAAGTATTAACCTTATCACATTGCAAGGATGAAGTTCATATAATTCATCTCTTTCTTTATCCGAGATCACATCATACGGAGGAGCGACAAGTTTATGGATAGGTAGATTAGGATTATAGATCAGTCCTTTAAATGGTTTTATCTCAGGCATTTTTGATGTTATTAATTTTTAATCAACGGTGTAACCCAACCTTCTGAGCCATGCTTTGCTATCGCGCCATTTACTACGCGCTTTGACATAAAGCTCAAGATAAACAGGTCTTCCGAGAAACCACTCAATTTCTTCCCGCGCAAGTTTCCCTATCTTCTTTAACATTTGCCCATCTTTACCAATTATAATCCCTTTTTGTGAATCTTTTTCAACATAGATTTCAGCTCTGATATAATCCCGCTCACCTTCAGTTTGCGCTTCTTTAAACTCCACGATGGAGACAGTTGTTGAATAAGGTATTTCTTGTCTGTAAAACTGAAAAATTTTCTCACGAATTATTTCTGCTACGAAAAATCTCTCGGGGTGTTCCGTGATCATATCAGGTGGATAAAATGGCGGATGGTGAGGTAGATACTGAATTAGCACTTTCTTTAATTCATCTATATTCTGTCCTTTAAGTGCGGATATTGGAACAATTTCTTTAAATGGGAAAATTTTGCTGAAAAAATCAATCATTGGAAGAACTTCAAGCTTATTGATAAGGTCAACTTTGTTTATCACTAAAATTATCGGCTTTTCATTGACATGTTTCTTCAAAATTTCAAACGGTAGCGAATTAACAATGTTCTCACTCATTTTAACTTTTTTAACATCAACCATAAATAAAATTATATCGGCATCTCTAAGTGCTGATTCAGCATATTCCATCATCACCTCTTGAAGCAAATATCTTGGTTTGATCAATCCAGGCGTATCAAGAAAAACTATTTGATAATTTTCACCTGTCATTATTCCAATAATTTTATATCTTGTCGTTTGAGGTTTTGGTGTAACAATTGAGATTTTATGTTGAAGCAGGGTATTAAGAAGTGTTGATTTCCCAACATTTGGCTCACCAACAATAGCAACATAACCTGCTTTAAAATCAGATATCATATTATCACTATGAGTTTCTTTCATCATTATTAAATAGTTAGAATTTGTTGTCATTCATTAATCTAAGAGGTTATCACTTGGGTTTCCCATTATAACTTTTACTTTACAAACGCTTCCTTTTTTAAGCAGAGGGAGAATTCGGTCGCTATATTTTTTTCCGTTAACCCAAATTTCCTTTATGCCTTTGTTGACACCATCTGGATTTAAAAATTCAATCTCATATCTTACACCACGAAATAGCCTTATCATTTTAAAGTTTTTCCAACTCGAGGGAACACACGGATCTATTAACAAACCAGCGTATGTAGGTCTTACACCGATCATATATTCAACCACGCTTTTAAAAAACCAATCTGATGAACCAGTAAGCCATGAATGACTTGCTTCACCAAAAGTTGGATGATCTGGACTTGTTACATATTCCGAATATACATATGGCTCCATTTTGTAAAGATCAGCATCCACAGCATTGTTAAGAGGCAATGTAGCATGGTAAATTTTATAAGCCCTTTCTGCATTCCCCGAAATTAATTCTGCAAGAAATACCCAACTTGCTACATGGTTAAATACTGCTCCGTTTTCTTTTTTACCTGGAACACATCTTGTTGCAAGTCCGATGTTTGGATCAACTTTTGTAAATGGCGGATGTAAGATTTTTGGTCCTTTTGGAGTATCTAAATATTTCTCAACAGACATAAGACACATTTTTGCTCTTTCACTATCAGCGATGCCACTTATCACAGCCCATGACTGAGGGTTTGCGAAAATTTTCGCTTCTTTATTTTTTGAACTTCCAAAAGGTTTACCATCATCTCTGAAACCCCTAATATACCATCTTCCATCCCAACAAAATTTGTTTATATTTTTTGAGATTTCCAAATAAGCATTGATGTACTTGTTTAATAATTTTTTAAGACCTAAATAATTAAACAATTCAATCACCTCTTTCAATACATAAGCAAGAAACTCCGAACCCCAAACTGTTTCTCCTTTGCCTTTTATACCTACATAATCTAAAGTATCGTTCCAATCTCCTCGTCCGAACTTAAGAAGTCCGTGTTTACCGAGATTATTTAAAGAAAAGTCAAGCGCCCTTTGCAGATGTTGCAGAACAGTAGCACTTCCGCCATCATAGAATTCAACTTTTTCATAAAGCAAATCAAAATCTGCTGTTTCCTTTAAATAAGTTATTATCCCAAATGGTAACCAAAGCGGTGTATCACAATGTCCTGTTTTCTCCCCTGTTTTGGAGATTCTGAAAAAATTATGTAGCATGCTACCATCTTTAAACTGATAACAACATACTTCAATTATTCTGTCTCTGACCCTTTTTGGATTAGCAATTAACTCGCCAAAAATATCTTGCATTTGATCTCTAATCCCTGTTCCAAATAATAATCCACCGTGATAATACCCCGCATTTCTTGACATGTCAAATGTCACAGCGATCTGATAACGATTCCACACATTTATAAAAAGATTCATCTTTTCATCTGGTGTCTGTATTTGAAGAGTATTAAGGTAGTTGTCCCAATATCTTTTCAATTCATCAAATTTATTATGAACAAATTCAATGTCTCTAAGTTTAGCGATAGTTTCAAGTGCTTTCTTATATGATTTTGAGTTACTTTTCAACCTTTCATTTGTATGCAACGATGGTTTATCAACGAGAAACATGAAAACAGTAAATTCTTTTTCCTCATCAGATTCAAGTTCAATTTCAGACTGAATAACCGCACAAGGATCACCAGCAGTTATTTCTGTGTTGAAACAACGACCAAGTTCAATTGCTTCTGGATTGGCATTGCTTCTCCATTTACCTATAAATTTATCTTTGTCACCATCAAATCCTTTTATCTCAAGTGATGTTGAATAGATTAAATAGTATGGCCAAGCGTGATTAGGTTGAGCAACTGAAACACCCTTATTTGTTACCCAATATCTTCTTGTTGCGACAATCGCTTTTAGATGTTTGTCAAAGTACACATCCGGGAAATGTTTATCATTCGGTTGGTTTATCAAATCGTTTAGCGCATTCCCCATCACAAGTTCAATGTATGAAAATATATCAAGTACCCTTCTTTCGTTTGTTAAGTTTTTTAACTTAATAAGCCAAACTTCAGCGTCCAAATCGTTTGGAACGAAGAATGTAATCTCGCCCCTTATACCAAAATTTTCAGTTATTATCTTAGTATAACCGAGCCCATGGCGACATTCATAAAAGTCATAACTTAAATCAATCGTTGGTGCCCAACTTAAGGAAAAATATCTACCCAACTTTTTATCTCTAACATATACATATCTTCCAGGCTGGTCCCACGGGAGTGAATTATACCTATATCTTGTGATACGGTTATCACGAGGTGTAAGATAGAAGCTGTAGCCACCGCCAGTATGACTTACAAGACCAGCCCAGCGCCCATTCCAAATATAGTTCATCCAAGGCGCTGGCGTTTTAGGATTGGTTATAACGAATTCCCTCCCATTCGCTGTGAAATATCCGTATTTATTGACTTTGAAAATTTCCATAATAATTCATCATATGTTTGAAATAACTTCAATGGCTGATGGAACAACAGAAATTTTTATCCAGCGTAAGGATGTCCCGATTATTTCTCCATCAGCATGCATAGTAAGGTTTGAGTCGGATTTAATTTCAATTTCCTCTGCTTTAAACATTGAAACTTCAGGATAATAAATATGTTTCCCTTTCAATACCGTTGGAAGAACCTGAAGAATTCGTAAAATAGATAAGTCCCGAACAAGACATACATCAAAAAAACCATCGTTAATCTTTGCATCAGGCGTAAGAAGAAATCCACCACCTGCTGATATACCATTTCCAATTGCAATCAGAAAAATTTTCCCTGTGATCAGCTTTCCATCAATATAAACTTCCATTTCTGGAGTTTCGTATTTCCTTAGTGTTCTAAAAAGAGCAAGTGTGTATAAAGGAATGCCACGAAGATGTTTTATTTTTCTACTTTCATTTGCCACCATTGCGTCAAAACCTATCCCAACACCATTTATGAAAAATCTCTCGCCAAATTTCCCAAATTCATCAACAAATTGAATTGCTCCAACATCCGATGCCGTTATCTTCCTTCGCCTTAATGATTCTACGGCTTGTTTGATTCCAAATGGTTTCAAGTTCAACATTTTAGCGTAGTCATTTCCAGAACCAATTGGAATTACACCTAATAGTTTCTCTTGTGCGCTTTGTAAAATTCCATTTACAACTTCGTTTATCGTGCCATCACCGCCTGCTGCAACTACGAGCTCAGCTGATGTATCACGAGCGATTTGTATTGCCTCGCCCGGAGCAGTTGTCAATTGAAATTTCTCAAGATGTTTTAAGTGTTTTACATAATGAATTATCTTATGATAAAGTTTTGCTCCTTTCCAACGTCCAGCATAAGGATTTAACACTATATGCGTTTTTAAATCATTTCCAAGCGTAAACCATTTTGATAAAATAGATTTGTATGACAACTTAACTACCTCGTCTTTATTGTTTCAAAAATCCATGTGGTAAACTAATATCAGCCATAGTTAAAAGTCCTGGTTTGGCATTAAAAATTAAATAAGCACAATTAATTAAACTCCCGACAGTTGCAATATCTCCAAAAACACCGTTCAAAATTTTCATTTTTATAGGTGGCTCACCATCAATGTAAACAGCATCATAATCTTTATGATTACCAACATACATCTTTAAATCAAGCGATATAACCTCTTTGCCATTTTTGAAACCAACAGCAGTATGATGTATTCCAGCAACCCTTCCTTTTTGAATTGTTAAATATTCAGTTTTTAGACTTTTCTTCGTTACGATTGGATTTAAATCCTCTTTTATTTCATCAAGATTTATATCCAAAATATAAGCCAAAAATTGTAACGATTCAACAAGACCAATATGCCCAAATTTACCTGTTGCTTTTTTAGCTTTGAACTCACCAACCTTTAAACCTGCGCCGATTTTTAATTGTAGTGGTAATCTTCTTTTCGCCGCATTTACAACTCTTTCGACTCTTACCCTTTTAACTTCTGTACAAACTTGAGTTAAGACAGATGGTAATACATCCATCACAAATCCGGGATTAACTCCGGTCCCAAGGACGCGCACTTTAAACTTTTTTGCAAGTGAATCAATTTCCTGAGCGATCTCACGATTTCTAAACCAAGGGAAGAACAACTCCTCGGTAGACGAAACGATATTTAACTTCAACTTTATCAATTCCGTAATTTGCTCTTTCACATCTTCCATAAAGGAAGTGGTTGTATGAAAAACTAGATCAACCTTACGCCTTTTAACTATTTTTTTAATATCATCCTCAACAAGTATCCCTGTTGGTTCAATCCCAATCAGCTCTCCAATATCTTTTCCGATCTTGTTAGGATTAATGTCAACAGCGCCAACTAAGTTAATCGCATCACTGTGTTTTTGAATGATTGTTTTGGCACAAAGTTGTCCTATTGGACCGAGCCCAAATTGTACTGCATTGATTTTTCTTTTCATAATTTTTTACTCCTTTTGTTTTTAAATGTTGCCACGTGCTTTTAACTTTTGCTTAATTATTTCATAAGGGACATTTCTTACATCGCCTTTAAAGTTTAAAGCAAGAGCTGCAACGACACCAGCTGCTTCACCTGTTGCTGCGGATGTCGCCTGAATTCTCAAAGCGGAGTGCCCTTCTCGCGTTGATGAAATACATTTACCCGCAACAAGCAAATTTAAAGCTTTTTTAACAATCAAAGCCCTTAATGGAACTTCATAATACTGTCCTTCTTTTAAATGTTCCAACCGCGATCTTTCGCCTCTTTGTCCATGGATGTCAATACCATAGCAAGCTCTTGCGATCGCATCACTAAATTTTCGCGCTTTTAATATATCTTCACCTGTGATAATATATTCTCCTATCGCTCGTCTTGTTTCTCTCACCCCAACCTGAATACCCGACTCAAGCAAATATGAATTCTCAAACCCCTGAATCTTTTGTTTTAAAAAATTAAATATCTTCCACATTTGAAGTCTTCCCTCTACTTCCGCCTTTGTCAAATCAAATGACCTCGTCCCATCAAGACCAAGGATATTTGTCGTGTTAAAAGATGCTTCCCCATCTTCGGGCAAAGTTGTGAAAAATATATATTCAATTGATTCGGGTAACAATCCGTTCTCTTTTCCTTGCTTAACAATATCAAAATAACCTGCAATTGAAACTATTTGTCCAGGTATATATGTAGATGTTGACCAGGGATAAAACTGATCAGGATTATTTCTGACAAATTCAACGACTTTTTTAACATCAATTCCTCCAACTCTGAAAAATAGCGTCATCGCTTGTGTGAAACCTGTTTCTTCGTCCCCCTTAACCCAACCTGCATTTGCGAGATAAACTATCTCAGCATCACCAGTTGTATCAACGAAAACTTTGCCAGATACACGATAAAACCTTGAGTTATGAGCTAATATCAAAGCAGTGATTTTTCTCTTTTTGCCGACATTTTCAAATTCAACTCCATAAATAATTGCATGTCTTATGGATTTAACACCAACGCTATGCAAAAGTTCATTTACAACTTTTCTAAATGCCCAAGCGCTGAAACCATTATCTATTACACCTCCAATTCTCTCCATCCCCCTTACTATTTCTTCAAATACACCACCAACAAGAGGCTTAACTTTGTTATCAAACTCATCAACGATCCAGTATTTCATAAACGGTGAAACCATTCCAGCTGTTGACATTCCACCAAGGAATCCATATCTATCTATTAATATCGTTTTTGCTCCTTCCCTTGCCGAAGCAATCGCGGAACAAATTCCAGCTATACCACCTCCAGCGACAACAACATCAGCACTTTCAATATCAATGATATTTTGTAAAATTTTTCTCATTCTGTGCTTCCAATTTTTTCTACAAATCGCTGAACGATTAACCTCGGTCTCGTCACTACCGAGCCAATCACAACAGCGAAAGCTCCAAGATCAAACATCTTTTTTACTTGTTCAACAGTCCATATGCGCCCCTCCGCAACAATTGGGACATCAAGCGAGCTTGATAACTTATGAACAAGCTCAAAATCAGGTTCGTATTTTTTATAAGAATGTCTTGTGTAAGGAGTATACCCAGCAAGCGTTGTGGCAATCATATCAGCACCAAGCTCGGCTGATTTAATTCCTTCCTCATAAGTTGAAACATCAGCCATCAAAATCACATTTTTATAATTTTCCCTAACCCGTTTAAAAATATCAAATCTTTCGTCTCGTGCAGTTACATCAATTGCGACAACATCTGCCCCTGCTTCAATTATTTTTTGAACTGAAACAAGATCAGGTGTTATCAAAACATCACCCCCGGGATATTTGTCTTTAATGATTCCAATAACTGGGATCTTAACTTTACTTTTAACAGCCCTTATACTCTCAACTCCTTCTATCCTTACAGCAACCGCGCCTCCAAGCTCAGCAGAGACCGCAAATTCAACTATAAACTTAACATCAGAAAAAAGCCCAAATTCATCAGGCTGACAAGAAACTATAATTCCATTTTTTATCCTTTTTAAAATCTCTTGCTTCACTTAATCAATTTTATCTGTTATTTTGTTCAAACCTATGTTATTTCCATGCGCAAATGCGATAAGATTTCCAATGCTTTCGGAAGTTTTAACAACAAAAGGGAAAGAATACACAATAAATTTCAATTCCTCGCTCACATCAACATTTCTTCCAACTGCAACGAGATTTTTTATTTCGGTTAAAAATGAAGAAAATGGAATACGAATGTTTAATTTATCAAATTTTTTATCTGGCGCAATAATACATGGAAACATCTTTTCGGCAACTACGGATGTTTTAAGCACAGCGATTTCATTGTTAAAGCTCTTAACATTGAATATATCCTCCGGAACTAATGTGTAAAGCCCTTTTATCCTATGGCTTTCGGTAAAATAAACTTGCGCAGGAAACATTGAAATTTTCACATTTTCAAATGGCTTAAATTGTCTTAAATACTCAATGAAATCATAAATTTTTAATTGTAAATTTTCCTCCACTGCGCTCATTGATAAAACATCATCCGGATCTATCTTCTCATCGCCGAGCCCAAAAACAAGAGCATGATTTTCTATTAGCAACTCATAAATTGCACATTTCATCCCATCTTTATCAACAACATAAGCATGATATCTATCATTTGAAAAATCATCTACTTTAACAGATTGACAAACAATTCTATCATCAACCTTGCTAAAATCACATCCGCTTATAATAAAATTATACTTTGGAATAGAAATAACCCGCTTAACCAAGCTTTCATCTATCGCTTTGAACACTTCGCAATTCCCAGTTGCATCTACGAAATACTTGGCTTTAACTTCAATTAAACCTTCTTTCCCAAGGACAAAAACAGATGTAAGGGTATCTCCCTTTAATCTCGGTTTTATAAATAAAGCATGAAGAAGCAGATTTACTTTAAAATCAAGTAAAACTTCAAGTATTGTGAATTTAAATCTTTCAAAATCAAACGGTATTACCGTTCCTGAAATTTGCAATGGATCTGGGTACGGACGATCAGGTATTGCTTTATTTTTCAAAAGATACCTTATCAAAGTTGAAAAGATGGGATATTTTATGACTTCTGAATCTTCTTCTGTGAAAAGTTCCACGAAGTTTTTCTGAACATTAAAAGCACGCAATGGAAAGGCAAAGGCATTTGTAGTGAGCCCACCGAGGAATCCATATTTCTCAATTAAAAATGTTCTCAATCCTTTGCTTGCACAAGTGATCGCAGTTGTAATTCCGCTTAAACCACCACCAACTACGACAACATCAGCTTCAATGGTTTTAGCTTTTCGCGGGAATTTTAAAATTGTCTTTCCTTTTCTTACCATCTTTCTGATAAAATTTTAAGAAAATTTTTTATTTCTCTATCCCATAAAATCCAGGTATGACCACCTGGCAATTCATGATATTCATAAAACACACCACTTCGTTGAAGCTTCTCTATAAGCCTCCTATTTGATTCAAGAAGTCCCTCTACCCGATCATCCTTCCCGCAGGATATATAAAAATACGGCAACTCCAAATGTTTGACGCTATCTAAAAGAGCAAATACATCATTCTTATCCCAGTGCTCGCTTCTTTTCACTCCAAATGCTTCTTTTAAACTTTGACTTAACTGTCCCCCATCTTTGTCCATTAGCTCAGCCCAGTTGAAAGCACCACTGAAAGATCCAGCAAATTGAAACATATTTGGATACTTCAATGCAATTTTTATAGCCCCGAAACCACCCATTGATAAACCAGCAATTGCTCTTCCGTGTTTGGTTGAAATAACCCGATATTTCTTCTCAACATAGGGAATTAACTCTTTTACTATGTAATCCTCATAATTACGGTTTTTAAGAACAGGTGAGTTAGTATACCAACTATTGTCCGCCTCAGGAGTTACAACTATAAACGAGCAATTTTCAAGGTATTTCACAAGTGATGTTTTGTTTATCCAATCATTATGATTTCCAGAATAACCGTGAAGAAGGAAGATCACTTTATATCTCTCCTCGCCGATATTGTAATCCTTGGGAAGCAAGACATTAAATTTTTTATAGCTGGCAACTGATTGGGAATAAAGGCTATCAAGTATTATGTTGACTTTAACCTGCGCCGGTGAAGTTTCAATCAAGAGAAAAATTATCAAGCAAAATATTTTTATAGCTTTCTGTAATTTTAATAATTTTTTCATCTTCGTTCTTCTGCAATAATTATAATTTTGTTGTCAAGGAAAGGCGTCGCTTTTAATTCAGCTCTTGCCACCGATAACATTTGTTCTTTGAACATAACCCCGGTTAAATCAATTATCTTCGGTCCATAGATTAAAAACACATCTGGCGCAATTGCTCCAGCATCACCATAAACCGTTAGATTATCAATGACTTCGGACAAAGCTTTTTCAATCTCATGAACATTTACCTCAAATACATCTGCGTTTGAAAATTGGAGCTTCACGCTTCCATCAATATCAAAAACTTTGACCGGTTTAAGTTTTTCTTTGAAGATGAAAAATTTTTTCTTCTCAATTTCTGCACCAAAGATTTTATAAAAATTATTCTCTGAAATTTTCTTGATGCCTTCACCATCACTTTTTCCAAGTTTTCTAAACACCACTTGAAACATTTTTTCGGCTATTTTAAACAATTCAGAATCGTCTATTTGTCTTTTGGAAACTTCACCTGTTTTGAGATCAGGTGTTCCAGTTGCAATAGCCAAAACTCTTTTCGTTTGTCTATCAATTTCAATTGAAACCTGTATTGTTTCAGGTTTCGCGCCCATTCTAACAGCGGACGAAATAGCCTCATTTCTCAATTTCAAAATATCATCTTCAGTTGGATTTGGAATAACTCGCTCTATGCTTTCCCTGATCATTCCAAGCGCTGCACCGATCGCTGATATAACTTCGGAATTTTCTGCGATTTTGTATTCAAAATTTAACTTTTTAGCAAGATATGGTACTATTACCTCAGACCCGCCGCCACCACCTACAAGCGTTATAAGTTCGGATTCAAGCTTATATTCCTTTATCAAGTTCAGTATAACATTTTTTACTTTTGAAACAGCGATATCAAGTATATCCTTAGCAATCTGCTCAGCTGGTTTTTTCATCAAGCTGGAAAGTTTTAGAAAAACCCTTTGAACCGCTTCATAATTTCCCTTGCTGTATCCACCCGGGCTTATAAGGTTTAAAAAATTAGCAGCATCTGTTGTTGTAATTGTAAATTCTGCCTTGTTTAAATTTTTATTTTTAATTGCGATATAATTTGATGGATCGCCAGGTTTAGGCTGTATTAAGACAAACTCAATATCATCAAAATTTTCAACCTCAGAAAACGAGACATATTTCAAACCAGCGATATGCGCACTTCTTGGTCCAACATCAACTATCGTTTTAAAATCTTCCGAAACTCTCACCATTGAACCACCGGCAATCCCAACAGTTCGCACATCAAGAGTTTTAAGATACAACTTATTCCCGCCAACTTCAGCGGTTTTAACAACTGGTTTTCCATTTTTTATCACAGATATATCGGTGCTTGTTCCCCCAACCTCTACAAAAATTCCATCAGATATTTTAACATACATAAGCGCGGAAGCAACACCTGCCGCTGGACCTGAAAGTATAGTCATAATTGGTCGCTTTTTCATTTCGTCAATGCTCATGACTCCGCCGTCACTTCTCATTATCATCAATGGTGCACTTACACCAGCACTTTTTACACTCTTTTGAGTCATCTCAGCTGTTTCCATCATTTTCGGAAGCATACTTGCATTCACAACAGCTGTTCTGGTTCTTATTCTTAATCCATAGAGTTGCGAAATAAAAGAAGCGGAAGTAGCGATTTTTCCCATACTTTTTATAATTTCAACTGCTTTCTCCTCTCTCCGTGGATCATCAACCCCAAAAGCTTCACTTACAACGAAAACTTCAGCACCTTCTGAAACTAACTGATCTACTGCTCTTTTTATCTCTTCCTCTAAATTTTCATGTTCAAAAATTTTAGAATCAAGAAATGTGTGAAAAGTCTCAATAAATTTACCACCACCAAGTGGAATTTTGCCCACATTTGTTTCTCCCTTAGCTCGTAATGCATCAACCTTTGTCCCGAGCCCAATTATTCCAACCTTTGCCACATCCCCTTCAAGAAGGGCATTTGTTGCTTGAGTTGTGCTGTGTGCTATCAAAACAACATCTTCAGAATTTACTAATCCAGTTTTTAAAATTTCATTTAACGCTTGTATAACTCCAAGTGCTACACCTTCTTTAGCGAAGTGGGTCGTTGGAACACAACTTTTTGCAACTATTTCAAGCGTGTTAACATCAATTGCTACTGCATGTGTAAAAGTCCCACCGACATCAATTCCAATTTTTATTTTTCTCGTCATAGTTTCAAAGCACAATTTTGATAATTTCTGTTAATAAATTTAATGAAACAAATAAACAAATTGAAGTTAAAAATGCGAAAATAAATGCCTTTAAAAAATTTTCAGTTATATGGTTTATAGCAAGCAGAAACAAGAAAAATGAATATACCTTTAAAATCCAACCAACGACGGAAAAAAGCAAAAATGCAAATGGTTTGAGGTTCTCCGGTCCAGGTGTTTCTGTGAAATAATAAATTCCGAATACAGCAAGTATAGACGGATAAAGGAAAAACAACCCCGAAACCACAGGAAACATTGAATATGCAACTATCGCGAAGTATGTTTTAAATTTAAGTTCAACAAACTTGTGAAGTAAAAATTTCAACACACTCGCTATAATTGCTATTAATGAAAGCCCAAGCGGAATCCCCAACAAAGATATGTGGAAGAGCAAAAAAATTAAATTATCATATTTCTCACCAATTTTTGATTGTTTAAAAATCTCGAAAGCAACCGCTATTCCAAAAAGTGAGGCGAGAAAAAATGAATAATTTTTTCTTTTTGAAATAATTATCCTGTGAAATCCCCACTGAGGATTTAGTATCAATAACCCCAAAGTTTCAAATAGGTTTAAAACATAAACAGGATTTTGAAGATAAGCACCACAAAATTTACATTTAAGATTAAACTTTGAATTTTCAGCACCACATGTTGAGCAAAGCATAATTAAGAGAAAATTTTTTACAAAAACATTAAAGCCGAGATTATCAATCCGGCAGTAGCAAGAACCCAAGCATATGGCAATGTCTTCTTTAGAATCTGATTGACATCAATTCTTAATTCATTAGCAATCCAAACATTATGTGTGTTTGTTGGATCACAAACCCCCTGAATTTGACCAACTGATAATAGCATACCCATAACAGAAGCTGGTGGAAGAGTTCCAACTGGTTGAGAAATGAGAGTTGCAATTCCATATCCAAGACCCCAGACATTAAGAGGACCACGATAAAGAGCAAGGGGGCTTAAAGCTGAAAAAACCAATATAAATAAAATTGGTGAATCTGGAACAATAGCTCTAAACAAAGGTTTCAACTGCGCATATACTTTCCACTCTTCCTGTATCCCATTTGACGGACCAAGGATCGCGTTTAAAAGCATTCCAATCCCGATCATAAGAGCAACAGCTGGAATTACACTACTACCGCCTTCTATAATTGACTGCATAAGAAGGTTTAAACTACCTTTTCTAAATGTTGTCACAAACCCATAAAATAAACCTGCTACGAAAGCAAAAACAAAATACTGACTTCCGAGAGTTAAAATTATGATCAGCGGGACAATCGGCGTGAAAAACGCATACCACTTTAATTTACCAGCCCTCGCTGGCGATATCACTTTTAGCAAAAATTCAACGAATATATAGATGAAGAAAACAGCAAACAAGAGCTTCACAATTAAATAAATCACATTTTTAAAATTATCTGCTAACAATGAATCAAACTTTTGCAAAATTATCGGTAAAGCAAACAGCGATGAAATAATTATCAATGTTAAAATAAATTTGAAATTTAAGATGGGCTTTAAACTCTTTATTAACCTTTCTCGCTTCAACTCCAAGATTATGAAACTCACTGATACAACCAAAGCTAAAAAGAAAAGCGAAAACGCAAATGTTCTAACAGTTTCAAATTCAACCTTTAAAACATTGATATAAAGTATCCAATTTTGAGCATTTAAAATTCCACCCATGCTCAACCCAAATAAAAAAACACCTGCTATAATTGACGGGCTTATTCCAACTGAGCTCATAATTGGAAGTATAATTGTGCCAACCATAATAATTGCGCCAAGCCCTCCGAGCGTGGTAAACAAAATAGAAGTTAATATCAGGATAATCAACATAAAATGGATCATCACCCACGAGTTCTGCGCCCTTTCTTATGAAACCTTCAGCTATCCCTGATTTCTGCATAAATATACTTAACATGCCACCAAAAATTGCCACAGTATATGCTTGATGTAATCTAAAAGCTCCATCACCAATTACATATACAAAGATATCAAGCAAAGGAATTCCCCCAATATAAGCAATGAAGAAAGCCATTAACGGAAGCGCGATTAAAGCCGGAATTATACGAAAAAACATAAGTAAAGCCATTACCACGAAAACAGTTATTATACCAATTGTTGCAACCATTTTGATAATTTATTTATTTTTCAAATACATTTTAAGTTTGGCTTCATCTAAAACATCAAATTTTTCTCCCGATTTAATCCTAAAACCCCTTAAAAATTCATCAGCGTTTAATTTCTTTTTCCCTTCAATTTGTAGCTCAATTATTTGAATTAAATTTAAATCCGAGCACACAACATATAGTTTATCTTTTTCAACAAAAATTTGTCCAGGTTCTGCATCTGTCAATTTTGTGCTTTGCTCCGAAGGTAATTTCGTCCTATAAATTTTTACAAGTCTCCCCCCAAAGAATGTAAATGCTCCGGGACTTGGTGAAAGACCACGCACGAAATTATGAACTTGTTGAGCATTCTTCTTAAGCCAATCGATCTGACACATTTCTTTTTTAATTTTCGGAGCAGATGTAGCAAGCGACTCATCTTGCGGTAATGGCTGAACAGAACCACTCTCTATCAATTTCAATGTCTGAAGTAACACTTCAGCTCCAAGCTTTGCTAATTTATCATGAAGTTCTCCCGCAGTTTCGTCTGGACCTATTGGAATTTCTTTCTGTAAAATTATATTTCCTGTATCGACCTTTTCATTTATGAAAAAAGTTGTAATTCCAGTTTTTTTCTCACCATTTATTATTGCCCAATTTATGGGAGCTGCACCCCGATATCGCGGAAGAAGTGAAGCATGGACATTTACGGTTCCAAGCGGTGGAATTTTAAAAACCTCTGGGGGCAAGATCCGAAAAGCAACAACAACAATTAAATCGGGGGACAAATTTTTTAACTCATTTATAAAATTTTCATCCCTCAAATTTTCAGGTTGCATGACTCTAAGCTTATTTTCAAGAGCAAATACTTTCACAGGCGGAGGTGTGAGTTTATACCCCCTGCCCTTCGGCTCATCAGGTGCGGTAACAACAGCAGATATATTGTAACTATTCTCCAAAAGTATTTTAAGTGATGGTATTGCAAACTCGGGGGTTCCCATGAAAACGATTTTCATTAGACAAGAATTTCCAAATAAATTTTTTATTCAGATTTAACCTCTGGGGTTACAACTTTTTTTGTCCTGGGATGACAATTGGATAATGGGTTTTAACTTCTCCTTTTTTGATTTTTGATAATTTTGGTTTCAGAGTTTTTAATCTTATTGGGGATAGATAGTCAATGAAAAATTTACCATTAAGATGATCAACTTCATGCTGAACAACTCTTGCTAATAGCCCCTCGCATTCCATCTCATTCATGGTCAAATCAATATCTTGGTATCTTAACACTACTTTTGCAGGTCTAATTATTTCAGCTCTTAAACCAGGAATGCTTAAGCATCCCTCCTCCATAACATCTTCTCCACTTGTATAAATTATTTCTGGATTTATTATCACCATTCTTTTAAAATCTTTATACTCTTCATAAACCGAAACATCAATCACAGCAAAAGAATATGGTATTCCAACTTGAGTCGCTGCAAGTCCAATTCCATCGGCAATTTCCATAGTTTCAAACATATCTTTCAACGTTTCAATAAATTTATCATCAATATTTTTAATTTTTTGAGCTGGTTTTTTAAAGATCGGGTCTCCGTAAAGATATATTGGTAAAATCACTCTTCTGCCTCAATTAATTTTTACTTTCCTTAATAATATCAAAATACAAAGGAATTTTATTCACTGCCGCATTAATTCTTTTTATTGAAGTTTCCTTTCCAAGCACCTCCATTACTTCAAAAAGTCCAGGGCTTATTCTCATTCCTGTGATCGCTAATCTTATCGGGTGAATTAAATCAGATGCCTTAATGCCTTTCTCAAAAGCAAAATTTCTTAGTTCCTTCTCTATTTCAGGTGCGTTGAAATCTTCAATTTTTCTTATAATATTAGTGAATTCTGTTAAAAGGGCTGGGGTATTCTCATTCCAGTACTTCTTTATCCCCTCAGGATCATAATCATAAGGATCTTCAAAAAAGTATTTACCAAATGTGACAAAATCATCAAGAACCTTGACTCTATCTTTCATCAATGATATAACCTTTAATAAGTATAGGTCGTTTTCAATCTCATATCCATATTTCTTAACAATAGGTTTAAGAAGTTTCAAAATCTCTATATTTTCCTTTTTTCGTATGTATTCACTGTTCATCCACTCAAGTTTTGTCTGATCAAAAATAGCACTCTTTTTTTGAATTTTCGTAATATCAAATGCTTCAATTATCTCTTCAATAGTCATAATTTCTCTATTATCCCCGGGCGACCACCCAAGTAAACAAAGATAATTAAACATTGCTTCCGGAAGAAATCCTTTTTCTCTATATTCTATAACTGCAGTTGCACCATGTCTTTTACTTAACCTTTTTCTATCAGGACCAAGAATCAAAGGAACATGAGCAAAAACAGGAATATCCCAACCGAGAGCTTGGTAAATTAAAATTTGTTTCGGCGTATTTGAGATATGATCATCGCCACGAATCACATGGGTTATGTCCATTTTGTGATCATCAACCACAACAGCCATATTATAAACTGGCGTGTTGTCCGACCTTAAAATAATGAAATCATCAATCTCTGAATTATTAAATCTTATTTCCCCATGTACAACATCAAAAAAAACAGTTTCTCCATCCGGAACTTTAAACCTTATGGTTCGTCTTCTTCCTTCTCTTTCAAACTTGCCTTTTTCTTCTTCACTTAAGTACAAACACTTTCTATCATATTTATAGGGAATTTTTTTCTCTTCGGCCTGTTTTCGCTTGAGTTCAAGTTCTTCTTCGGTACAATAACAAAAATAAGCATGACCTTTCTTGACAAGTTCATAACAAGCAGAAATATGATCATTTATATGTTTAGATTGAAAATAAATCTCGCCATCCCAATTAATTCCTAACCAATTTAAGCCATCAATTATTGATTGAACCATATCTTCGCTTGATCGCTCTTTATCAGTGTCTTCTATGCGTAGATAAAATTCTCCATTCTTTTTTCTTGAATATAACCAATTAAAGATTGCTGTACGTGCTCCCCCTATATGTAAATGTCCTGTTGGACTTGGTGCAAATCTTGTTTTTGTTTTCAATTTGCAATAACGATTTAAATTTTATTTTTATTATTTAATAAGGCTTTGGATATGAAGATAACTTCCGAGTTAACTCATCCACATCCTCATTAGTTAATATAACATCCTCAAGATTACCAGCAAGATATTCATTATAAGCACTCATGTCAAAGAAACCATGTCCAGACAAATTAAAAAGAATAACTTCTTCCTTTTTCTCTTTTCTTGCCCTTACTGCTTCATCTATTACAGCCCTTACTGCATGTGCTGACTCAGGCGCTGGAACTATCCCTTCTGTTTGGAAAAACTTGAGAGCAGCATCAAAAACTTCATTTTGGGTATAAGCTCTCGCTTCAATGAAACCATCAGCATATAATTTGCTAACAATTGGACTCATCCCATGATACCTCAATCCACCTGCATGTATTTTAGGTGGTATAAAATCATGTCCGAGCGTATACATCGGAAGAAGCGGAGTTAGTTTACTCGTATCACCATAATCATAACTGAAAATTCCCTTTGTTAAGGATGGACAAGCAGCTGGTTCAACTGCCAAGATGCGAATGTTTCGCTTCTTTTCATAAAATTTGTCAAGCAAAAATGGAAATGAAATCCCAGCGAAATTTGAACCTCCACCGACACATCCAACTATTATAGTTGGATACTCACCCACCTTGTCAAGTTGCTTCTTGGATTCTAACCCTATTATGGTTTGATGAAGCAAAACATGATTTAAAACACTGCCGAGTGAATACTTTGTTTTCTCATCCGATATAGCAACTTCAATTGCCTCACTTATAGCTATACCTAAGCTTCCAGGCGAATCAGGTGATGCTTCGAGGATTTTCCTGCCAACTTGAGTTTCTTTGCTCGGGCTCGGGATGACATCTGCCCCCCACATCTGCATAAGGACTCTTCTATAAGGCTTCTGTTCATAGCTTGCCCGAACCATAAAGACCTTACACTTCAATCCAAAATAGTTGCAAGCAAAAGCAAGAGCACTACCCCATTGTCCAGCCCCTGTTTCAGTTGTTAATTGTTCAACATTTTCCTTTTTATTATAATATGCCTGGGCAACTGCCGTGTTTGGTTTATGACTTCCCGAAGGACTAACACCTTCGTATTTATAATAAATTCTCGCTGGAGTTTCAAGCGCTTCTTCAAGAGATCTTGCTCTTATCAAAGGTGTAGGTCTCCATAACAAGTAAACTTTCAAAACTTCATCTGGTATATCTATCCACTGTTTTTCGCTTATCTCTTGCTCAATCAAAGTTTGAGCAAAAATAACAGAAAGCTCATCAATAGATACAACTTCACCTGTCCTTGGGTTTAAGGGTGGCTTCGGTTTTTCAGGCATATCATGAATAATGTTATACCACCGCTTTGGAATTTCGCGTTCACTCAAATAAATCTTGTTACTATGTAAAATTGCCTTTTTCTTTCTCATTTTAAGTATAAATTATTTTTATTTATCTTGACGATCCAGCTAAAGCTGTTAGCCATAAAACCGCTAATCTAACTGATGCTAACTCCATTCTCTCAATAACGAGATTTTTCAATCTTTTCGCCATAATTGAATAATATTCATCTGAATAGATATATCTCGTTCGTCCATCCCTTTTCTCAACTCTATATAGCTTATCAGCTGGAATTTGACTTTTCGCGTAGTTATCCGCTTCTAAAATCTCATCAAGAAATCTATAACTTTCAAGAACAATATCAAAAGCAAAATTTATCTTGTCCCGAACAATAGAACTTTTCCTCAATTCTTCGCTAATTAATTTAGTATCAAATTTTAAATCATCATTCCGAATCAAATAACGAACAAGCTCTGTTTCAAACCTGGAATGAATTCCGGGCTGATTAGTTAACTGACCATCATAATTTTCTGTTACATGAAGAGGTTGATGTGCATCTTCAACATAATGGGCAAGCCAAGCAGAATATTTTAACATTTTTTCTTTATCGTTTTTTAAAATAGCAAGCGATAAACTATCTGTAAAATCACTTATTCGCCAAGGCAAAAAACCATTTTTTTGAACTGTCTCAAAACCAAACTTCTCTATTGCTTTACTCTTATCTCGTGGCAACTCATCAAATGGATATTTCCCATATCTATCAATATCAATAAAGTGATTAAATTGCTCGTCTTTATCTTCGTTTCTTGCTAAATCAGGTTCAATACTTCGCTCAATTATTACATTTTTATTTTCAGAAAGAAACCTTTTAAAAGCGTCAAATTTTGAACGCTCAATTCCCTTAAAATTATCTAAACTCAAAATTATATCAATTGCAATCTCAGTGATTTTTTTATGGGCGTCAAACCCCCAGGATTCTGCTTTTTCAATTTTTAAGTTGAAGAGCAAAATAAAAAATAAGAAAATGTAAAAAGATCTGAAAAATTTCTTCAGCAATTTTGGTTTCCAACTTTTGTTTTAATTTGCAATAACGAATTAATTTTAAAAAGGTTGCCCATAAAGGGCAACCTAAGAATTAATTATCTTATTTTCTTCTTATGTCTCATCTTCCTTCTTCTCTTTTTCCACTTATGCTTGTTCATTTTCTTTTTTCTCTTCTTTCTTAGATTTGGCATAAATTTCACCTCCCATATTTTATTTAAAATTTGTGTTGCTCAAGCATGCGTTTTGCCTTACGCCCAGCCTCAGATGTAGAATCTACATCTACACAACGCTGAAAATAATCTCTTGCTTTTTCAATATTTCCAACCGCAAAATTAACGATCCCAAGATTATAAAGAGCAAGCTGATGCTTTGGAGAATAAGTTAAAGCTTTTTCCATCTCTTTAATCGCCTCATCAGTCCGACCAATTTCAAAAAGACAAATTCCCATATCAACTCTTGCATTGGGATCGGATTCATTCTTTTCAAGATATTTTCGGTAATATTGAATAGCTTGCTCAAACATGTGAGCATCATGTAGAAGATTAGCAAGCCTTAGAGTTGAAGTCATGTCATCTGGATTTGATTCAACTCTTTGACGCAATCTTTCTATCTCGCTCATTACTTCGGCGCTGACCTCTGGATGTTGATGCTGATGTGTTCCAACCTCTGTTTTAGACTTTTCTTTTCTAATTATTCCATAAGCAATTAATCCAATAAAGGCAACAGCGAGTCCAAAGTAGAAGATTTGATAAAATGAAACCTTTAAAGTTTTCTTCTTTACTTTAGGTTTTGCCTTGAATTCTATCTTTTCCTTTTTAGTTGCTCCTGTTTCTGGGACCTTATAATCAACTTCCTTTCTCGCCGGTGCCTCAGCAGCTGTGACCTCACCACTTAACTTGGAACCGCAACTGATGCAAAATTTATAACTAAGATCGTTTTCAAAACCGCAAATTTCACAAATTATAACTTTGCTCAATGGCTCATCGCTTATTTTAACTCCACAATTAAAACAAAATTTTGCATCTTCCGGTAAAATAGTGCCACAAACCTTACACTTTTTCTCAGCCATAGTCTTAATTCTAATTTGTTATTTCGAACTTTCACTTTCGGTTGGTTCACTACCTGGCGAATGATTTAAATTTTGTTCTTTATATTCCTTTTCCGCTAAAACTTTATCACGCAAGCTATCAATAACCATCTGTTTGAATTCTCTGGTCGGTTTAAAATCGGGAACATATCTGTCATCAAGAGGAACAATTTCTCCTTTTTTTGGATTCCTTGCGATTCTTGCCTTTCTTTTAACAACCCTAAATGTTCCAAATCCTCTTATTTGTACATAATCACCTTTTTTAAGTGAATCCATAATTATCGCAATAGCTCCATCAATTACTCTTTCTACTTCTTCAACTGTTAAGCCAATTTGTTCTGCTAAAATTCTAACAAGTTCTGTTTTGGTCAATTTCTAATCCTAATTTTATTTTAGAATAAATTCATATCTATACTGGAGAACTGGCTGATTTAAAATAAAGTTTTTTATCTCCTCAATGCTTTCAACTGTTTTTGATTCAAAAAGAATATCAAAGATATTATCTTTTTTCCTTTCTTTAACAATTCTCGGTTCGTCTTTTATACCAGCCATATTTGCTGCGATCTTTATCGCATCTTCAAGTGTTCCGAGTGTATCCACAAGCCCAAGTTCATATGCTTGTTTTCCTGTGAAAACTCGTCCATCAGCGATTTTTAAAACTTCTTCTTTTTTCATCTTTCTCTCCTCAACAACATGATTTACAAATTGTCCGTAAACATCATCTATTAAATTTTGAAGATATTTTCTCTCCTCATCGGTTAATCCACGGTAAGGGTTACCTGAATCTTTGAATTTTCCACTTTTTATAATTTCAAAATCAACCCCAATTTTATCAAATAATTTACTCAAATTTGGAAATTGTGCAATTACCCCTATGCTTCCTGTTATTGTTCCTGGGTTTGCTACAATTTTAGTTGCTCCAAGAGAAACATAGTATCCCCCACTTGCAGCAACAGAACCCATCGATGCGATAACAGGTTTCTTTTCTCTTGCTTTTTTTAGTTCTTGATATATCTCCTCACTTGCAGAAACTCCACCACCCGGGGAGTCAATATAAAAAACTATAGCCTTAACTCCTTTGCTCTTTGCATATTTCTTAATTTGTTTTACAATTTCTTCTGAATTTACTATTACACCTTTCAACTCAATTAAAGCAATCTTGTCTTTACCTTCTACCATTTCATCTTCTGGAGTTGGTTTCATTGAGCTCACAAGGGTGAAAAAACCAAGTGCGAAAAATAAAACCGACAAAGATAATATGATTCCAATTATTCCGAGAAACCACTTTGCTTCCTTACTCATTTTGGCACAAAGATTTAATTTTTGTTGTAGAATTTTACAAAAAATTTTATTAAAAGTCAATTAAAAAATTCTTTACACATAAGTTCAAAAACTACAAATCCGACAAGTATTTAATTTTTGTGTAGGATTGGCAAATCTTGTATATTTAATAAAAATCTCAATATGCATTAACGAATATTATGCCCGATAAAATCTTAAATTACCTTACCAAAATAATAGATCCTGAATCAGCAAAGCTTGTTCTGAAGGCTTATAAACTTGATATACCTTTAACAATCCGGGCTAATACGCTTAAAATATCCTCTCCGGAACTAAAGAAACAGCTTGAAAGCGAAGGTTTCAAACTATATGAAATTGATTTTATCCCCGATTCTTTTACAATCATTGAAGAACCATATACGATTTCAAAGACAATTCAACATTTTGCTGGCTTTTTCTATATACAAAGTATGTCTTCAATGCTTCCTTCTCTCATACTTGAACCTGAACCGGAAGAGTTTATACTTGACATTGCTTCGGCTCCGGGCTCAAAAACAACCCACATTGCGCAGTTGATGAAAAACAGCGGAATAATAATTGCAAACGACATCTCATTTGAAAGATTAAAAGTTGTAGCTCATCAAATAGATCGCTTGGGAATACTGAACACAGGAATAACCTTAACCGATGGAAATAGATTTGGAAATCTTTTACCTGAAGTTTTTGACAAGGTTCTTGTTGATGCCCCATGTTCAGCTCTCGGCATTATAGCGAAAGCAAGTGAGGTTTTAAAATGGTGGAGCATTGATGAAGTCAAGCGTTTTAGCAATAAACAACAACAACTGCTCGCAAGCGCAATTAAATCCGTTAGACCCGAAGGTGTGATCGTGTATTCTACTTGTACTCTAACGGTGGAAGAAAATGAAATGGTAATAGATTCGGTTCTGAAAAAATTTCCGATTGAGGTTGAAGAAATAAAATATAAAAAAACAGACTTTGATGAAGGTCTTACTTCTTATGAAGGAATTACATTTGATGATAGATTGAAAAAAACGGTTAGAATTTATCCTTTTAAATCAAATACAGAAGGTTTCTTCATCGCCAAACTGCGAAAAATTGACTCGACATTTTCAAAAGTTCCCGAATTTTCCGATATGGGTATCAAAGGATCAAGTGAAAAAATTAGATTTTTAAGTAGTAGCGATAGAGAGCTAAAAGAACCGCTTAAATTCTTAAGCTCTGAATTTGGCATAGATGAAAACATATGGGATAGATTTATCTATTACTTTAAAAAAGACGAGATATGGTTTTGCTCAAATGGATGGAAAAAGTTTTTAACTATGGATTTCAAAAGTATAGACAAAAACTATAAGCATCATCTCATATCAAACATAGTTCAAAGAATTGGAATTAAACTTGCAAAATTGGTCAAAAGAGGGCAATGGAAAATTTCAACATCAGCGGTTCAATTATTATCACCATTTGTTACGAAAAATGTAGTTGAAATTGAAAACGAAGAACAGGTAAAAAAGTTTATAACTGGTGGAACAGTAAAAAATTTATCACTTAACCAAAAACCTGGAACATATGTGGCAGTAAAGTATAAGAACATAATGCTTGGTTGTGGTCTTGTGACAAAAGAAGGTTTGAAAAGCCAAATTCCAAAAGGAAGACGAACCGTGGAAATTGAGGTGATGTGAAAATGGATGAGTTAATTTATGGACATAACCAAGAAAAAAATATCGTGGCAGTTCAGCAAGTTGATGAATCAAGCGTTTGCGTTTATATCAGGGAAGGAAATTCACTTAGAGAAGAAAAAAGGAAATTTTATCCTTTCTTCTTTTTAAGCGATAAATCTTATATTGAGGGATTTTACAAGAAATTTTGGATCAAAAAACTTGAAGGAAACAATTTTTATAAATATGTATGTGCTTTTGAAGATTTAACAGATCAATGGAATGCTGTGAGATACATTTTGCGAAATTATAACCAGAAAAACGCAACGAAAGCAGAATCCTATACAGATATAGATATACTTTACCTTCGCCCTGACCCAGTTCATCAATTTTTACTTCAAACAGGTATAACTCTTTTCAAAGGGATGGAATTCAACGATCTTTACCGTATTCAGATTGACATTGAAACATATACTAAGCACCGATTCAGCAATCCAGAAAGACCTGATGATAGAATCATTGTAATTTCACTAACCGACAACAGAGGGTGGGAGCATATAATCGATGGTCGCAGGAAATCAGAAAAACAAATGTTGATAGAACTTATTGATATAATCCGCAAAAAAGATCCTGATGTTATAGAGGGACATAATATTCTTGGCTTTGATCTCCCTTATCTTATTAAAAGAGCGGAGTTGAACGATATTGAGCTTTCATTGGGAAGAGATGGAAGTAAACCTAAAATTACAACTACCACCTATGATCGTGAAACGGTTTTCACAGGAATTGAAATTTATGGAAGACATATAATTGATACATTAATTCTTGTGCAGTTATACGATTTCGTGAAGCGTGAACTTGAAAGCTACTCGCTAAAATATGTGTCAAAATATTTTGGCATTTCCTCCGAAGACAGAATTTACATCCCTGGTGAAAAAATTGCTTGGTATTGGGATAACGAGCCGGATAGCTTGATAAAATATGCGCTTCAAGATGCAAAAGAAACCCAAAAACTCTCTAATCTGCTTTCCCCACCTTATTTTTATCTTACTCAAATGCTGCCTTTCTCTTTCTGGCAATCAATAAAATCTGGTTCATCTTCAAAAATTGAAGCATTGCTCGTCAGAGCATACCTAAGAAGAAGGTATTCACTGCCAAAACCAGATTTAGGATCTCAAACCACCGGCGGATATACAGATATATTTTACACTGGTATTTTTGAAAATGTGGTTCACGCAGATATTGAATCGCTTTACCCTTCAATTATGATAAACTTCAAAATTTCACCTAAAAAAGATGAGCTTGGAATCTTTCTTCAAATGCTCGAAAGGTTAACAAAAATGCGTCTTGAAGCGAAACATAAAATGAAAAATGCGACAACACTTGATGAAAAATCAAAATATGATGCAATTCAATCAGCGTTCAAAATCCTGATTAACTCGTTTTATGGATATCTTGGTTATAGCAAAGCCATATTTAATGATTATGAAAGCGCCGATAAAGTAACGATGACTGGGCAAAAAATTCTAAAACAACTTATTTCAGAAATAATAAACAAGGGTGGAAAAGTAATAGAAGTAGATACAGATGGAATTTATTTTGTCCCACCAGCAGAATTTGCAACAGATGAAGAAAAAGCAAAGGAATTTGTTAAAAATGTTGGCTCAATATTACCAGAAGGGATAAATCTTGCCTTCAATGGAATTTATCCTAAAATGTTAAGTTATAAGAAGAAAAACTATGCTCTTCTTGATAATAATGGAAACATAGAAATAAAAGGTGCCTCTCTCGTTTCAAGAGGAATGGAACCATTTGCAAGAAAATTTATCAGCGAATGTATAAAATTTTTACTTCATAATGAATTTGAAAAAATCCACGAACTTTACAAATCTCTCTCCAAATCAATCGCTGAGAGAAAGATTGATATAACTGAATTAGCAAAAACAGAAACCCTGCGCGAACATCCAGAGAGATATCAAGAATTAGTCAAAATGGGAAAAAGAAATAGAAGCGCAGCTTATGAGCTTGCGATCGCCAGCGGTAAAAATTATAGACAAGGTGATAGAATAACATATTACATAACTGGTTCAACCCCAGATGTTAAATCATTTGAAAATTGTAAATTAATCGAAAACTGGAACCCCCTTAAAAGGGATGAAAATATTCAGTACTATCTTCTTAAATTAAACGAATATACAAAGAGGTTTGAAATTTTCTTTAAACCAGAAGATTTCAAAAAGATTTTTTCGCTAAAAGATGGATTGAGCTTTGAAGGTATACAAATAATTACCAAAAAGATTTCCAAGGAGATATAATCTTTACTTAAGCAACTTTTTGTTTTCTGTGCTTTTCAAACCAATCTTTGATAAAATCCACAATTTCCGTTGTCAGGGTTCCAGGCGTAAAAACCTCCGCAACACCCATTTCTTTAAGTTTCGGTATATCCTCGTCCGGAATTATCCCGCCACAGATCAGGAGAACATCGTCAAGCCCTTTCTCTTTCATCAATTTTACTATCTTTGGGAAGATTGCCATATGAGCTCCGCTTAAAATACTAACCCCAATAACATCAACATCTTCCTGGATAGCAGCGGAAACAATCATTTCAGGTGTTTGCCTAAGGCCAGTATATATAACTTCCATACCAGCGTCTCTTAATGCAGCTGCTACAACTTTTGCTCCCCTATCATGTCCATCAAGTCCTGCCTTTGCTATAAGTACTCTTATTTTTCTTTCCATTGTTTTTGGATTTTTGTTTTTCAATTTGCAATAACAATTTAAAAAACGATGACAACTTTTTCAACCATATATTTTTAATCACACTGAATGAAGACGAATTATAAACTTGTTCCCTATGTTATGCTCCGAAGGCTCAACCACGATAGAACCGCCATTTAATTCAATGGCTCTGTGGAAAACTTTTAAAGCGAGAAGGTTATAAGTTGGTCTGTTTTCAGCTGCAAGATACGGACTGAAAATCGTTTTAGCTGCTTCCGTTGTAATTTTTTCGCTTCATCACGAATAGTTATAAAAACAAATTTCCCATCGCTACCCGTTCTTGTGACTTGAGAAATATAAACTTTACTATTAAACGCCGTCGCTTCCGCAATCGCCTCAAATAAAGTTGCAAACCCAATTTCAATCCAATATTCATTTCCAACAACAAATGAATCCCGCCCCAAATTAAACTCAAAAACTAAATTTGGAAATTTAGCTTCTACTTTTTCCGCTACTTTTTTAAGTAGTGGATTAACATCAAAAGATTTAAGTTCAATATCTTGAACCCCAGCTGAAATATCGTTGAGCTGAGTGAAAATTTCAGAAAGATCAAACCATTTCTTCATCTTGTTATAGTTTTCAGATAAGATATTTCTGAATTCTTCTCCAACTTCATTTGTTGAAATTATCATTTCAATTATTCCCTGCACAGAAGAAAAAAGCTCTTTAATTTCCCTTAAGAAAAACTTCTCTGTCATCAGTTGAACTTTTTTTGCTTCATTTTCAAGCGAACGCATCCTCAACACAGATCTTACACGAGCAATAAGTTCTGTAAACCTTATCGGTTTATAAAGATACTCAATAGCCCCGAGATTAAAACCACGCTCAAGGTTTTCCTCATCAACATACTGACCTGTCAAAATGATAACTGGTATTTCTTTTGTGATGGGGTTTTGTTTAAGCTTTAGAAGAGCGGTAAACCCATCCATAACCGGCATACTTATATCAAGAAGTATTAAATCTGGTCTTTTCTCCTGTGCAAGCATTATTCCAACAAGACCATTATCTGCCGTGATAACAGAGTAGCCTTCGATTTCAAGCGCGTTTTTTAAAGTTTCTCTTAAATCTTTTTCGTCATCAACTACGAGAATTATCATTTTTCATGGCTTATTTTGTTTGGGAAGAAACGGTTTGCTCAGTTGTTATCCCCGTTTCCGCCGTTTCCTCCCCGATCACAAGTTTTTCCTCAAACTCTTTTACTTCCATCAAGAGTTTTTCTATTCTTCTACAGCCTTGCTCTATAGCTCTTACATCTCTAAGAGTTTCATTATCAAACGGGAATCTACGTTCTATCCTCGCGGACGCACTCATTATTATTGTTAATGGATTGTAAATCAAATCCCTCAAAGAAAAAGTAAAATCCTTTAGCGTTTTTAATTTTGCAATCTGCGTCTCATATTGCTTTATCTGTTCTATTCTCAGCTTCTCTTCCCTATGTCTCTGCTCCTTCAAGTTAATGAGTTTAACAAACAAATAGGATAGCCCCCATATCCACAACAATGAATCAAAGTGAGTGAATATATCAGAAAACGACACTATCCCTTCTTTAACTTTTTTGAAAAGATCAAGGGTTGTGAAAAGATAATACAGATAAATTATAATAGCTGAAAAAAGAGCAGGATGCTTTAAAATAAACCCGTCAACAAATTCACGCCATATTTTCCTCATAGCTTACAACCTCTATATTGATTTAAAAGATGATCCAACTTTTTAAATATACATCACCCACTATTCACTTTCATCCGATCTTTACAAAAACATAGTCGCAATAAGTTTTAAGAACTATAAATTTTGCCAAGAAACATATACAGTTTAAATTTAAAAAACTTCACTCTAATCTACAACTGCGGGAAAGCACGAAATAGAATCAATTGATACTTTACTTTTGATTTGAAAACAACTAAGATTAAATTTTGAAAAAAACATCTTACTATCATCCGAGGATGTCATTTGAACTTTTTATAACGAAAAGATATATCAAGTCAACCAGAATAACGGGATTTATATCCTTCATTACGCTCATATCAATTATTGGAATAATGCTTGGAACCTCCGCACTTATCATTGCAATATCAATTTCAAACGGCTTTGAAAAAGAATTAAAAGAAAAAGTAATCGGCTTCACATCACATATTCAAGTTTCAAAATTTGATGTCAGATATTTTGATAAAGATGATTGGCAAGGTTTTGAGAAAATAAAAACGATTTCAAATGTAAGCGCTGTCTCACCGTTTGCAGCAAGAGAAGCAATGATAAGGTCAAGCTACGGGATTGAGGGTATTTATCTCAAAGGAATTTTACCGGAATACGATTTTTCAATAATTAGGAAAAGCATAATTGAAGGTAAGTATAATTTTGATGAAAATGACGGCGCCCCCAAAATAATTATTGGGAAGAAACTCGCTAATAAACTTGGAGTTGAAGTCGGAGACAAAGTTATAATTCTTGCAATTGATCCAACAAATCCATACATTTTAGCTCCAAAGATAGAACAATTTAAAATTTCTGGAATTTATGAAACCGGAATGGCTGAATACGATGATATTTTCGTTTATGTCCGGCTTGAACATGCGCAGTATCTTCTTGATTTAGGAAATAATGTCAGCGGTTTTGATGTTATGGTTAAAAATGTTGACTTCATTGATGAAACCGCACTTGAAATTCAGGATAAGCTTGGATATCCATATTATGCAAGAACCATGTATCAAATGTATAGAAACCTGTTTGCATGGCTTGAACTTCAAAAAAAACCTGTTCCAATTGTCCTTGGTTTAATTATAATCGTTGCCGTCTTCAATATAATTGGAACTCTTTTGATGATGGTTTTGGAGAAAACGAAAGAGATCGGAATTTTAAAATCAATGGGCGCGAATTCAAAAAGTATAATGAAAATTTTCGTTTACCAAGGGTTATTTATAGGTATAGTTGGGACGATACTTGGCAACCTATTGGCTTATTTTTTATCTTTAATCCAACTGAAATATAAACCTTTATCTCTTCCGGAAGACATATATTTCATGAGTTCAGTTCCTGTATTGCTTCAATTAGAAACCTTTGTAATTGTATCTTTCGTTGCCCTTGTTCTGTGCTTTCTTGCAACACTCATCCCTGCACTGATAGCTTCGCGCATTCAACCCGTAGAAGCAATAAGATTTGCGTAAGTTGAAATACTCTACTAAACTTGAAACTTTCCCTTGAAGTGCGTAACTTTTACTAAAACAAATTTTTTCTAAATTCTTTGAAGCATTTTCTGAAAATAGTTTGGGAAAATGAGTTTTTTAAAATTTTATTTTTGATAACTTTAACAGTATTTTTTGCTTCTTCGGTAATTTATCTTATTGAAAGTTCAAAGAACGAGCAGTTTTCGTCAATTTTTGATGGTTTGTGGTGGGCAGTCGTTACGATGACGACAGTTGGATACGGTGACAAAGTCCCTGCAACGACCGCTGGAAAGATCGTTGGCTTTTTCGTAATGTTTTCAGGAGTTATACTTGTTTCAATGTTTACGGCGACTATATCGTCAATCTTTGTAGCAAAGAAAATAAAAGAAAGAGAAGGACTTGAAAAAGTGAGTTTATCTGGGCATATCGTTATCTGTGGATGGAACAAGGATACTGAAAGAATGATAAAAGCACTTAATAACTTCGGCAAAAAAAGAAAGATTCAAATTGTTTTGGTTAATAATCTACCTCCAGAAAAAGTTGAATACTTGTCAAACACATATAAAAACATTGAATTAAAGTTTGTGCGTGGTGATTTCACTCAAGAATCGGTCCTTGAAAATGCTAATATCAAACAAGCAAGTGAAGTTGTCATATTACCTGATGAAACGCTTTCCCCCACACCATCAGATGAAAAGACGTTAATAGCAACACTTAACATAAAATCAATCAATCCAAAAGCAAAAGTTTATGTCCATATAATTGAAAGGGAAAACGCTGGAAATCTCAAAAAAGCAAATGCAGATGAAATAATAATAAGCAACGAATACGTACCTTCACTTCTTGCCGATCAACTGACCTCACCAGGCGTATCCCAGTTCTTATCTTCTTTGTTTAATGAAGATTCAAAAATGAAGATATTTCGCGTAAAAGTTCCCCCAAAGTTCGTAGGAAAAACTTATTTTGAACTTCTCACTCATTTCAAAACTGATAAAAATTACCTTTTGATCGGTTTTGTTTCAGATGAAGAATCAATCACGCTTGAAAGCATCCTATCTCACGATTATACTGAGATAGACGCTTTTATTGAGAAGAAACTCAAAGAAGCTGGATTAAATGTTAAATCATCATACATCAGATTGACTCTGAATCCGCCATTTGATTATATTATAAACGAAAAAGATGAAGCGCTTGTAATCGGCAACATAAACGATTGATTTGATGACAATTGAAGATAAAACATTGCGAAAAATTCCTCTTTTTAACGGGCTTAAAGAAGAACATTTTGAACTTTTGAAGCGAATAATCCACATTAGGGAGTTTGATGAGGGCGATGTCGTGATAAGGGAAGGAGAAACAGGTGAAGAGATTTACATTTTACTTGATGGAGAAGTTGAGGTTTCAAAATCACTTGTTTTGAAACTTCCAGAGCTTAATTTTGGACAAAAGGAGAAATCACTTATAAAGCTAACTTCGGATACTTATCCATTTTTCGGTGAAATGGTTTTATTTAATGACAAAGCGGAAAGAACCGCAACTGTGATTGCAACCAAAAGATGTAAATTTGCAATAATTTATAAGAATGACTTCATAAAACTTACGGAATCAAACAGAGATATCGGTTGTGTTTTGTATAAAAACATCGCAATGGTTCTCGCAGAAAGATTAAGAAAGGCAAACAATGATATTTTGAAACTAACAACAGCCTTAACTCTTGTTTTAAGTAAATAAAAACAAAATCTTTACGAACCTGAAAAATGACAAAGCGTGAACTTGCGAAAGTATATAATCCTCAAGAAGTCGAAGACAAATGGTATGAATACTGGCTGAAAAACGGATACTTCTATGCCAAGGTAAATCCTGATAAAAAACCTTATACAATCGTAATGCCCCCTCCAAATATAACTGGAGTTTTAACCCTTGGACATGTTTTGAACAACACGATTCAAGATATCTATATACGATGGAAAAGAATGCAGGGATATGAAGCCTGTTGGATTCCTGGAACAGACCACGCTGGGATAGCCACTCAAAATGTGGTTGAAAAAGCTATTGCAAAAGAAGGATTACGAAGAGAAGATCTTGGGAGAGAAAAATTTCTTGAAAGGGTATGGCAGTGGAAAGAAGAATATGGAAATACAATAATAAAACAATTAAAAAAACTCGGTGTATCATGTGATTGGAAACGCGAGCGATTTACAATGGATGAAGGGCTTTCAAACGCTGTGAAAGAAGTTTTTATCCGCCTTTATGAGAAAGGTTTGATCTATAGAGGCAAATATATTGTAAACTGGTGTCCGAGATGTCATACTGCGCTCGCAGACGATGAAGTTGAACATAAAGAACAAAGCGGGAAGCTTTGGTATATAAAATATCCGATTGAAAACTCAGAAGAATTTATAACGGTTGCTACCACGCGACCTGAAACGATGCTTGGTGATACCGCTGTCGCAGTAAATCCAAAAGATGAACGATACAAACATCTCATTGGAAAATTCGCTATACTTCCACTCGTTGGACGAAGATTGCCAATAATTTCTGACGAAAGCGTTGATATGGAATTTGGAACCGGAGCAGTAAAAGTCACACCTGCTCACGATCCTAATGATTATTTATTAGCAATAAAGCACAATCTTGAATTCATCGTTGTAATGGATACCTATGCAAAGATGAACGAAAATGTACCTGAAAAATATCGTTTTATTGATAGATACGAAGCAAGGAAAGAAGTTGTAAAGGATCTTGAAGCTTACGGATATCTTGCTAAGGTTGAGGATTATACACATGCAGTTGGAAGATGCTATCGTTGCGACACCGTTATAGAACCCTATTTATCTGATCAATGGTTTGTTAAAATGAAACCACTCGCAGAGAAAGCTTTACAAGTTGTGCTTGATGGTCAAATTAAATTTTATCCGGAAAGATGGGTAAAAGTTTATGAACACTGGATGAGAAATGTAAGAGATTGGTGTATATCAAGACAAATTTGGTGGGGTCATAGAATCCCCGTTTATTATTGTGATGACTGTGGAGAAATCATGGTTGAGCGCGAAGAACCGAAAAGTTGCAAAAAATGTGGAAGCACGAAAATAAGACAAGATGAGGATGTTTTAGATACTTGGTTTAGCTCATGGTTATGGCCTTTCTCGACATTGAACTGGCCTGATGATAATGCTGACTTAAGATATTTTTATCCGACCGACTTACTTGTCACGGGACCTGATATAATTTTCTTCTGGGTTGCAAGAATGATCATGGCTGGACTTGAATTTATGGGTAAGATCCCGTTTAGAGAAGTATATTTCACAAGTATAATTCGCGATGAATTCGGTAGGAAGATGTCCAAATCTCTTGGCAATTCCCCAGATCCACTCGATGTGATCCAAGAATACGGTGCTGATGCATTAAGATTTACCATCGTTTATCTTGCTCCTCTTGGGCAAGATATTTTATTTTCAACGAAAAAATGTGAAATCGGCAGAAACTTCGCCAACAAGATCTGGAACGCTGGAAGATTCCTAATAATGAACTTAGACGAGGTTGAATATAAAGAGGAAATGAAGTTTAATTATCTTGATATAGCCGACAAATGGATATTAAGCGAACTTAACAAAACAATAAAAGAGCTAAATCACGCCCTTGAAACATATAGAATAAACGACGCAACCCGAACGATTTATGACTTTCTATGGCATGACTTTTGCGATTGGTATCTTGAGATAATAAAAGATAGAATTTACTCCCCTGAATCAAAAGATGAAAAAATTGCTGTGTTAAGTAGAGCAGTTTATATATTTGAAACCGCCTTAAAGCTCCTTCATCCGTTTATGCCGTTCATCACAGAAGAAATATGGCAAAATCTCCGCGATAGAAAAGAAGGGGCAAGCATAATGATTGAACCATTTCCAACAGTTGATGAAAAATGGATTAATGATGAGATCTCAAAGAACATGAAATTTATTCAAGATATCATAGTAGCAGTAAGATCTATTCGTGGTGAGATGAATATTCCTCACACAAAATTCTGCGATGTGATAATTAACACATCTAACAATGACCGAAAAGATCTGGTGAACGAATATGTTTCTTATATAAAACGCCTTGCAAGAGTTCAAAATGTCACAGTTAGTTCTGGCATTAAGAGACCAAAGTTTTCAGCAAGTGCTGTTGTCTCTGGAGACGAGATCTTCGTTCCACTTGAAGGTTTAATTGACCTTGAAATTGAAAGGAAACGCCTTGAAAAAGAAATAAAAAGATATGAGACGATGCTAAGCGAAACGGAGCGGAAACTAAGTGATCAAAACTTCATAAATCGCGCCCCATCAGATGTAATTGAGCGAGAAAGACAAAAATATGAAAATTTCAAACTTACGCTCGAAAAACTACGCCAAAATTACGCTTATCTCATTGAATAATTTCAGATGATTTTTTAAATTTTTTAAAAATAATGAAATCTCAAATGGATCAAGGATATCTTGAGAAAATAATTGAAGAACTTCTGCTTGAGGTAAAAAGGAATTATCCAGCTCCTGAAATTCCAGGTGGAGTTTGCGATCCTAAAGAACCTTGTGCTGGTTGTGGATATTGCGTTGTTCACAAAGAAGAAGCAGTGAAAAATATCATTTTAAATGGCGCAGAAAGAATAAGCGCAACGCTTGGGGTTACTGAACAGGGTCAAATTGATAATGATATCGCAAGAATGATTGACCATACACTTTTAAAACCTGAAGCAACTCCGAAGGATATCGAAAAACTTTGTTTTGAAGCTATACAGTATCAATTTGCAAGTGTATGTGTAAATCCTTGTTATGTTAAGCTTGCCTCTGAAATCTTGAAAGGCAAAAAAGTTAAGGTTTGCACAGTAATTGGTTTTCCACTCGGCGCAAATAGAATAGAAACAAAGGTTTTTGAAACAGAGAAGGCAATTGAAGATGGAGCTAACGAAGTTGACATGGTAATGAATATCGGGATGTTAAAAGGAGGATACTATGACTATGTTGAACATGACATACGAGCTGTTGTAAATGTTGCACATAAACATGATGTCCTTGTAAAAGTTATACTTGAAACTGCACTTCTAACTGACGAAGAAAAAGTCAAAGCTTGTCTCCTCGCAAAGAAAGCAAACGCAGATTTTGTAAAAACATCAACGGGCTTCAGCAAAGGTGGAGCAACCGCCGGCGATGTTGCTTTAATGCGAAGAGTTGTTGGAAGTGCAATGGGTGTCAAAGCAAGTGGCGGAATTAGAACTTACGAAGAGGCACTCCAAATGATAAGAAGTGGGGCGGATAGAATCGGGGCAAGCGCAAGTGTGAAAATCGTCACCAAAGTTAAATCTGAACATTCCCAATCGTTTTATTAATAAACTTAAAATACAAAAATGAAAAAAATCACAATAATTCTCATTATTTTTCTAATCACTTCTTGCGCAGGTAGCAAAATGGAAATTAAACCTGAAAAAAACGAAGCTTCAACACCTAATGATACGACATTAATAACTGTAAATGAGCCTAAAAAAATATTCACTGATCAAATCATTGAACATACAATTGACTCTGTGATAATTCCTAAAAGGACTAAACAAGAGAAAACACCGCAAATAATTGTAACTCCAATAATCCTCCCTATTGCAACTTATCCTGTTCAAATTCAAGAACAAAAACCGGAACCAAAAGTAGAATTAAAACCAGAAGTTAAAAAACAAGGGCAAATTCAAGTTATACCAGAATCAAAAGAGGAAATCAAAACAACACTTACTGCATTACAACCAGAAGTAAAAGAAACAAAAACTGAATCAGATATAACTACCCCAAAACCACAACCAATAACTCAAAAGCCTCAATTTTCAATCCAAATTGGCGCATTTATTACTAAAAACTCAGCAAAAGAGCATCTTGATAAATTTACTCGTTTATACCCTGATAAAAATGCATACATTGTTTATGATTCAACACTTGGCTTCTACAAAGTTCATATTGACGGTGTAAGTGATTCAACCTTGCTTCTACAAACTCTTGAAATTATAAAAGAAAACTTTCCCGACGCTTTCATAACATCACAAAACACTGCCACATTAATCCAACAAGTATCAGACGAACAACATTTAAACTATACCAATTCGTTTTTATCTGCTTACCCGAAATCAGAATTAAAAGTTCAAGTTGGAGTGTATTCAAAAATCTCTCATGCTGAAAAGATAAAAGAATACATACGATCAAAGTTCAAGGTTAAATCTGAAATAGTTAAAACGAACGATGTTTTTAAAGTTTTAATTTTCCTTGATCAAGATGACATAAACACTTTTAACGAAATAAAATCCGAGTTTGCCGACGCCTTTATCATAAAATAAAAAGTTTTAAAAATGCTTATAAAAATCGTGCTTTTACTTTTCATAACTGCGGGGTTCCTGTTTGCTCAGAAAATAGATTCTCTTTCCTACTATGAAAAGCAATTCAATCCATCGGTATACGATATAAGAGAACTTGTTTTTCCCCATCGTTTGTTTAGCGATATGGACAAGGAAACGACCTCTGGCTTTAGGGTTCAAATTCTTGTTACAAATCAGCTTGATAGCGCAAACGCAGTTAAAAACCTCGTTCAATCTATTTTAGGTTCATCAATTTTTCAAACCCAAAAAGTTTATATTATTTATGAACCGCCAAATTATAAGGTAAGAGTTGGAGATTTTGAGCGTCTTCAAGATGCGAGCTTGTTAAGAAAATTCTTAATAGAGAATGGGTTCAAATACGCATGGATCGTAAACGATAGAATAAGAAAAAGATAATTAAAATCCAGCCATTTTGATATAATAACTTTCCTTTCGTCTCATTCTTAATTTCTCACTTGTTGTTTTATCATCATATCCAGCAAGATGTATCAAGCCATGTGCGACAAGACGAGCAATTTCAATTTCAAGATGAACTTTGTAAAATTTTGATTGTTCTATTGCTCTCTCAACGCTAATATATACTTCAGCAACCTTATTTTGCACTGGCAATTCATCTGAAAGTTCAAAGGAAATAACATCAGTTGGGTAATCATGCTTTAAAAATTCTCTATTGATTTTATGTATCATCTCGTCATCAGTGAAAATTAGATTAACTTCTGTGAAATTAAGCTTTTCCCCACTGAGAATATTTTTAACGAGGGTTCTTATTTTTTGAGTTGGAAGATTAACTTTTCTATTATAAAAGTTGAATATGTTAATTTTTGCCACATTATCTTCTTGTTTTCTTTCCGAGTAATAACTCGCCAAGGGAAAGGGCTATACCTGGAATCATGATCTCTGGTTCAAGTTTAGTAAAATCTGTTGATAAAATTTTAGCATCAATATTTGCGTAAAGGTGACAACCTCCATTTGTTTCAATTATTAGCCCAGATATTTTTCCATTAACTTCACCAAGGAAAGTTACTTCTCCAAGAATATCACTTGCAACATATCCCGTGCAGAAATGAAGTTGAAGATGAGAATATGGTGTGAAAGCAGAAACAAGCGTTCCGAATCTTTCACCAATTTTTATTCTTGGGTATATTTCAAGCGTTGTTTTCCCGACTTTAAAGCGATAAAAATTTTTCAGCTTATGAGATTTAGTCTTCAAAACCTTTGCAATTTTTTGAGCATCTGATTTCGTAAACTTCATTTTCAATATTTAAATTAATTTAAACTAAAAAACCCCAATTGCCTGTTCTGTTGAACAAAACAATTGGGGTTTATTAATATGCTCACCTTACTCGGTTATGCTTATCTCATAGAACAACGACATTAACTGCCTTTGGTCCTTTCGGTCCGTCAACAATTTCAAATTCAACCTTTGCTCCCTCTTCAAGGGTTTTGAAGCGCTTATCGGATTTAATCTCAGAGTAATGGACGAAAACCTCACGCCCATCCTCCGCTTCAATAAATCCGTAGCCCTTCTTGTTGTTGAACCACTTAACTTTACCACGTGACATCTTACTACTACCTCCTGATAAATTTGACTGCTCAAGCAACCGCCCATTACACACTCAGGAACTAAATTTGCTCGGGAGGTTGCTTTAGCTATTTCACTGTTCCTGAGTGCAAAAGTTATTTGCAATATAATAAATTAATTTGTCAATGTCAAATTAAAATTAACCTTTATGATTTGAATAGATTTAAACCTAACAAAACGAATCATTACTACTATTTTATCTTTTCTCTTCCCTTAACTTCGCCTGCAACCTTTCAATTCTATCTTTAACGAGATGCTGATATTGCTGAGGATAGTAAACAAGGACTCGATTTAAAATATCTATCGCCTTTTGATACTCTCCCATCATTTCATATAAATTAACAAGGATAACATAAGGATTATATTCCCCATAGATATTCGCCGGGTCACGTTCTATCTGCTCAAGAGCTATTGGCTCAATCTCCTTGGCTATCTTCATGAATTTATCTCTCGCACCAATGATATCATATAACCTAGCAACATCATATCTTAGCCGGTAATCCATGGGCAAAACATTGTTCGGAATTTTTTTCTCCATATGGTCAAGAACCTCAAGAACTTTTAATGTATCTCGGTTATTCTCATAGTAATAAATCGCAAGTTTCAAGAATGCATTTCTATAATTTTGCATAAGGTTTCTATCTGTTTCGAAAAAGTGAACTTTCGGGTTATCAAGATTTCTAAACTTAAATCCGTAATGTGGCTCACGATAAAAATCTTTTGGCTCATTAAATAGACACTGTCTCAATATCTTTTCCTCTATAAATGTTGGTGATCCTTTTGGATTTTTGAAAGGAACTACTCTATATGCAAGCCCTTCCATTCTCAGGTATTCATCAAGCCCGATGAAATTATCAGGTGAAACTGTCACAGCGAAATAAATTGGTCTTTCCCATTTATTCGTTTCAATAATATCACGAACCAAGATATCTTGAACTCTTATCGCCTTTATGTCACCAATTTGAATTGTATTTGGCATTCTAAATGTTATCTTACCTTGATTGATTATTGATGTATCTGTAATTCCAAATTTTTCATAAACTTCTTTTGGCACCGGGATCGTCACATCTCGGGGCTCCCATTGAACAAGTCCAATTTGTCTGATGATATTATCGCTTAAACTTATCGGCACCTTCTTTGCTCCATAAGGTTCTTCATGTTTTAACTGCAAAATATACCAGTCTGTGTTAAGCAAGCTCAAATTAACAACTCTTATATCTCTTCTTATGCCCTCAACTACTTGTAGATACCAAAGTGGAAATGTATCATTATCTCCATTAGTAAATAAAATTGCATCCTTCTCACAACTTTGTAATAAATTATATGAATAGTCCCAAGGCACATAGTTACCACTTCTATCATGGTCGTCCCAGTTTTGGACAAGCATATTAAATGGAACTGCAAAAATCGAAACGATTAAAACTGCGATCCCATAAATTTTTCTGATCTCGGTTTTTATTAACTCATTTAACAATTCAATTAAACCTGCAACACCGATCCCAACCCATATTGCAAATGCAAAAAACGAACCAACGAAAACATAATCCCTTTCCCTTGGTTGTGGCTCAGGCATATTAAGATAGATTGCAAGTCCAATTCCAGTTACGATAAATAGAGAAAGATAAGACAAAAACATTTTCCAATCCTTGCGATAATGATAATAAAGTCCAAAAAGTCCCACAAGAAGTGGAAGAGCAAAGTATCTATTTGGAAACTCTTCAGGTTTTCCCCATCCGCTTTCAGCTTTTATAAAGGCAATGGGTGCATCTTGAATATCACCAGCACGTCCAACAAAATTCCAAAGGAAATATCTCAAGTACATATGATTTAACTGATATTTGAGAAAATAATCCCAATCACTGCTATATTTCTGGTAATTTTCTTGATGTGCTGGTTCCTGGCTCCATCTTCTCTTAAAGATAGATGGTTGTTCTCCATACTGTTCACGTTCAAGATACTTAACAAATCGAATGATATTATCGGGCGCATTTTCATTTATTGCGGGTCTATCATTTGCTCTTATTATTATTAGCGCATATGTTGTATAACCAAGGAAAACAAGCAGAACGCCAGTTAAAAATGTAAATAATATCCTTTGTCTATGTTTGTAAGCGTAATAGATTCCATACGAAACGGCAATTGCAATTATCGCTGGAACAGCTGGCATATCATCAAGCATTGATGGTATCCAGAATATTATGACCTTGTAAACCAGGAAAAATATGCCAATTGCTATTATGCTCATCAGCGTAAAGCTTTTCAAGTCGATCTTTTCTCTAAATCTGAAATAAGCTATCAAAGCAAGCGTGAAAATTGTTAATATGCTCAAGAGATGCACTCCAATAGATAAACCAATCACATATGCAATTAAAAGTATTAATCTATCACTTTCAATATTTTCAGCTTTTTCAAACCATATCATCCCAAGCCACAGTGTAAAACTCATCAAAAACAAACTCGGTGCGTAAACCTCCGTTTCAACTGCATTAAACCAAAATGTATCGCTAAAAGCAAGAGTTAACGCACCAACAACAGGAGCTCCATAAACGGCAAGTTTATCAATAAGCGTTTGCGGATTTGGCTTCCATCTTAAAATCAGCTTAACTGTTATTAAATATAAAAACATGACAGTCAAAGAGCTCACAAAGGCACTTATAAGATTTACGCGCTTTGCGATATCTTCAGCTATGGGAAGAAGTGTCGCTATTCTTCCAATGATTATGAAAAATGGTGCTCCAGGCGGATGTGGAACACCGAGCGAATATGACACCGCAATGAATTCACCGCAATCCCAAAAAGGAACGCTTGGCTGAACTGTTAACGCATAAACAATAAATGAAATCAAAAATAGAGCCAAACCGATAATGTGATTGATCTTTAATTTGTTCATCTTAAAACATATTTTATTTTTGAAATTAAATTAACAGTGATCTCATCGCAAACCAAAAAACCTTTACGCGTTAACCTAACTTTAAACTCATCAATATCAACATATCCCAATTTTTTTAGCTCATTTAAATTCTCGTTAATTTCGTCATCAATAAAATCAAAACCAAATTTTTCTTTGAACTTTTTCAAATCAACCCCTGTGCTTCTCAAACCAAGGTAAATAAATTCCTCAATCATCTTTTCCTCCGACAAGATCTCAAAATTGGCGATTGGAAGTTTTCCATTCTCAATAGCACTTATATATTTTTTAAGATTTGCTACATTCCACCACCTCTTGTTTTCCCAAAATGAATGTGCCGACGGTCCAAAGCCAATATAGTTTTCATATTCCCAATACTTCAAATTATGGCGACATTCAAACCCCCAGCGAGCATAATTTGAAACCTCATAGTGAATATAATTAAATCCTTCGAGCGTCTCCATCGTTATTTCATATAACTCAGCCTCTTCATCACCGGATAGAAGTTTCACCTTACCCCTTCTTACCATCTCATTCAAAGGTGTTCCTTTTTCAACGATCAAGTTATAAGCAGATATATGAGGCACATTTAGTTCAACAGCTTTTAATAAATTTTTTATCCATTTCTCTTTACTCTGCTGTGGCAATCCAAAAATTAAATCAACATTAACATTCTCAAACCCCGAATCAAATGCTGATATAATACTCTCAATTGCATCTTTTGAGGTGTGAATTCTACCAAGAAACTCCAAATCATCATTAAAGAAAGATTGAACCCCGAAACTTAAACGATTTATACCGATACTTCTGAATCCACTAAGTTTATTTTTATCAACAGTCCCGGGATTTGCCTCAACTGTAATTTCAACTTTATCAGCAATTTTGAAACTTTTATAAAAAGCGTTTAAGATTTTCTCAATTTGATAAACTTCAAGCAAAGATGGAGTTCCTCCGCCAAAATAAATAGTCTCAAAGCAAACTTCATTTAAAAAATCCGCTTCGCTTTTAAAAATTTCAATCTCATTTAAAACAGAATTTAAAAACATATTTATCTGTTCAAGGTTCTCCACAGAATAAAAATCGCAATAAATACACTTTCTCTCACAAAACGGTATATGGATATAAATCCCGCTCATTCTACCTTTTTTCCTATTCTTTCCCATCTAATTGATTTTACCTTTTCAAAAATGTTAAGAATCGGGATATTTGAATCCCAGGACCAATAAATAAAACTCGCCTTTCCGATTATATTGTCAACTGGCACAAAGCCCCAATATCTACTGTCCAAACTATTGTTTCTATTGTCTCCCATCACAAAAACATAATCTTTTCTAAAGACATAACTTTCTACTTCCTTGCCATCAATCATAACCTTATCATTAACAAGTTCCACTTTATGCCCTTCTCTTTGAATCATGATCTTCCATTGTTTTAAGTTTTCCGAGCTCAATTTTATTTCCATTCCTTTAAAAGGAACGACAATAGGACCATAGTTATCCTCATTGTAATCCAAACCTTCGGGGAAAATATAAGGATTTGCTATGCCCTCGGGCGCTATAAAGTCGTAGTTAACTTTCACTGTTGGGGGTTCTTGAAACTTCTGATTATTAATGTAAATGACTTTATTTTTTATCTTTACAACATCGCCGGGCAAACCGATCAATCTTTTTATATAATTTACATCCTCCGATGTTCTAATTTCATTTCTTTCACCCGGAAATCTAAAAACTATCACATCCCCATGTTTAAGTTGGGAAAACTGCGGCAATATCTCAATTTGTGGGATTTCAATTTTTGTTAATGGGATATATTTTGGAGTTTTAACAGGAAATCCAATTTTTGAAACGATTATAAAATCACCGGGTAAAAGCGTATTTTCCATTGAGCCAGAAGGAATTCTAAAAGCCTCAAATATAAATGATTTGACAATGATTGCCGCAACAACTGCAATAAGTAAGGGCTTAAGCCAGTTTTTTACTTGGATTTGATCCTCATTTATTAAGTCGCTTTCAATCTGTGCGTACCGATCCTCACCTAATGAATTTTTATAGCTCATTATCTATATTTTATTTAATTATCATGCCGATTCTACCGATCTTGACTGAGGCAATTTTTGCAAATATGTTGAAGATAGGTATATCAGGATTCCACGACCAATAAACGATCAGAGGTGAACCAACTATATATTTGTCTGGGACGAAACCCCAAAACCGGCTATCTAAACTATTATCCCGATTATCTCCCATCATAAAGTAATAATCGTGTTTAACAACATACTCGTTCTTCTCAACTCCATCAATGTAAATTTTCCCGTTTTTTATTTCAATCCAATGTCCCTCCCTTTTTATAAATGTCTCCCAAGCATCAAAATTTGACAAGTTAACTCTTATAGTGTCTCCTTTTTTCGGAACAACTATCGGTCCATAATTATCCTCATTAAACGGAGCACCTTTGGGGAAAATTCTTGGATCAGGTTGATCTTTTGGAAGGATATAAGGTCGTTCGAACTTAACATATTTTGGGTTTGGGAAGATTTCACCATTGACATAGACAACTTTATCAATTATTTGAATCGTATCGCCCGGGAGACCGATGCACCTTTTGAGATAGTAAATCATGGCAGGATGTTTTATCTCATCTCTATATCCCGGGAATTCAAAAACTACTACATCACCCCGCTCGACTTTCCATAAACTTGGTATCACGATGTATGGCAAACGAATTGATGTCAAAGGTATATTCCGAGGTGTTGCGAGATTATAGATAAATTTATTAACGAAAAGAAAATCACCTGCCATTACAGTATCTTCCATTGACGAGGTTGGCACTGCGAAAGAAGCTATTACAAAACTATTAAGAACAAGAAAAATTCCAAAGACAACAACAAATTCCTTGATGAAGTTATAAATCCTTTCTTTCAAAGTCTTTGGTTTCTTCTTCTGCTTCGTTTCTTTTCCTCGTTGCATTTGATGATAATTTTTGTTTTAATCGTTATCTATTGTTAGGACTGCTAAAAAAGCCTCTTGTGGCACTTCAACTTTTCCAATTTGCTTCATTCGTTTTTTACCTTCTTTTTGTTTCTCAAGCAATTTTCTCTTCCGAGTTACATCACCGCCGTAACACTTTGCTAAAACATTTTTTCGCAACGGCTTTATCACATCTCTTGCTATAACTCTGCTTCCAATAGCAGCTTGTATAACAACTTCAAACAATTGTCTTGGGATAAGCTCTCTTAATTTTGAGCATAATTTACGCCCATAGTCATAGGCTTTAGTTCTATGAACGACAAATGAAAGAGCATCAACAGGCTCACCGTTTAAAAGTATATCAAGCTTAACAAGATCCGATTCTCTATAATCAAGGAATTCATAATCAAATGAAGCATAACCCCGAGAAAGAGATTTCAATTTATCATAGAAATCAAAAATTATTTCTGAAAGCGGAAGTTCATATTCAAGAATCGCTCTATCAGCTGAAACATAATGTGTGGTTTTGTAAACTCCCCTTCTATCCGAGCAAAGTTTCATCAAAGCACCAATATATTCAGCAGGAGTTATAATTTGTGCACGAACATAAGGTTCTTCAATATGATCAATTTCTCCAGGATTTGGCATATCTGTTGGGTTGTTTACAAATATAATTTCACCATTTCTTTTCACAACTTTATAAACTACATTTGGCACGGTTGTTACGATGTTGAGCCCAAATTCTCTTTCAAGTCGTTCTTGAACTATCTCCATATGTAATAGTCCAAGAAATCCACATCTAAAGCCATGTCCAAGCGCAGATGAACTTTCAGGTTCAAATACCACCGCTGCGTCATTTAATCTTAATTTTTCAAGTGCATCTCTTAATTCTTGATAATTTTCTGAATCAGCAGGGAAAAAGCCAGCATAAACCATCGGTTTTACTTCGCGATAACCGGGGAGCGGTTCTTTTGCTGGATTATTTGCGAGTGTTATTGTGTCACCTACTCTTGTATCATGGACATCTTTTACACCAGCGATTAAATATCCAACCATACCACTTGTAAGTATCCCTGTCCTTATTCTATCAAGTTTTAAAATTCCAACCTCCTCTGCTTCAAAAACTTTACCATTAGCAAAAAACATTATTTTATCGCCTTCTTTCAATTCACCATCAAAAACCCTTAGATAAACAACAACTCCACGATAGGAATCGTACTTTGAATCGAAAATAAGAGCCCTTAGCGGTTCATTTAGATTACCTTTTGGTGGTGGGATTCTCTCAACTATTGCCTCGAGAAGTTCATCAACACCATAACCCGTTTTAGCGCTCACAAGCAAAATTTCATCTTCCTTACAACCGATCAAGTCAATAATTTGAGTCTTAACAGTATCAATCATTGTTTTAGCGGCTGGGAGGTCAATTTTATTTATCACAGGGATAATTTCAAGTCCGGCATCAACAGCCATATAAAGATTGCTTATAGTTTGCGCTTCAACTCCCTGCGTTGCATCAACTACAAGGATTGCACCCTCACTAGCAGCTAAAGCCCTTGAGACTTCATAAGAAAAATCAACATGACCGGGAGTATCAATCAAGTTAAAGATATACTCGTTTCCATCTTTTGCTTTATATCTCATTTGGATTGGATGGGACTTTATAGTTATACCACGCTCTCGCTCAAGATCCATATTATCAAGAACTTGTTCAACCATTTGTCTTTCCGGAATTGTTCCAGTTTTCTCAAGGAGTCGGTCAGCAAGAGTTGATTTGCCGTGATCAATATGTGCAATGATGCAAAAATTTCTTATTCTCTCTATCATATTTTTCACATAGGTCGCTTTGTTTAAACACCTCGACTAAAAAAATATAAAAACAACAATCTTAAAATTCAAAAACTATCATTATTACAATTTCACCAAGACTTGACTTGTTGTCTTAAAATGAATCTTAGCAACATTTAACAGTTCATCTTTTCCGAATCTTTTGACAATTTCTTTTGCAACATCAACAACTTTAGCTGAAACGCCTTTTGGAAACGGGATTTCGTATTTTCTTGACATTTCAACAAGTTGATTTAGAAAAACCGCTCTTGCAATTATTGAGGCAGAGGCAACTGCTGGATCAATTTCTGCCTTATGCATTTGGATCAAGTTAATTTTTTTCCCTCTTTTCATTAGCGCATTTAAAAGATACGATGCATCCCCAAACTGATCCGATATTATCTTATTAATCTCAAAATTTTCTTGTTCAGCTTTTTCCAAAAGGTTTTCTATCACGCGAGCGTGCCCCCAAGCAAGAAGTTTGTTAAGATTTAATTTTTTGGTGAGTTCGTTATATCTTTTTGGTTTGATAACAACAACCTCATAAAATTGACAGATTTCTTTTATTCTTTCAAAAATCTCAAAGATTTTTTTATCAGATAATTTCTTAGAATCTTTGACACCTGCATTTAAAAGCTTTTCGTTAATAGTTTCATTTGATACTACTCCTGCGATCACAAGTGGACCGAAGAAATCACCTTTTCCAGATTCATCAACTCCGATATAAAAGCTCATTTTAAGAATGAGCATTTTTATACAAAGATAAAAATTGAATTAAACTTTATCAAGCTATTGTAAATTTGCAAAACAGAAAAAAAATTTCTATATTTGTAATGCTTTCTTTACGGTGAGTATAGCTCAACTGGTCAGAGCGCCAGGTTGTGGCCCTGGAGGTTGCGGGTTCGAGCCCCGCTACTCACCCACAAGAAAGTTCGAAGCCCCCATCGTCTAGAGGCCTAGGACACAGGCAGTTCACGCCGGGAAGCCGGGTTCGAATCCCGCTGGGGGCGCATTTTTATTTATAAGCAATGTAAAGAGTAACAACACCGAAGGTAAGTCGCCACATCTCAACCCTTTTAAAGCCAACTTCATTTAAAATCTTTGCAAATTCTTCCCCTTCTGGAAATGCTAACACCGACTCCGGAAGATATGTATACGCGTTTTCGTGCTTTGAAATTAGATTTCCTATAAAAGGTAAAATTTTACGAAAATAGAAAAGATAAATTTTTTTCAATACCCCCTTAGGTAAAGAAAACTCAAGAACTGCTAATCTACCATTATTTTTTAAAATCCTGTTAATCTCGCTCAAACCAGTTTTAAGATTTGAAAAATTTCTTACCCCAAAAGCAACAAGAGCGATATCAACAGATTTATCCTTTAAAGGTAAATTCTCTGCTTCGGCGCACAACAATGATAAGTTATTTAGATTCAATTTTTTAGCCTTGTCAAAAAAAATTTTTAGCATGTTTAGAGACACATCAATACCTATAATTTTTGATGGAAACTTATCACAGGCAGAGATAGAAAAATCACCTGTACCGCAGGCAATATCTACTATTGTTTCACTGCCTGATGGATTCAATTTCTTCACTGCAAATCGTCTCCAATGTATGTCAAGTCCAAAACTTAACAAATGATTTAAAAGATCATACCTTTTTGCTATTGCATTAAACATCCACTTAACATACCTTCGCTTTGTTTCCCCTTCAGTTATATAAGATCTAATCTCTTCCATTGATCTTCAAACTTTTTACATAAAGATAAAAATAGATTGCATAATTTCACAAGAAACAAAAAAGGCGTGGCAAATGCCACGCCTTTTGGAAAATTTTTGAGTAATCAATCCGAATTACCTTGTTCCACCGTTAACACGGGTTTTAGCAAACAAGTCATCCGCGGCTTGAATCCATGGTATATTTGGATTCGTTGAAACCTCACTTTGTGGATAGAAAAATCTCTGCGGAAACACAGTTCCACGCTTTGGAGTTAAGCGAACGATGTTTCCAGCTCCATCTCTGTATTGAATCTGATAATCAATTCTTCTAAGGAAATTAAACACTTCAACCTGATGCATTAACGCAAGATACATCTCATTGAAAATCGCTTGCAGCAGGTCTGCTTGAGTTGGGAAATCAGTAGTCGTGTAATTTGTTCTTAATGTTGTTCCGAAAATAGTATTAGTATATGTATTTGCTCTGTTAAGATAAGTTACAGCATTAGCAAGGTCGCCCTTTCTTGCATATGCCTCTGCAAGAAGAAGCAAAGTTTCAGATGCCCTTATTACCGGGAAATAAGCATTTGCTGCATACGCAGCAGTTCCGGTCGTCCTTAAGTCATTGCTATCAGCAGTGAAATAATAGTTAAATCTTCCTGATTCCGCAGTCCCTCTTGCACCAAGCATTCTCACAGCATAACACTTCAATGCTCTGAGGTAACCAGATCTATCTTGAACAATGAATGAATGCCACAAATTCATATTTCCTTGATAGGTTGTTCCATGCGTGAATACTAAATCATCAGTTCCATATCCAGCTGCAGGTGGTGTACCAGTTCTGGTGGTTGCAATTATTCCATTCAAAGCTGCACTAATTACCTGATCAAGAACTGCTGTCGGATAATTATCTCTTCTTGCAAGATGCATAAGATAACGAGCTTTTGCTGAATAACCTGCCTTAATCCATTTAGCAGTGCTACCACCAGTTGAAAATAGATCCTGAGGCAATGCAGCTGTATTCTGCGTTAAAACCTGAATACCTTCATCAATAGCGGCTATCGCAGCTGTATAAACTTCAATTTGATTATCATACTTTGGTGTTAAAGTTCTTTCGGGTTGAGCAGCTTCAGAATAAGGTACATCTCCCCAGAGCGCAGCAACCATTCCCATGTGTATTCCTTCAAGAATCTTTGCGGCGCCATAAAGATTTAATAAACCTTCCTCCTGAGCTTTCTGTTGCGCTATCTTAAGATTTGTTAAGACACGAGTATAAGCAAGGAACCAGTCGTTTGAAAAATCATTAGCAGTCATGTTATAAATATCAAAAGCCATATATTGTCTATCAGCTCCAGTTGCCTGTTGTGCCCATATAGCTGCTAACTTGCTTGGAGTTCCTTCATAAAACTCAATAAAAGCAGCTTTCGCTCCAGCGAAAATTTTAGTAGCAGGAGCCGTAGCTGGTAAAAGCGGACTATCTTCATACCCTTTAACATAACCCTCAGTTAATTTGTTACACCCAAGAAATACAAAGGTTATTATTACTCCAATTAGTATTAAACCCAGAATTGATTTCATAGCACTTCCTCTCCTTTATGTTTTATTTTTTGTTTAAATTGAGGGGGAAGCCTTGTGCTTCCCCCTAAAATATGCTTTAATAATTCACACTAATTGAGAAAATTACACTTCTCATTGGTGGGTTATTAAAGTAGTCAAGACCCTGTCCGTTTGTTGGTCCAGTCAGGTTTGTCTCAGGATCAATACCTGTGTATTTGGTCCATATTTTTATATTTCTTAAAATCACACCAAGATCTATGCTTTCAAGCCCGAACCTTCTTAAAGGCAAGTTATATGTTAACGAAACTTCTCTTAATTTCACATATCCAGCATCTTCCATAAATTGCTCAGCTGGTCCAGTGAAACCAGAACCAGGTCCTGAATAGAAGTAGTATTCATCAATTATAACCTTTCCACCACCAAAGTCAGCAACATAACCACGGAATGAAACCGTTCCATCGGGATTTCTTCTATATACTTTTCTTTCTACTGGATAAGTAGCCATAAACTGGTTAGGTGTAAAACCTAAATAGTTCTTTAATCTATCTGCTTCATCAGCAGAGATTGTTGTCCACCAGTTTTGATCTCCGTGAGTCCCAAAGAAATAAAGCGCTCCTTTCGTTCCGTTCCAAATTTTACCACCTTTCGCAACATCAACAACAACATTTAAAGTCAATCGCCCGAATCTTAGGGTATTGATAAAACCAGCTCTCCAATCGGGGTTCGGATCCCCAAGCACTCCGTAAATTGGTGAAGGGACTGGGAATCCATTCGCATCAACTCTTATTGAACCAGCTTTGAATTGATATTGTTTTCCTCCAATTGTAACTATAGTATCTCTGGTCCATCTTTCCCATTTCGAACCATAAAGAACGCCCATTGGATAGCCCCTAACTGCTCTTGAGCTTGGATCAACGAAACCAGCAAGACCAATTGATTCTATATTAGGAGCAAGCTCTACCACTGTATTTTTATTTTGTGACCAGTTAATTGTTGTAGTCCAGGAGAAGCTACCTAATCTTAACCATTCAGCAATAACTTGAAGTTCTGTACCCTTATTGTCAATTTTCGCTGTGTTAGCCCATCTTGTTGAAAATCCACTTGATGGTGGAACAGCAACATTCAAAATAGCATCCTTTGTCTTATTTGTATATCTCGTTGCGCTTATACTTAGCCTATCGCTTAACAATCTCAAATCAATTCCATATTCAATTTCAGTGGTCAATTCAGGTTTGATCTCTGGGTTACCAAGCTGAGAGGATTGAACTGAACCACCACCATAATAAATTGCATTAGTAACAGGACCCCATCCATTACCGAATGAAGCATTGACATAGTAGGTTCGCGTTACATACGCAGGTGGTCTAACACCAGCAACTCCAACCGCTGCACGAAGTTTTCCAAAAGTAATTATAGGCTGAGTAGTAAAGAATGGAAGTTTTGTAAATTCCCAAGCAATGCTTCCAGACGGGAAGAAATATGTTTTCTTTCCTTTTGCTCCGTATGTTGAAGCACTTTCATTTCTTCCGCTGAGGCGAACATAAACCTGATCAAATACATCAACACCAACTTCACCATAGAATGCGCCTGTTCTAACAATCGTCTTACCTTCATCTGGGAGGTAATCCAAGGTGTTTAAAATATATGGTGGTGCATCTGAGAGTATAAATCTCGTACCCTGAACAAATGTATTATCTGTTAACTCGTGGTCAAGGTGAGCACCCAATAGGAATGAACCAGAAATAATTTTGTTAAATTGATATTTCAATCTGACCATTAAATCTGTATTTATCTGGAACTGCGAAATAACCTCACGACTTACTCTTCCAGATGGAAGAGCTGCATCTTGAAATGGCCAGAGTTGGTTTCTTCTGTCAGTATAATAATCAGCCCCTATACGATATGTGATATTTAACCACTTATATGGGTCATAGCTTATCTCCGCGCTTCCAAACACACGATCAGTGTAGAAAAGCGTATTATTTCTATAAATCGTAAAGAACGGATTATTATAGCCAGCTACCCTTCCTGGATCACCTTCCCCATTTCTATATGATCTGTGCGAATTCGGGAATCTAGCTCCTGTCGGGGAAACATATGTTACAATATATGGCTGATTGTTGAAATCGGGTGGCGTTCTATACGCACCCAACAAAAGACCGCTTATGTTTGAACCTTGCTGTATTCTGTTGGTTGATGTCTTGACATATGCAGCATTTACTCTCGCAGTTATATTTTCCGCAAACCTTCTTGAAACATTTGCCCTGATTGATGTTCTCTTGAAGTCACTATTTGCAAGTATAATTCCTTGTTCCTCGAGTCGCTCTGCGTTCAAATAAAATGAACCCCATTCATCCCCACCACTTACCTCAATTGAGTAGTTCCAAGTTATTGGCTTACGGAATAATTCTGTTGCGTGATCATAAGTATCCTTTGATCTTTTCTCAACTATTCTTGAATAAGGATAATCGGGTCTTGCAAGTGAATCAGGTCCACCGGGTCTATCTGCAATTCTGTCGCCCCAAGACAACAAACCGTTAAATACAAACTTACCATGTTGTCCTTGTCCGAATTCTCTTTGCAACGGGAATGGTCTTAAAAGTTCGCTTCTGTGTATCCTACCTTTAAGTGATAAACGAATTTTCTTCGCAGCTGAGAAGGAACCTGATTTTGTCTTTATAACTATGACACCATTAGCAGCTCTTGCACCCCAGATAGCAGCTGCAGCAGGTCCCTTCATAACTTCAATTGATTCAATATCTTCAGGGTTTATATCAACATTCCTCGATATCGTTGAGACATTGCCAACGCTCGCTCCAAATGTTGAGTTCCATATGGGAACACCATCAACAACGATCAATGGTTGATTAGCAGTTTGTAACGACCTTGGACCACGAAGAACAATTCTCGTTGCAGCTCCAGGATCTCCAACTGCTTCAATTGTAAACACACCAGGAGCCTTAACGGCAATTGAAGAAATAACATTTGTATAACCAGTTCTCAAAATTGTTTCACCCGTCACGCTTGAAACAGAAGTCCCGAGTTTTGCTCTTTCTTCCTCAACACCAATTGCGGTAACAACAATTGGGCTTACTTGTATAAGCCCCGGCACTAATCTAACATTTACTGTAATTGTGTCCCCGGGTGTTACTGTAACGCTTTGTCTAAATTCTTGGTAACCCACATATCTTGCAACAAGAGTATATGTTCCCGGGACAACATTTCTAATAACATAGAAACCCGCCGCATCACTTGCTGCACCATAAACTGTGTTAAGTAAAAAGACATTTGCTCCAGGCAGGGCTTCCCCAGTTTGAGCGTCTGTTACTCTTCCCCTTATAGCCCCAAGCTGTGCAAAGGCAAGTGTTGCAACAGTCAAAAGTAGAAACAAACTGAAAATTAACTTTTTCATAATTTTGCCTCCATTATAAGTTTTTGAAAAGATGTTGAAGAAAAGCTAAATAATCCAAGTGGCTATTTCGTAAGTAGTTGGAAGGATAGGAATTATCAATCTATTAAACTACGCGCCTCCTCTTAAGTTTTTGATAAGTTCTCTTAATAAAGGAAGATGCTTTTTGTTGTTTTTATTTTTCTTTAAAGCTATCTATCGTGCTTTGCTTTACAAGTAAAATATAGTAAAAAAAACTCAATTTGTCAAGAGGCAGTAGCGCGTGCGGGATTCGAACCCGCGATCTCCGCCTTGAGAGGGCGGTGTCCTAGACCGCTAGACGAACGCGCCACAAATTTTAAAAGAGCGCGAGACGGGACTCGAACCCGCGACACCCAGCTTGGGAAGCTGGTGTTCTACCATCTGAACTACTCGCGCTCTTACAATAATTAATATAAACTCTCAAATCAAAAAAGTCAAGTTTTAAAAAAGATTAAGAAAATAAAACCACCTATTGCTCTGCATATTTGACAGAACATCCATATGGTTTTGTAACGCTTACGCTAACTGGCTTACCCGCAAGAATTTCGCTTAAAGCATTTTTAACATAATTTATTTTCTCCCTCTTTTCACCCCTTGGATCATCATCAATAGCTCCATTGTAAACAAGTTTACCATCCTTATTTATAATAAACATATGTGGAGTTGTCTTAGCATCAAACATTTTTCCAACTTTACCATCAGGATCAACTAAATAAGCCGTATAAGATGAACCCCATTCGTTATAAATTTTTTGCAACTCCTTAGGCTCTAAATAATCCCTATGCTTAGGATTAGTTGAATTTATAATAATCCACACCACTCCCTTTTGAGTAAATTCCTTTTGAACTGACGACATTATTTTCTCTTTATAAACACGCTGAACAAATGGACAATTTGGGTTTGTCCATTCAAGAACTACAATCTTTCCTTTAAAATCGGATAACTTAACAACCTTACCGCTCAGATCTGTTAAGCTGAAATCCGGGACAACGCTTCCAATTTCAACTTTCTTATCCTGCCCAGATAAAAACGAAACCATTAAGGCGATCATAAAAAATCCAACTACATTAAGTATGTTCATTTTGACATCTCCTTAATTTTATTTTGTTTTAATTTTAAGTTCATAACTTTCGCCATTTATGACGACTAAACCACCAAAAAAGTTCATCTCAGCGTTAGCCATCGTAGGTGTGACCATTACCTCAATTCGTCCATCCTTTAATTTTATACTATTCAAATCAATTAAAAATTTATCCAACGGATACGGATAAAAATCCTGAATTTTTTTGACATTTTCCCCGAATAATTCAATCCGTATCAACCTTGAATTCCCTTTCTTATCAATGCTAAAATTTTTGACCTCAAGCCCGGATTTTTCAAATTTCTTCGGCAACATATCCTTGTACTTTTTGATCAAAGAAATTTCCTTAGGAGTTGCTTTTTTAAGCACATATTCGAGCGTCACCTTGCCAGGGACACAGCTTTCTTTACAAACAAGCCAATTGATCTGAGCTTTAATAACATTTCTTTTCTTCCTAAATTCCTTTGAATCAAACTGAACAGGTATCAAAAGCACAACCTCATTGTAATAACCAAAAGATATGATGTTTTCATGGACAATTTTCTTCGGAACCGGGAACAAAATTTCACCCGTTTTCAAAGAAGTCGAAGATGTTAACTTAATTTCAGGTGCAAGTCCAGCGTCTCCCGGATTTTGCCAGTAAACATACCAACCAGGAGAGATGCTAAACCTAACACCAAGGGTAAATTTTTCCGAAACACCATCCCAATCGGAAAGAATATCAACTTTTACCGGATTTTCACCTTTAGCAAATAACGAATTTGTAAGAATACTCATAATCAAGCTAAACACCAAGTTCCTCATACATCTGCTCAATTAGTTCTTTATATTTTTGCTCAACGACCTTTCTTTTAACTTTTAAAGTTGGAGTTAATTCTCCATCCTCAATTGTGAATGGTTTTTCAAGTAAGCGGAAATTTCTAATATGCTCGTGCTGAGCAAGATCTTTGTTTATTCTTTTGATCTCCCGCTCAAATAATCTGTAAATTTCATCTCTATGGATTAATTCCTTTTCATCGTTAAATTGCACACCATGTTGTTTAGCATAATCTTTTATAGTTTCAAAATCTGGAACGATTAAAGCAGTTAAAAATGGTTTCCCCTCGCCTATCACAACTGCTTGATCAATATAATTTGATTGAACTAATAAGCTTTCAATCGGTTGCGGTGCTATGTTCTTACCCCCTGAGCTGACGAAAATATGTTTTTTCCTATCCGTTATAACTAAAAATCCATCTTCATCAAAATAGCCTATATCACCTGTATGAAACCATCCGTCTTTATCAATTACTTCAGCTGTTGCCTCTGGATTGTTGTAATAACCTTGCATGACATTTGGACCTCGCGCGAGTATTTCTCCATCTTCAGCAATTTTTATCTCCACACCTGGTATTGGTTTGCCAACTGTCCCAAATTTATAATCATCAAGACGATTTACAGTCAAAACCGGCGATGTTTCGGTTAAACCGTACCCTTCTATAATTTTAATTCCAAGGGCTTCAAAAAACTCCCCAAGTTCTTTAGCAAGCGCAGCTCCACCGGAAACGAAGAATTTTATTCTTCCACCGGTTCTTTCTTTTAATTTTGAAAACACAAGTTTATTCGCAAGAGCATATTGAGATTTTAACCAAGCTGGAACTTTGCCTTTCTTGCTTGCCTGAACATACCTTCTTCCGACATCAAGAGCCCAGTAGAAGATCTTTTTTCTCACCGCTGGTCCGGATTCAACACCCTTTATAATCCTATTATAAAGTCGCTCAAATAATCTTGGAACAGATGTCATAAGCGTCGGTCTTACTTCAAGCAAGTTTTGAGCTATTGTATCAATACTTTCAGCGAGAGCCACGATCCCACCACAGGCAAATGCTGCATAAAATCCAGCCATTCTTTCAAAAGAGTGCGAAAGTGGAAGATACGAAAGAAGCGTATCCTCGGGCGTCATGGGGACAACTTGCGTTGCGCTCAAGATATTTGAAACCAAATTTTTATGAGTTAACACAACCCCTTTGGGTTCTCCTGTTGTTCCAGATGTATAGATTATCGTTAAAACATCCTCCGGCTTAATCTCTTTTACTGCATTTATCCAATAATCTGGATTTTTCTCCTTGAATTCCCTTCCAAGCTCCATCAGTTCTCTCAAACTCAAAAGATAATCCGGCGCCGTGATTCCTTTTTCAGTGAAAATTATAACCTTATCGAGCGATTTCACATCGTCATAAATTTTTTCAATTTTTGATAATTGAACCTGATTTGATACAAATGTTGCTTTTACCCCCGCGTTGTTGAAAATATATTCAATCTGCTTCGGCGTCAATGTAGGATAAACTGGCACATCAATTATACCTGTTGTCGTCATTGCAAAGTCAACTATTATCCATTCAATTCTATTCTCGGACACGATTCCAACTTTGTCGCCTTTTTTAAGTCCAAGCGAAGCAAGTCCGCAAGCAGTAAGTTCAACCATCTCTCTTAATTCCCTATATGAAAGTGGTTTATAAGCGCCAGCAACTTTAAAAAGATACGCTGGCTTATCTGAATCAATAAAATGACGAGTTATTACATCAAACATTTCTGCAATTGTAGAAAAAGACTTTACGACAGGCATATTAAATCTCCTTTTTAATTTGGATTAATTTCTTTCAATTACGGCGAAAGCAACTGCGTAATTTTGAGAATGAGAAATTGAAATGTGAATTAAGCAGGAATTGAACTGAATCTTGAGTTGATTATAAAGTATAACCTCTGGCTTGCCGTTTTCATCGTTTAAGATCTCAACATCCTTCCATCTAAAAATTCCACTCCACCCTGTTGAAATTGCCTTGCTTATGGCTTCTTTTGCAGCGAATTTTCCGGCGAGGTGCTGGTAGGTATTTTTCCTTGAAAGGCAGTAATCTATTTCATTTTGTGTAAAAACTTTCTTTAGAAAATGCTCACCCCATCGTTGTGTTAAATTTTTAAACCTCTCTATTTCCACTATGTCAACACCAATGCCAACGATCATTCCCAGCCGTTTTCTTTTTTGATTATATCTATCAATTCAGTTATATCGTTTAGTTCATAATCTGCTTCAGGATTTTGTGTATTGAATGTATCTCCATACCTTGCGAAAGCTGTTTTCATTCCAACTTTCTTTGCCCCAACCACATCTCTTTCAGCCCAATCTCCGACCATAATTGCTTCTTCCGGTTTAACACCTAAAAGCTCCAAAGCTTTAAGAAAAGGCGCAGGGCTTGGCTTTCGCTCACCTGTATCGTCAAAAGTGATAACATGATCAAAAATATGATGAAAATTCAAATAACACAATCTCAACCACGCTTCGCGAGCCGGGGCATCAGAAACAACAGCAAGCTTCAAACCCATTTTCAAAAGAGTTGTTAAAGTCATATAAACATGCGGATATGGAACAAGAGCAGCTTCCCTGGCTCTCCTATAAGCAACGATCCCCGCAGATAGAATTTTGTAATCAACCTTTCCATAGATTTCCTTAAGAAAATCATCAAAAACTTGCTGATATTCTATTCCCTTTTCAGCATAAATTCTATCAATTCTTTGCCTTGCTTCTTCAGGTGAAATCTTCAATCCAGCATCAATCATCGCGCTTATTGCAGCATCAATTGCTTGTCTTTTCATCGTCATAAAATCAACAAGCGTGTTATCAAGATCAAATATAACTGCCTTAATCATGATCAACTTTCTTGAGTTTCGAGATCGCTTCTACTCCTAAAATATAACTCAAATATCCAAAACCTGCAATATATCCTTTGCAAACAGGTGCGATCACACTTTTTCGTCTAAACCCTTCTGTTTCCCCCCGAGCATACAAATTTGTTAAGTGAACTTCAACTACGGGTATTTTCAACGCTGAAATTGCATCTCTTATCGCAAAGGAATAATGAGTAAAAGCTCCGGGATTTATGACCACGCCATCGAAATCGGAACCGATTAAAGAATTTAACTTATTTACAATTTCACCCTCAATGTTTGATTGAAAAAATTCAAACTCAACATCTTTAAAACTTGCCATCAAAATCTTATTGATCTCATCAATAGTTAACGACCCATAAATTTCCGGTTCTCTCTTCCCAAGGATACCTAAGTTCGCCCCATGTATCACAAGTATTTTCATTCTACCTTTAAATTTAATTTAGCAAGCTCATCTTCAATTATGCTTTTAATGTTTTCGTTTATCAAATTTTCGTCAATCCCCATTTCAAGAATGCTTTGCGAAAGTAATGAAATTCTTTTCTGAGTGTTCGCTAACTTGTTTATGACTATCATTTTCTGTTCTTTCAAAACACAATACCCACCTTCAAAATCACCTCGTTCATATCGCAAAGTTATACCTAAATCTTTTACGAATTTCTCCAACTCTTCAAGTATCAATTCGGGTTTTCGCTTTCTCATTTAGATAAGTCAAATTAGTTGTAAAGCTTGTATTTCTCTCTGATTTTTAAAAATTCTTTTAATTCTGCCTCCCAAGATCTTATTATCTCGCTCGGCTTTTTTCCTTCGTCAATCATTAATCTAATTCTATCAGTGCCCCATAATCTATCTTGCCCCGCAGTTCTCCATTTGAAGTCATTGGGATATAATTTTTTCAATGTGTAAAGAATATAAACTGCTGTTTTCACTGGTTCAAACTTTTCACGATCATAGACATTTAAAAACACACCGTGGCATTTTTGCCCCTCATATTTCGGATCAATGGTAACTTTTTCAATATCAGTTGGGGTAAATTCAATTGGCTCAAATTTGACTCCGGGGAGTTTGTAAGAATTTAGTTCTTTTGCAAACTTTTTCGAGTCAATCCATGGAGCTCCTATCCATTCAAATGGATGATTTGTCCCCCTGCCTTCAGATACATTTGTCCCTTCAATAAAACAAGTGGCTGTGTAAACTATAGCAGTCTTAAGAGTCATCATATTAGGAGACGGTTTTATCCAAGGTAATCCCGTTTGATCAAACCACATATTTCTTGAATAATTTTCCATTTTTATCACTGTCAAATCAGCTTTTACTCCGTTTTCAAGCCAGCCTTCCTCATTAAACATCTTAGCAAGCTCTCCAACCGTCATGCCATGCGCAACTGGAATTGTATGAAGACCAACAAATGATTTAAATTTAGGATCAAGAACGGGTCCATCAACATAAATTCCACGAATCGGATTTGGTCTATCAAGAACGATAAACTTTTTGCCCAGCTGAGCAGATGCCTCCATACAATAACTCATCGTTGAAATGTAGGTATAAAACCTTGCACCAACATCTTGAATATCAAAAATTAAAACATCAATATCTTTAAGCATTTCGGGTGTTGGCTTTTTAACTTCACCGTAAAGAGAATAAACAGGGATACCAGTTTTTGTATCAACGCCATGAGCGATGCTTTTACCATCAGGAACTTCTCCTCTTATTCCATGTTCAGGTCCAAAAAGAGCAATAACTTTTACACCTTCAATTGAGTTTAAAACATCAACGATATGTCTTCCATCTGGCAAAAGCCCAGTATGATTTGTAACGATCCCTACTTTTTTACCCTTCACAAGATCAAGATGCTTTTCGAGAAAAACTTCGGCTCCAATTTTCACACGCTCGGTTTGAGAAAACGATAAGGTTGAGAACAAGATAATTAACATGATTATTTTTCCCATTTTTATGCATAGAAATTTATTATTAAAAACCCGCGAGCATAAAGCCCGCGGGATGTATCTTCAAATTTGGTTTGCTATTAGCTCGCTTTCGGGAAAGAAAAATGAAATTTCAAATTTTGCGTTTTCAACGGAATCAGATCCATGAACTATATTTTCTTGCTTGCTATCCGCATACAATCTTCTTATTGTTCCTTCTTTTGCTTCCTTTGGGTCGGTAGCACCAATCAATTCCCTGAAATCGCTTACTGCATTTTCTTTTTCAAGCACCATTGCTACAACTTTTCCAGAGGTCATGAAGTTAACAAGGTCGTTATAGAATGATTTCTCACGGTGAACATAATAAAATGCCTTTGCTTGTTCAGTTGTTAATTTAAGCATTTTCATTGCTACGATTCTGAAGCCAGCTTCTTCAATGTGTGAGATAACCTTTCCTATTAGGTTTTTCCTAACGCAATCAGGTTTTAAAATAGCGAGCGTTCTTTCAGTCAAGTTTCAACCTCAATTTTGTTTTTATTTTTTTCTCTTTGAAACTTTTCTCTTACGCTGACTTGACTTCTTTACACCCTTTTTAGTTTTCCTTTCTGAAGACATGACGAAAATTTTTCTTTTAGGTTTTTCACCTAAAACTCTTTTAACAGTTTCGCCGATAACAGCTGGATTTTCTATCACATAAATTCCAGCGTCAGCAAGAGCTTTCATCTTTTCTTGAGCTGTTCCTTTTCCACCTGAAATGATCGCACCGGCATGTCCCATTCTTCTACCTGGTGGCGCTGTTCTTCCAGCAATAAAACCGAAAACGGGCTTATTAACATAATTTTTCACAAATTCAGCTGCCTCTTCTTCAGCTGTCCCACCAATCTCACCTATCATCACGATTGCTTCTGTTTCGGGATCTTCATTGAAAAGTTTAATTATATCAGTAAACTTTGAACCAATTACTGGATCTCCACCAATGCCAACACTTGTTGATTGTCCAAATCCAGCTTCGGTTAACTGTTTTACTGCTTCATATGTCAGTGTCCCACTTCTTGAAACAATCCCAATTGTTCCCTCTCTGTGAATAAAACCAGGCATTATTCCAACTTTTGCCTTACCAGGCGAAATTACACCTGGACAATTGGGTCCGATTAACCTTGAATTTGTTTGTTTTAAATACTCGTAAACCTGAATCATGTCTTTCGCTGGAATCCCTTCAGTAATACAAACTATAAGTTTAATTCCAGCATCAGCTGCTTCAATAATTGCATCTGGAGCAAATGGTGCTGGGACAAAAATAATAGAAGTGTTTGCTCCTTCCTTTTCCACTGCTTCACGGACAGTGTTGAAAATCGGTATTTTCTCATCAAAAAATGTTCCACCTTTACCAGGAACAACTCCTGCCACAACATTTGTACCGTATTCAATCATTTGTCTTGTGTGAAACGAACCTTCTCCTCCGGTGATCCCTTGAACTACAAGACGAGTGCTTTTGTCAACGAGTATCGCCATTTGTTACCTAAAATTTATTTTTAATTTTTCAAATAGATCAGGTTGAAAACTCGCAAAAAATTTCTTTATTCGCCTTTCGGAAAGTTCAACATATGTCTCATCAATTTCATAACCAACATAAAACCTCCGAGTCATAATAGCTGCAATTGCCGTTGTTCCGCTTCCCATAAATGGATCAAGGACAACTTCTCCCTCATATGTGTAAAGTTGTATCAATCTGTATGGTAATTCAACAGGAAATGGGGCTGGATGTCCTATCTTAACTGCTGATTCAGCCGGAAAACTCCAAACACTTTTTGTGAATTCAAGAAATTCTTCTTTCGTTATCGTGCTTTTTCTGTTATATAAATTTTCGCGACTGAATTTTCCTTTTGAGAAAATAAGAATATATTCATGCTGATCTCTAAGAGTTGGATTTTTAGGAGAGCACCAACTGCCCCAAGCCGTAGATGGACTACCACCACCTGTTTTATTCCAAATTATCTCCCCCCTCATCAAAAATCCAAGCTCAAGCATATCTTGAATTATATATGCATGAATCGGGATATATGGCTTTCTTCCGAGGTTAGCAACATTAATACAAGCCCTTCCACCCGGGACTAAAACCCTCTTCACTTCTTTCCAAACTCGCTTTAAAAAATCCCTGTATTCATCAAGTGTTAAGTCCTTGTCATACTCTTTTCCAACATTATACGGAGGTGATGTGACCATGAGATGCACGCTGTTATCGGGAAGTTCATCCAAACTTTCACTGGATTTGTGAAAAATTTTATTCAGATTTTCAGAAGGAATTTTGTTCTCAATATATTCAATCTCTTCTTCTTTTGGAAGATTCTCATATAATCTACTTGAATAAAATTCACTTGAATCGTGGTTTATTCTGCCCTTTGTGCCAAAGGAACTTGTTTTTGTTCCTTTCAATCTTCTGCCCATAGATCTAACCACCTTTTATACGGATTTACTTTTACATTGTTATCCCTTAGCCAATAAATTTCAATTTTTCTTGTGTCTGGATGATTTATAAGATTTTCCAATGCTTCTTTAGAAATTTCTACCCCTCGCGGGTTCGTGCCTTTTTTAGGAAGTTTTAAATAACTTTCCCGTCCCAAAGTTTTAAACACCTCTAACTGTGCCTTTAATGGGATAAAATAGAAATTTCCAATATCGTTCCATACAACCTGAACAAACAAAAAATGACTTCTTGGTTCATAATTTTTCTTAAATTCTTCAACCTTCTCCCAATCTACTGTCCAGATTAACTTTACACCTTGAAGATTTTTATCGGTTTTTGTTTTTATTGAGACAGATTCGCCAAAAACCTTAACATCTTCTTCAGCTTTGGTTATCTCATCTACCTTTACATTTGCTTCACCGAATTTATACATAAGAAGGGAAATTATTATCTGCTCTCGCAAAGTTCCAACCTCCATTCCGATCTTTCCACCTCGACTTATCTCAGATTCAGCAATTTGAAACAACATTGGCAGTTTTCTTTTAATTTTCTCAACAACTTTATCATCGCAAAAAATTTCTAGCAACTTACTCATAAAATTATTCCTTATAATTTTTCTCCAAGAAATCAGAAACTCTTAATATCGTTCCTTCATCAAATTGCCTTCCGATTATCTGAAGCCCGATAGGTAAACCATTTTTATCAAACCCAGCTGGAACATTAATCGCAGGAACCCCAGCGAGGTTTACAGAAACAGTGTAGATATCCGAAAGATACATCTTCAGCGGATCATCTGTTTTCTCGCCGATCTTAAAAGCAGTTGTAGGAGATGTCGGAGTGACGATGACATCAACTTTTTCAAAAGCTTTTTTCAAAATCTTTCTTTTATCAACCGTCTTACTTTCTGCGCCTTACGATAATATGCTTCATAATAACCAGCTGACAGAACATATGTTCCAAGCATAATCCTTCTTTTAACTTCTGAACCAAATCCTTCACTTCTGGATTTGACATACATTTCATACAAAGTTTTAACATCTTTAGAGCGATAACCGTATCTTGCGCCATCATATCGAGCCAGATTTGAAGAAGCTTCCGCGGTTACGAGTATATAATAAGTTGGTATGTTATACTCCGTATGAGGCAAAGAAATTTTCTCAACTATTGCGCCATTTTCCTTTAAAAAATCAACTCTTCTTTCAATCGCCTCCCTTATTTCATCATCAAGTCCCTCTGAAAAATACTCAAATGGAATACCAACTCTCAAACCCTTAACATCTTTATTAAGAAAACTCAAATAATCTGGGACTGGAACATCGGCGGAGGTTGAATCATTTTCATCATGACCTGCTATCACTTGTAAGACGAGAGCGACATCTTTTGTTGAATTCCCAAATGGACCTATTACATCAAATGATGAAGCATAAGCAACAAGTCCAAATCTGGAAACTCTTCCATAAGTTGGTTTTAAACCATAGACCCCACATAGTGAAGCCGGTTGTCTTATTGAACCACCTGTATCAGAACCAAGTGCAGTAGTTGAAAGCCCAACCGCAACAGCAACAGCACTTCCTCCACTTGAACCACCTGGAACCCTCTCTTCATCGTATGGATTTAAAGTGGGACCAAAATAAGAATTTTCAGTTGAAGAACCCATAGCAAACTCGTCCAAATTCGTCTTCCCTATGATGATTGCATCTTCATTTAAAAGTCGCTCAACAGCAGTAGCATTATAAAGCGAGATGAAATTTTCAAGTATTTTTGAGGCACAGGTGCATTTCTCGTCCTTAACACATATATTGTCCTTGATCGCAATAACCATTCCTGCAAGTTTACCAGCGATGCCGGAATTTATCTTTTTGTCTATTTCAATTGCCCTTTGAATTGCTTTTTCCTCAAAGACACTTAAAAAAGCATTTAACCTTTGATATTCTTTGATCTTTTCCAAATAATTTTTGACGATGGATTGACAGCTTGCTTCCCCCGAGAAGATTTTTTCCCTTATCTGATCGTAGGTTAAAACATCAAATTTTCGTCCCTTGTTCATCTTTTCTTTGATTTTGTTTTCACACGAGATCTTGATTTATTTTTGTGATTGCTTCCGCGCGTTTTTTTCTTCACTAATTTCCTGCCTTGATTATTTTTAGATAATTTTTCATCAACGAAAACTGCTCCTGGTTCTGTGGATTTAACATCTTCCTTGCTAAATTTCAAATCGTCAAGTTCCGAAGGTATATTCTTTTGCTCATTTTGAGAAGTAGTAAAATCTAAATCTGAATTTAAATCAATTCCAGTGACATTTTGAATTTCACTTTGAACATCCTGCATCGCTTTTCTAAACTCACGAACCGCTTTCCCTAAACTACGAGCTATGTCAGGGATTTTCTTCGGTCCGAAAAAAATTAAAATAAACAAACCAATAACTAACAGCTCACCCAATCCAATGTTATCAAACATGATAACACCTCCCGCACAAATCTTAATTTAACTCCTGCTCTTTTTTCTCCGTTTTCTGTTCAATCTCTTTAGGTTTTTCGCTTTGCGTTTCCTCTTCGCGCATCGCTTTCTTGAATTCTTTTATTCCGCTACCAAGCCCACGCGCAAGTTCCGGAAGTCGCCTTCCACCAAATAAAATTAACAGCACAAGCAAAATTAATAATAACTCCTGCCATCCAAGCCCGAACATTTTATTTCACCTCCTTTTTATTTTGTCGCTTTTACGAAAATCCATCTTGATGAATTTGAAATTTTTCAAAGACCACAGGAAAACTAAATCTATTTGTTAAAAAATTCCTCTGCAAGCGAAAGCGAGTAAATCAACGAATTAAAAATTTTAGCGCCATCAGTGCAACCAAGCACAGGTTCAGAGCATCTTTCCGGATGTGGCATCATACCAAGGACATTACCTTCTTCGTTTATTATTCCAGCGATGTTATAAATTGAACCATTTGGATTTGATTCATCCGTGATGTTACCGTATTTATCGCAATATCTGAAAACTATCTGTTCGTTGTCAATTAGTTTTTTCAATGTTCTTTCATCAACATAATAATTTCCATCACCGTGTGCAATTGGAAGTTTCAAGACCTCGCCATTTTCACACTGCGAGGTAAAAATTGTATTTTTATTTTCAACACGAACATAAACAAATTTACATACAAATCTTAACGACGAATTTCTTAACAAAGCCCCTGGCAAAAGCCCGGATTCAACAAGGATCTGAAAACCATTGCAGATACCCATGACTTTGCCACCTCGTTTCGCAAATCTTACAACATCTTGCATCACAGGCGAAAACCTCGCAATCGCACCAGGTCTTAAATAATCCCCATAAGAAAAGCCACCTGGTAAAATAACTACATCAACATCTCCAACTGTTCCATCTTTATGCCAAATAAACTTTACATCCTGCCCAAAAACTTCCTTCAAAACATAATAAGTATCGTGATCGCAATTTGAACCAGGGAAAACAACAACACCAAATTTCAGCTTTGTTGTCATCGTGATGATCTAAGGAAAAGTTTGTGCGTTATTTTTCTTGCTCAAATTTAACAAAAAATAAAAACAAAATAAAAAATCCCCCTAAATTCGTATGTCTTGAATTATTGTGTCCCTAAGCCAGTTTTCATCATCACGATAGGGATAATCCGTGTTGAAATGTAAACCTCGGCTTTCTTTTCTCATCAAGGCGGAACGAATTATAAGAAGTGCAACTGTTGCAAGATTACGAAGTTCAAGTATATCAGCGGTCACCTTCGTTTTTTTGTAGAATTCTTCAATTTCATTTGCTATCAATTCAATTCTTCTCTTTGCTCGCTCAAGTCGTAATGTTGAACGAACTATTCCAACATAATCCCACATTAACTGCTGAATTTCCCTTCTATCATGCGAAATTAAAACCCATTCCTCGGTATTGAAAACCCCAGTATCAATCCAATCAGGTATGTCGGGAAACTTGAAGAAATTTTCTTTTACAAACCTAATTGAATCAATAGAAGCATTTGCTGAAAAAACTAAAGCTTCAAGAAGCGAATTACTTGCAAGGCGATTTGCCCCGTGGACGCCTGTCATTGCCGTTTCCCCAGCAGCATAAAGTCCATATATTGAAGTTCTACCCCATAAATCTGTAACAACCCCACCACAAGAATAATGAGCTGCCGGGACGACAGGTATAGGTTCTTTCGTAATATCAATTTTAAATTCAAGGCATCTTTCGTAAATATGCGGAAATCTATCCTTAACTTTATCCGGATCAAGATGAGTTAAATCAAGGTAAACAAATTCATCACCAGATTTTTTAAGCTCCGTATCAATTGCTCTTGCGACAATATCTCTTGGTGCAAGGGAGCCACGAGGATCATACTTTTTCATAAAATCCTCACCCTTTTTCGTCCTTAAAATTCCCCCAAAGCCACGCACAGCTTCAGAGATTAAAAAAGCCGGAGTTCCAGAGTTATAAAGCGTCGTTGGATGAAACTGAATAAATTCCATATTGCCAATTTTAGCACCAGCTCTGTAAGCCATCGCCACACCATCACCAGTTGCGATCGCTGGATTAGTAGTATGAAGGTAAACTTGACCAAGCCCACCCGTTGCTAACATAGTAACCTTTGAAAGAAATTTTTTAACCTGTCCTGTCTTCACATCAAGAGCATAAACACCCCAACAATGTATGTTATCAATCTTTTTGCTCTTGTCAATTCCAACTAAATGATGTTCCGTTATCAAATCGATTGCCACATGATGCTCAAATAATTCAACATTTGGATGACTTAAAACTTTCTCTAAAAGTGCTCTCTCTATTTCTCTTCCTGTTAAATCTTTTGCATGGACAATTCTTTTTCTTGAATGTCCCCCTTCTATGCCAAGATCAAGCTTGCCATTTTGCGTTCTTGTAAATTCAACACCAATTTGAATTAACTCCTCAACCCTTTTCGGTCCTTCTCGCACCATGATTTCAACTGCCTCACGCTTACACAACCCAGCTCCAGCGTTTATAGTATCTTGAATATGCAGTTCATAAGAATCATCAGGAGAAAAAACCGAAGCAATCCCTCCTTGTGCATAGTTTGTGTTTGATTCGGCTTTCTCTTTCTTTGTGATTATTACAACGCGACCATGATCTGCGACTTTTAGAGCATAAAACAAACCTGCGATCCCGCTCCCTATGACAAGGAAATCGCTAATTATCGCCATAAAAATCAAATTTTTATTTCAAGTGAAATATCAAGCGCTTTAGGTGAATGAGTTAACATTCCAACTGAGATGTAATCAACGCCCGTCTCAGCAACTTGCCGAACATTTTCAAGAGTGATTCCACCAGATGCCTCAACTTCAAATTTCCCACTTATCAAATCAACAGCTCTTCTTAAATCATCAACGCTAAAATTATCAAGCATGACCCTGTCGATACCATCAAAACTCAAAATCTTTTTAAGGTCATTTAAACTATGCGCCTCAACCTCAATTTTAACATTAAGATTTTTCTCTTTAACATATTTCAAACATTTCTCAATTGCTTTTTCAACCCCGCCAGCAATTGCGATGTGGTTATCCTTTATCAAGATCATATCATACAATCCGAATCTATGATTTACCCCGCCGCCGATTTCAACAGCAAGTTTATCAATTAATCTGAGTCCTGGTGCAGTTTTTCTTGTGTCTGTTATTTTAGCTTTCGTTCCTTCGACTGCTTTAACAAACTTTCTTGTAAGCGTCGCTATTCCGCTCATCCGCTGAACGAAATTAAGCATAACTCTTTCAGCAACCAAAATGCTTTTAACATCACCACTTACTACCCCAATAATTTCCCCTTTCTCTACGAGATCCCCATCTGATACATTGGGAACAAATTTTAAATTAGGATCAACAGTTTTAAACACGATCCAAGCGACATCTATTCCAGCAATTACACCACTTTCTTTTACAATAATTTCAGCATCTGTTTCAATATATTCATCCCCTATCACAGACATCGTCGTTATATCACCATATCCGATATCTTCAACCAATGCTCTTTTTACAATTTCAACTATTTGCTCCTCAAGAGAGAAATTTCTCATTGTAATTTTTTCTATTCATCGTTTGATTCATCAACCAATAAAATCGGAATCCCATCTTTTATCTCATAAACTTTGCCACAATTCTTGCAAACCAGTGATTCAGGTTCTTCAATATAATCAAGATCACCTTTACACTTTGGACAAGCAAGAATTTTTAGAAGATCCTTATCAATCACAATACTTTTTTAACATTTTTTGTTTTTGCATGCTTTAAATTGTTCAACGATAAAGTTTATGAAAACATCAGGAGGCTTGATTGGCTTGTAAGTTTTAGCGTCAAGAAACACATGTTCTGTGTATCCTTCAGCGATCAATTCATCATCAATATCACGATAAACTTCATATTCAAGCCGGAATTTTAAATTTGGAATCTCTTTCATGTAAGTTTCAATTCTTAAAAGGTCATCGTAATAAGCCGGCTTTTTAAATTTTGCATACGCTTCAAGCACTGGGATTAAATATCCCATCCTTTCAATCTCGCTATAAGGAAGACCATAATCTCTTAAAAGTTCTGTCCTTGCCCATTCAAAATACTCAAAAAACTTCGCATGATAAACAAATCTCATCTGATCAGTGTCGGAGTATCTAACTCTGATTTTAAAAACATGTTTTATCATTCTTCCCAGAATCCCATTTTTCTATATTTTTCAATTCTCATTTCAACAAGCTTTTTGGGCTTGATGTTTGAGAGCTGATCAAGTTCTTCAATTAAAATTTCCTTCAGAATTCTTGCAGCTTCTTTGTGATCACGATGTGCTCCACCTACGGGCTCTGGGACTATTCTATCAATTACACCGAGCTTTATCAAATCTTGAGCTGTAAGTTTCAGCTGTTCTGCTGCCTGTTCTTTGTAATCCCAGCTTCTCCACAAGATACTTGAACACGACTCCGGTGCTATTACTGAATACCACGCATGCTCAAGCATCAGAATTCTATCTCCAACGCCAATTCCCAATGCGCCTCCACTTGCACCTTCGCCAATTATTACGACAACGATCGGAACTTGAAGTCGCGCCATTTCAAAAAGATTTCTCGCAATAGCTTCCGCTTGCCCTCTTTCTTCTGCACCTATCCCTGGATAAGCTCCAGGCGTATCAATTAATGTTATGATTGGTTTATTAAATTTTTCCGCAAGCTTCATTAGCCTTAGTGCTTTTCTATATCCCTCTGGATGTGGCATCCCGAAGTTTCTATAAAGATTTGACTTTGTATCGCGACCCTTCTGAGTTCCAATTACCATAACGGTTCTATTCTCAAGTCGCGCAAATCCTCCTATCATAGCTTTGTCATCGCCGAAGTACCTGTCTCCATGCAGTTCAACGAAATCGCTCATCATAAGGTAAATGTAATCAAGAGGATAAGGTCTATCAGGATGCCTTGCCAATTGAACCTTTTGCCATCGCGTCAGATTTGAATAAATACTTTTCCTCAAATTTTCAACTTTCTCCTCAAGTTTCTTTATTTCTTCACTTAAATCTACACCACCACTGTTTGCAAATCGCTTCATCTCCTCAATTTTTTGCTCAAGCTCAAAAATTGGCTTTTCAAAATCAAGAACGAATTTTGACATCACTGTATCTTTCTTTTGTTTGAAATCAACTTGATTAAAGTTCTGATTAGGATCTCAATATCAAGCGCCAAGGATTGATTACGCGCATAAAAAATATTTAATCTCTCAACTTCTTCAGGAGAAAGTTCTTCTCCTTCTGAAATTTGCACAATTCCCGTCAAACCTTTCTTGCCAAGGTAATCTTGCCAATCTGGAGAATCAAGCGGACGACCAATTAAACTTAACTTTCCTGATAAAACCTTCGGCAAAAGCAATATCTTGCTTCCAAAATTTCCTATCTCTCCTCTAAAAATCTTTTTAAAATATATCAAAGGATAAACAAAAATCAAAAGCGGAATTGAGAAAACTATATCAAAAATTCTTTTCACAAGTTTGTTCAGGAACTTATTGATGTTGTAATCAATATCAAGTACTGGAATGTCATCAAGCGAGTCAATGCTTGCTTTGCTCAAGATTAAATCAGACCCGACAATGGCAAGTTTGAAATTAACGCTTTTATCTTTCACGCGACTTATTATTGAAAAAATCTCAGAATAAGCCAAATCCCCGCTTACGAAAATTACATCGTTAATTTTTTTCTCACGGATAACCTTGTCAATTGTGTTTATACTTCCTATTATCTCAACACCATCAATCTTTTGTCCAACCCTTCTCATATCGTAATCCAAAACCCCAATAATTTTAATATTTTCATCCGTTTTTCTTCTTAACTTTTGAACAATTGAAGATGTTTTCTCACTGACTCCAACTATTAAAACTCTTTTCGCGATTATTCTAACATTGATAAACGGAATCTTTCCGAGAATTCGCAGAATCAATCTCCAACCGGGAATAAGAATTGTATTCAAAGCTGTCATCACAAGAAAAATCATCCTGCTGAAAGCATATTCTTTCAGGAAGAAAGTCAAAGATGAAAGAATAAGAGCTGAAAACCATACACCTATCAAAGCATAACCGATGGAAAATTTTCTGTTTGTGTAAACCCCAAAAGAATAAAGCGAAATCCAGAAAACGAGCGGTGGCACTATTAAAACTTCAGGATAAGCATATTTTGGAAAAGCGAAAATCGCCTTGAACCTGACATATTCAGCAATTAAAAGTGAAATCAAAACAACCAAAACATCAACGAGCATATCCCAATAATTTTTTAGAAATCTCCCAAGCATTGCAATTAAGCTTCGAACGATAATACCAACTCTCAAAATTAAACCAAGCAAAGCAAATTCCCTATAGTGCTTTTTAACAAAGATTTTCATAGCGTCGTAAAAGATTCGTATCTCATCTAAATTGCTACGCTTCGTGCTTTCACCTTTAAAGTGAATTATCTGCGTTAACGGGACATAATAAATTTTCCATCCAGCTTTTTTTATTCTGTAACACCAATCAATGTCCTCGCCGTACATAAAAAAATCTTCATCAAGTCCTCCAACTTGTTCGTAAACTTCTCTTCTTATCATCATAAAAGAACCGCTCACGGCATCAACTTCTGTGATCTCATCAGGATCAAGGTATGTGAGGTTATATCTACCAAAAATTTTACTTCTGGGAAATAGAGCGGAAAGCCCCACCATTTTAGTGAAAGCAACCCACGGAGTTGGGAAACTTCTACGGCAAGCAAGTTGGAGAGTTCCATCAGGATTTAAAACTTTACATCCAGCCATACCACATTCAGGATGCGCCTCAAAGAAAGAAATTAAAACCTTAAAAGTATCTTCTTGAACTATCGTATCTGGATTTATCAAAAGAATATATTTACCTTTCGCAAGTTTCAATGCTTGATTATTTGCCTTGGCAAAGCCAAGGTTCTCAGAATTTGCAATTAGCTTAACATCGGGAAATTTTTGCCTTATCATTTCAACGCTACCATCTTCGCTCGCGTTATCCACAACGAAAATCTCTGTGTTAATTCCAACTGTTGCCTTCCTTATTGATATCAAAGCATTTTCAAGAAAATCTTTGACATTGTAATTGACAATTATTATTGAAAGATCAACTTCCATTTTTCTTTTTTCTGAAAAATTTTGAAATCCTCAAAAAAGCAAGCCGAATAACCATAAAGAACGCCTCAAGAACAATTTTCTTATTCATCTTTGACACACCAGATCTTCTCTCAACAAAAATTATCGGATGCTCTGTGATCTTCAAATCCTTGTAGTAAGCTTTAACTGTCAACTCTATTTGAAAAGCGTAACCGTTTGACCTTATTTTATCAAGGTCAATTTTTTCAAGAACTTTTCTGGACATACATTTAAATCCACTTGTCAAATCTTTGACTGGTACGCCAGTCATCTTCCTTGCGTAGGCATTTGCAAAATAACTCAACAAAACACGGCTCATTGGCCAGTTCATAACGGAAACACCGTGAGAATACCTTGATCCAATAACCATATCATAACTATCAAGTGCTCCTTTTAAAATTTTAGGTATCTCATTCGGATCATGCGAAAAATCTGCATCCATTTCAAAAACGAAATCGTAGTTGTTCTTTAAAGCAAATTTGAAACCCTCTACATAAGCAGTTCCAAGTCCAAGCTTTCCCGGTCTTACGATCAAATGCACTTTTTCTCCGTGTTCTTTCTGAAGTTCCCTAACAACATCTGCTGTCCCATCTGGAGAATTATCATCAACAACAAGAACATCAATCTCTCCAAATGGAATAGATTTCTTTTGCTCCAGGATTTGTGGTATTAGCTCCCTTATATTTTCTGCTTCATTATAGGTCGGAATGACAACGAGAATTCTCATCAATGATTAATCCTTAATTTTTTGATAAAATTCTCTTACTGATTGAATCACATAATCAATTTCCTCATCTTTTAATTCAGGAAACATCGGTAGAGATAAAACTTCCTTTGCGCACTTTTCCGCAACGGGGAAATCACCTTGCTTATAACCAAGATATGAAAAGGCTTTTTGAAGATGCAGGGGAAGTGGATAATGAACCGCGGTTTGAATTCCTTTTTCTTTTAGAAATGCCGAAAGTTCGTCTCTGTATTTTGTTCTAATTGTGTATTGATGATATATGTGCTTGTTATACGGTTCTGAATATGGAAGAAGTATAGAGTCAATATCTTTTAAGCCATCATTATATTTTTTTGCAATTTGAATTCTTCTCTCATTCCATTTGTCAAGATATTTAAATTTCACGAGAAGGATGCTTGCTTGCAAAGTATCAAGCCGACTGTTTACACCAAGTATTTCATGCGTATATCTAATTCTCGCTCCATGAACTCTTATCATTTTTATCTTCTCCGCAAGATCATCGTTGTTTGTAACTATCATCCCCGCATCTCCAAATGCCCCAAGGTTTTTCGTTGGGAAAAAACTTATACACGAGATGTCTCCAAATGTGCAAACTTTTTTACCTTTATACTCAGAACCAAGGGCTTGTGCTGAATCTTCAATTACATAAAGGTTATATCTTCTGGCTATATTAATAATCTTTTCCATCTCCGCAGGTTGACCATAGAGATGAACAGGGATAATTGCCTTCGTTTTCTCAGAGATTTTCTCCTCAATTAAATCTGGATTTATGTTGTATGTCTTCTCATCAATATCAACATAAACTGGTTTCCCTCCAAGCAAGGCAACTGTTTCAGCAGTTGCAATGAACGTAAATGGAGTTGTTATAACTTCATCTCCCGGTTTTAAACCAATTGCCATTAAAGCAATTTGAAGTGCATCGGTTCCAGAAGCTACACCTATTGCATGTTTAACCCCAAGATATTCCGCAACTTTTTGCTCAAATTCTCTAACTTCTTGACCGAGAATGAAATCACCTCTGTTTAAAACCTTTTGAATAGCTAAGTCAAATTCTTCTTTAAAATTTAAGTATTGTCTAACGGGCGTAAAAATAGGGACTTCCATGAATTCCTCCTTTAAGTTTGACCTTTACCAGAAAGTATATGTATAATAGTGTGAAAAATTATTTTAAAATCCATTCTAAGCGACATGTTTTCAATGTAAAAGAGATCGTATTGTAATTTCTTTTTAACATCCTCAATGGATTCGTCATACTTATATTTAACTTGTGCCCATCCAGTTATACCGGGTTTAACTTTCAATCTCCGTTTATAAAGCGGGATTTCCTTGGAGAGTTTTTCAACGAAAGCTGGTCTTTCAGGTCTAGGTCCTATTAAGCTCATATCACCTTTTAAAACATTAAAAAATTGTGGAACTTCATCAAGGTGTAGTTTTCTTAAAATTCTTCCCACCCGAGTTACCCTTGGATCATTTTTTGAAGCCCAAGTTGGTCCAGTCATGGCTTCCGCGTTTTCAAACATTGAACGGAATTTATACAATGTAAAAATTTTGCCATCTTTACCAACCCTTTCCTGCTTATATATCACCGGTCCTTTTGAATCAATTTTTATCAAAATTGCAATTACAATCCACAGCGGTAATCCCAAAACAAGAACTGTAAATGATACGAATATATCAATCAATCTCTTTGCGACTTTCTCCCATGGCTTCATTAATTCAGGCATTATTTCAATGAGCGGAAATCCATAAATTTGATTTGTTCTTGCTTGCCCACTTATGGCATCATAAAGATCAGGGACGATTTTAAATCCAACTTCTTCCTCACATCTTCCAATTATCTCCAAAAGTTTCTCATGTTCTGATGAATCAAGGGCAAAAATTATTTCTTTAACATCATATTCTCTAATTATGTCGTTAATTTTTTCAACCGAACCAAGAACTTTGACATCTTTATATTCCCCACCTTTTCTTCTATCGGTTCTAACAAAGCCAATTACTCTATATCCAAGCGCTGGATATTTTTTTAAAAGCTCGAAGATTTCTTTCGCTTTTTCATTAAATCCAACTATCAAGGTATTTCTTGCGCCGATTCCTTTTTCAAGCAATTTCCGTTGCAAAGTTCGCACACTTATTCTTCCAGCCGATACAAAAAACATTACTAGGATCCAGTAGATTAAAATTAATAATCTTGAATTTGCAGGTGAATTTGTTGAGATATCATCAATAAAAATTGCAAAGAAAAGAAGCAGAACCCCAAATGTCACAGCTTTTAAAATAGTAAGAACTTCATCCATTCTTGACTTTGCATACCAAGATTGATACAATCCAAATAGCCAGAAAATCGCAAGCCAATAAATAGAAACAACGATCATCGGAGCCCAAAATTCAGGTTTAACATAATAAGAAAACCAACCACTTTCAACCCGAACGATATAATAAATAAGCCAGGATAAAAATATCATAAGAAAATCAATAATTAGAATAAATACTTTTTCAACTTTTGATTTCATTAGTTTTAACTTTTATAGTTAGCAATTCCTTCAAATAATTTTCAAGTTTTTGACCTATAACCTCTAAACTTAAAGTATCTTTGACAATATATCTTCTTATTTGAACCTGTTTTCTTATATTTGGATCCCTAATAACAGCAACCACATTCTTTGCAAATTCTTTAGGATCGTCAGATACAAAAACCAAATCCTTTAATTCACCAGGTAATCCATTTACAGCGACAGAAGTGGCAACAACCGGGATACCTAAGGCGAGGGCTTCAACGATCTTATTTTGCATTCCAGCTCCAAATCTTATAGGAGCAACTACAACTGCACTTTTTAGGTATTCATATTTTATCTCATTAACAAATCCAGTTATTATTATTTTTTCAGAAGACATTTTCTTCATCTTTTTGGTTGGATTTTGACCAACTACATAAAATCTCGCTTCTGGTTCTTCTTTTAATATCTGCGGCAAGATTTCACGCGTGAAAAAATAAACAGCGTCAGCGTTTGGAAAATAGGACAAATTACCAATAAATGATATCCTTTTTGAATCGTAAGCAATAGGTGTGTAGTCCTTAAAGAAACTATCATCTACACTATTGTAAATAACCTTAAAATTTGTTTTTATATTCTTGCTTTTAAGGTAACATAAATCAAAATTTGAGCATAAAATGGTCGCATCAAATCTCTCCGATATTTTTTCGTACTCCCGATACCCGTTTGAATTCTTCCCTAATTAAAAATTTCCTTAGAGGATTTTTCTCGCTTTTTTCAAACCGTTCCAAATATAATGAAATAGCATCTATCAAATCAACGATATTTAAATGATTTCCATTTCCCACAAAATACTGAGCCCCTCTTATTAAATAGTAAAGAACCACATCTGGTTTATCTTTGTTAATTATTTCCGCTACTTTCTTTTTCATTCTCGGAGAGAAAAACCATAAAACTTGAAACGGTTTCTTACTGAAAAGCCCGAATATCAAATTCACTATGGATCTCCAGATAGGTAGCAAAATAGGGACAATATCTATGTTATGCTTTCTTAAATTATCTATATAACTTGCTTCTTTTTTACTTCTTATAATTGCTATAATCTTAACTTCGTTCTTTCTAGCGAGATATTTGGCTATATTAAAGATCCTTAGTCTATCACCTTTATACGGTGGAAACGGTAATCTTGTAGTTACAATTAAAATTTTCATTTTGTCTCTGAAAATTTAATTCCATCTATAGTCCCTGCAAACCAGGCAATTATACTGTTTAGATCTTTGCTACCCAAAAGTATTTGCAGAATTCTAAATGGGGTGAAAATCAAAAAATGTAAAAGCAAATAATAAAAATAGTATAATTTTGAAAAATGTTTTTTCCTTAAAATCACACCAGTTTTGGCCAAATGATACATAACAAAAGGATTTGTTCTATCTTTAGTTATATTGATCTCATGATACGCAAATGAATTTGGAACAAAAGCTATCTTGAACTTTCTCTTTTTAACTCTGAAGCAATAATCAAGATCTTCGTTGTAAAAATAAAATGATTCATCAAATAATCCAACTTCCTTAACAACTTCGGTTCTAATTAACATGGCGCATCCAGATACGAAATCAACAAACTGTATAGGCAAATTATACAAATCTTCTATTTTAAGATACTTATTTTTTAATGGGACTTTCAATCTGCTTAAAAGTTTATCAAAGTATCCCCCGGCACTCCAAATTTTCCCATTTTCATCCGAATAAAAAACAACAGGCGAGACAAGACCTATGTCCTTGTTTTCGTTAGCAACTTTAATTAGACCCCACAAACAATTTTTATCAAGATAAGCGTCATCGTTGAGCAAAAAAACATAATCAAATCCTTCATTGAGAGCCATTTTTAGTCCTATATTTACAGCCTTTGCAAAACCCAAATTTTCCGAGTTTTTAATAAAAAAAATATTCGGTCTCTCACCAAAATAGTTTTTAAGACAATTCAGATATTTATCCGATTCACTGTTATCTATTAATATGATTATCACATCAAAAATTTCTCCAAGATATTTAGAAGCAAGTACTGATTCGACAGCTCTTTTTGTTTTTTCGCATTCATTATAATTTACAATAATAACATAAACCTTCATTTTTCAAACATTTCATAGTATTTTTTATCAATAATAGACAACCAAAACCATATATATGGATTATGATATGAACCAAATAAATAAGCCAAAGTTAAAAAGAGCCCGCCTAAGATCACAAAAGCGGTTTGATAAAATGTTTTTTCGTTTTTTGCGTTTTTCAATATCATATTCAATTGCCGGAAAGCCATAAAAAATATCATTGAAAACAAAAATAACCCAATTAAGCCCATTTCGCTATAAATTCTCCCTACCAATGTTCCTAAATTTGCAAACTCTTTCCATCTGATTCCCGAACGTATGATTTCAAAATACGCCTCCTTAGGCAAAATCTCATCTAAATGGAATCCTACCCCACCTATTCCATACCCAACTATAACAAATGACGAGAAACTTTGCATAAATGGTCCAACAGTGCTATATAATCTATCTGTTAAAGAGATATTTGCCCCACCAACAAATATAGAACCAAGATGTCTAACGACCTGACTCCATGAAAAAACAGATACCACTATAACAAAAACAATCAAAGTTAGAAGTAAAAATGTAAAAAATAACTTCCGTTTACCAGCAAAGAATATAAGCCCTAAAATTGACATAAACGCAACCAAAATAAAGCCAGATAAACTAAAAGTCCAGATAAATGATACTATAGCTAATAAAATTATTAATGCTGATAAAATTTTGCTATAACGCCATAATAAAAAACCGAAAGGAAAAACAATAAGCCCAAGAAATCCAGCATATGTTGATGGTTCAAGTGACAAACCAGAAGAGCGTAATTTTGATATATATCCATACGGCGCAAAAAGACCTCTTAAAAAAATAACTATTTCGCCTAAAAAAGATAAATTCAACAATCCCCAAAGCGCGTTCATAAAACCAATGATAATTGAGGGGATAGATAAAAGGATTACACTATAGCATAAAAATTTTTCATTAGCATATTTCATCAAATATCTAAACACCCAAAAAGTTATCCCAGCAATTACAAATGTTGTTAATTGTCTCAACCAACTAAAGAAGCGAAGAGGTTCACCATTAAATCTAAATAAATCTATTACAAGCATGACCGTTGAATGAAATAAACCATAGATGAACCATATACCAAAAAGCGTAAAAACAGGTGTTTTATAAAATCTATCAACTGTAAATATAAAAAATAACAAAGCCAAAACACTCGTAAATGGCATTATTTGAGCCCTAATAGGCAATGGAATAGTCTCATATTGGAGGCCAAAGATAAGTAATAGCAAAGCAAACTTGTAAAACGAACCAGAGGTGAAAATTATAAATTCCTGCCTTATGTTCTGCGAGTTATACATCACCTCAAAAGATTATTTCTAAGTTTAATTTTTCCGCTGATCAAAACTCTTCTAATAAACTTCAAAAGAGAATATACATACAAAAACGGCAACGCAAATCTACTTATCTTCCCTTGTCTTGAAAGCTCAAAATAAGCTCTTAATTCTCCTTTTTCCATCTCCCATAAATTACCCGAAAGCCCGCTATAACCAAAAAAAGGTTTAAATACAAACGCGAGAGGTAAATCAATATAAGCTCCACGGCACCCCGATAATATCATATTTAACCAAAGATAAGAATCCTCAAAATACTTAAAACTAGGCTCAAATCTAAATCCAATATCCCTTTTCAAAATCACCGTATCTGTGAAAAAGTAGCGCTTTAGCAAAATCATCCCTTTTGAAACTTCCCACCATCTGAAATTTTGTAAGTTAAAATTTAACCTACGCTCGTCCCACATTTTCATATCATGCCCTGTAATTGAAAATTCAGGATGCTCTTCCATAAATTTCAGTTGTATTTCAACTTTTTTAGGATGCCATGCATCATCCTGATCAAGAAATGCAACATATGG
>JBCNVC010000199.1:0-1725 GCA_039630395.1 Candidatus Kryptonium sp. | reverse complement strand
AAAATGTTCAGGGAATTCGTGACTGTATTTATAATCCTTTCCGTAGCCAAGCTCTTCCATTAGTTTAGTTGGTGCGTTTCTTAAGTGAAGTGGGACTGGAAGGTCGGGATATTTTTGTGCGTCCTCAGTTGCTTTTTCAATTGCAAGATAAGCGGAGTTACTTTTGGGACAGCTTGCGAGATAGGTTGCAACTTGTGCGAGAATTATCCTGGCTTCTGGCATCCCGACATAATCAATTGCTGTAAAGCAGCTTGTAGCAAGCGTTAAAGCGTAAGGTTCGGCGTTTCCGATGTCTTCGCTTGCTAAAATTATCATTCTCCTTGCGATAAATTTCGGGTCTTCACCAGCAATCAACATTCGCGCAAGCCAGTAGACCGCTGCATCTGGATCACTGCCGCGAATACTTTTGATGAAGGCGGAAATTAAGTTGTAATGTTCCTCACCTGCCTTGTCGTATTTAAAATGTTTGCGTTGGAACGCTTCGGAAATAATTTCTTTAGTTAAGAAAATTTCATTCTCCGCAGTTGGTTTCGCAAGCTTTATTGCAATTTCAAGTGCGTTTAACATTATGCGAGCGTCCCCGCCTGAGTAAAGAAAAAGAGCGTTTTTATCTTCAATAAAGATTTTGAATTTTGATAAAATCTCATCTTTCTTCAAAGCTCGTTCAAGAATTGCGTTAAGTTCGTTCACACCGAGTGGTTCAAGGACGAAAATTTGACATCTTGATAAAAGAGGTGATATTATTTCAAACGATGGATTTTCGGTCGTCGCACCGATGAGTATAATTTTACCTTCTTCAACACTTTTGAGAAGCACGCTTTGCTGTGCTTTGTTAAATCTATGGATCTCGTCTATAAAGAGGATCGTCTTTTTCCCATAGTATTTTAAATTTTTCTCCGCTTTATCAATTATCTCTTTTACTTCTTTCGTTCCTGATAAGACCGCATTTATTTGGAAGAATTCGGCGTTAACTTTTTCTGCGATGATTTTTGCGATTGTTGTTTTTCCAGAGCCAGGTGGACCCCAAAGGATCATGGATTGAACATCGCCTGTTTCAATCATAACTCGCAGAGGTTTTCCGCTCCCAATTATATGTTCTTGTCCGACGAATTCTTCAAGCGTTTTAGGTCTTATTCTATCTGCAAGCGGGGGGAGAAATTTTTCTTCCTTCATTTTCGGGAGAAATGGTTATTTTTCTTTAACTATGAAGACCACTTCACCTTCTTTTGCCATGCCATTTTTCTCTGGCAATTTTTCAACCTCTTTCGGGTCGGTTTCAAGTTTGTGGATTTTCTCTCTCAAAGATGCGTTTTCGTTTTCAATTCTTTGAATTTCTTTCTTAAGTTTTTTCACTTCAATTTCAAGCCTTATGCGATTTATAACCCCCTTTTCGGCAAAGACGAGATAGAACAAAAGCGCAATTATGATTCCAGAAAAAATTAGGTTCGCTGGGTTTGATAAAAATTTTTTCATCGCTTTGGCTGATTTTAGATTTAACTTTTAAAAATTTAAGAAAGAAAGCAGGAAGTAACAAATTTTAAAACTCCGAGAAAACACATCAAAAATTTCGCATTCTTGATTTAATTATGAACTTTTTTTAGTTTAAGGTGAAAAAACATAAAGGTTTTGAAGGATGAAGTTCTTGATTTATTTTCTGTCGCTTTTAATTCTTACAACACAAATCAACGCTCAAAAAGGAGGGGCTAAAAAAATGTTTACAATCAA
>JBCNVC010000198.1:0-1740 GCA_039630395.1 Candidatus Kryptonium sp. | reverse complement strand
ATCCCAACCACCTTTTTTACCTCAACAACCACACAAACCAACAAACAAAATCAAACATACCCCAATCCCTCACAGGTACGATTCAAACTCTGTCCCGCATAGCAACTACTCATTTTTGTTTTTAGATATTTTAGCTATTAAAAACAAAATTAGAATGAGAAGAAACGAAAACAGCATAAATAGATTAACTAGGTCAACTACCTCCATACAGCACCTCAATTTATTTTTGTTGCACTCGTGCCTGCTGATGGAATTGAACCATCAACCGCATGCATAAATATGCATAAATAGCATGCGGCGCCAACCAGACGCAGGCGAAAAAGTTTCAATCCCTCACAGGTTCGATTCAAACATTACTTTGTAGTTCCGAATGGACTTTATCTCACAATTACAAAGTTTCAATCCCTCACAGGTACGATTCAAACATTGAAAAAATTGTTAATGAAGCATTTGATGTTTATTGTTTCAATCCCTCACAGGTACGATTCAAACCTGGGATGGTAATAGGCAATGGAGTCTTGGAAACACGTGTTTCAATCTCTCACAGGTACGATTCAAACAAAAAATTAAACAGTTGCTATTTGACGGTGTTGATAGTAGTTTCAATCCCTCACAGGTTCGATTCAAACGTAATGGAGACAGCCCACAACAATTTGCATAAAGCTAGTTTCAATCCCTCACAGGTTCGATTCAAACACTGGATTAGGGACAAAGAAATGGTTGAGGTAAACGGGTTTCAATCCCTCACAGGTTCGATTCAAACGGCTAATCCTCCCTTTTGTTTTTAATTAAAAAAAGGATTGTTTCAATCCCTCACAGGTTCGATTCAAACCTTTTGAAAGTTTAAATGTTTTGTAAAGCGAACCGAGTTTCAATCCCTCACAGGTTCGATTCAAACGTGGGAATTTACCGAAAAATTTCAATTTTGTCGGACAATCGTTTCAATCCCTCACAGGTTCGATTCAAACTAAAGAAAAAAAAATATCCAATCAACAAAATAAGCATAGTGTCAATCCCACACAGGGTAGATACAATCCAGACAAGAGTGTGGAGATTACCCTTTTTGAAACCCCGTTTCAATCCCTCACAGGTTCGATTCAAACAGGTTTTGCTCTATAATAAGTCAAAACATTTTCAACGTTTCAATCCCTCACAGGTTCGATTCAAACTGTTGCCCACGCCTTATAACAAGTTCATCAAAATTGGTTTCAATCCCTCACAGGTTCGATTCAAACAAAATCAAAATTAAAAGACAAAGGAGAAAATAGCAAGTTTCAATCCCTCACAGGTTCGATTCAAACTTGCTGAGGTAATCAATCAGGTAAATGCACATATAGTTTCAATCCCTCACAGGTTCGATTCAAACTTTTCCTTGAATTTGTCGGAGAACCGCCATATGAAGTGGTTTCAATCCCTCACAGGTTCGATTCAAACACTATAACAGACCCATTAAGTGCCTTGGAAATTTTCAGGTTTCAATCCCTCACAGGTTCGATTCAAACTGAAAATAGGGGAGCAGGGACACCTGGATGTATATTCCCGTTTCAATCCCTCACAGGTTCGATTCAAACTCAATTCCTGGTAAAGTGAATTGCTTCGGGTATCGCCGTTTCAATCCCTCACAGGTTCGATTCAAACAACCTTAAAGAGCTTCCCCTTTCCTTCGTTTCTTTTGTTTCAATGCCTCACAGGTTCGATTCAAACTGAGAAAATTCATTTATATTCGGCACAAAGATTGTA
>JBCNVC010000197.1:0-1752 GCA_039630395.1 Candidatus Kryptonium sp. | reverse complement strand
TATTTGAGTGTGTGAGTTAGTTTTATTGAAGTATTATTTTACCGTGGGTTTGAATCGAACCTGTGAGGGATTGAAACCCTGGCAAGCCCCACAAAAAGATTGAAGTCTCATTTTGTTTGAATCGAACCTGTGAGGGATTGAAACGATTTGGAGAAGTGAAAACGAAATAAATCTTGTCTTGTTTGAATCGAACCTGTGAGGGATTGAAACATTATGAGCAAAGGTGGGACTCGCAAATTCAAAATAGTTTGAATCGAACCTGTGAGGGATTGAAACGATGAAGAAGAAGTAAAACAAGAGAAGGAAGTCATTTCGTTTGAATCGAACCTGTGAGGGATTGAAACCAGCCTGATTAGCCGAAAGGGAAGGGTAAAGCTTTGTTTGAATCGAACCTGTGAGGGATTGAAACACCTCTGAACGTCAGAAACATTTCTAATTTTAAGTCGTTTGAATCGAACCTGTGAGGGATTGAAACTCGTGTTCCATATATTTTTTCGTCGCCGTTTCAGCGTGGTTTGAATCGAACCTGTGAGGGATTGAAACTACATATTTCCTCCGTTTTTATTTTTTTATTTTTTTAGGTTTGAATCGAACCTGTGAGGGATTGAAACATCCACTAAAATTTCAAAATCTACCTTTAATCTATGTTTGAATCGAACCTGTGAGGGATTGAAACAAGTTTTAGACAAATCTTTTGTGAGGCACGATATTTGTTTGAATCGAACCTGTGAGGGATTGAAACCCAATATGCCACCCGCCGAAACCACCAACAAAAAATTGTTTGAATCGAACCTGTGAGGGATTGAAACGGATTAAAGGGAGAGTTATTAATGGCCGGCAGCAATTCGTTTGAATCGAACCTGTGAGGGATTGAAACTTTTTCTGACATTCTGGGGGCTGATATTCAATACTTTGTTTGAATCGAACCTGTGAGGGATTGAAACCAACATAGATGCTACAATCGAGGGATATGCTGATTTGTTTGAATCGAACCTGTGAGGGATTGAAACAGGGTTGTGGAAAAAAATAATGGATTTTTGCTTGAAGCAGTGTGTTTGAATCGAACCTGTGAGGGATTGAAACTGATAAACAGCCAAATATAATCCGTTTCTTATCACGAAAAGTTTGAATCGAACCTGTGAGGGATTGAAACAATGGAGCCAGATAAGAATGCTGATGATTATTTTATGTTTGAATCGAACCTGTGAGGGATTGAAACTTTATTATCTTCCATATCTCTTTTGGAAGGTGCTCCGTTTGAATCGAACCTGTGAGGGATTGAAACTATAACCTTCCACTGTATTTTACCTTTACCTTGATCGTTTGAATCGAACCTGTGAGGGATTGAAACGAAAATTTAATCATTCTGTAATTACTCGGCATATTTGTTTGAATCGAACCTGTGAGGGATTGAAACTTTCTCAGGACAAAGTAATCGCCAATTCTTTCGATAAGTTTGAATCGAACCTGTGAGGGATTGAAACATTAAATTCAAATTCAAGGTTAAATTGTTAATTATTTGTTTGAATCGAACCTGTGAGGGATTGAAACTGAACTATCTTATACATATTTCTTTTAGTTTTTTGTTTGTTTGAATCGAACCTGTGAGGGATTGAAACGTTTTTGAAATTTAAGTAAACTACGAAAACCTTGGCGTTTGAATCGTACCTGTGAGGGATTGAAACTCAAATATTCTCAGTTGCTCCCTCGCCTCACCAACTCCGTTTGAATCGTGCATGTGGGGGATTGAAA
>JBCNVC010000196.1:0-1773 GCA_039630395.1 Candidatus Kryptonium sp. | reverse complement strand
TATACCCCCACTTGGAAAGGCGGAGATGCCTTAGATCATACGCTTTGTTTCAATCCCTCACAGGTACGATTCAAACACCGGATCAGGAAAGAATAGTTTTCCCGTTTATAACGGTTTCAATCCCTCACAGGTACGATTCAAACACTGACAATGATTATTGCGATAGTTGTGGACAAATAAGTTTCAATCCCTCACAGGTACGATTCAAACAAATCACAATCACAATTCAATCTACTACACTAAAAGGTTTCAATCCCTCACAGGTACGATTCAAACGAAAATGTAGAAATCACAACAATTAAAATTACAGATTTGTTTCAATCCCTCACAGGTACGATTCAAACATTTAGGCGAGTTGGCCTGAAAATTCACTCGGTCTCGTTTCAATCCCTCACAGGTACGATTCAAACCAGAAAAAGCAATGTTTTTGATTTACTTTTAACCTGGTTTGGTTTCAATCCCTCACAGGTACGATTCAAACAAAATGGAAGCCAAATTTAAAATACTAAAAGCCAAAAAGTTTCAATCCCTCACAGGTACGATTCAAACTATTTTTCAAGCTCTTTTAATAACTCCATTTTATTTGTTTCAATCCCTCACAGGTACGATTCAAACTTATGGCGAATTACCAGAGGTAATTAAAAATAAATTAAGGTTTCAATCCCTCACAGGTACGATTCAAACGAAATTATTGACAAAATAAATGAGATAAAGCAGAGCAAGTTTCAATCCCTCACAGGTACGATTCAAACTGCAATGCTTTTGTGTATTGTATTATGTATTCTATTAGTTTCAATCCCTCACAGGTACGATTCAAACGCTATAAAAACTTTTGAGTATAAAAATTTTAGATAAATTGTTTCAATCCCTCACAGGTACGATTCAAACTTTTTTAGAGAATTAGTCAAAGATATTGTATCAAAATTGTTTCAATCCCTCACAGGTACGATTCAAACTCGCTCGCTGAAATGTATAATTTGACGCACTTTTTAGTTTCAATCCCTCACAGGTACGATTCAAACCCTGACATTCCTTATCTGTAAGCTCTTTTTTCTTCAAGGTTTCAATCCCTCACAGGTACGATTCAAACTTTACTTGACATTCACGCCCGAAATGTTTAATAATCTGTTTCAATCCCTCACAGGTACGATTCAAACTGTGTCAATTTTTGTATTGGCAGGGTAAGGAAAACAAGTTTCAATCCCTCACAGGTACGATTCAAACTAAACAACTATGGCATATCTTAACATTGTCTTTATTCCGTTTCAATCCCTCACAGGTACGATTCAAACCAGAAACAAGTTTTATGGAGGAAATTTATTATTTAGTGTTTCAATCCCTCACAGGTACGATTCAAACGAAAATTGATGACCATGCTTTGAGAGAAATGTATCCAAGTTTCAATCCCTCACAGGTACGATTCAAACGAGTTAGAAGAGTTCAGAGTTCCCAACCCTGTAGTCGTTTCAATCCCTCACAGGTACGATTCAAACAGAAATAATCAAGCAAGGTGATAAGGTGCTTGATTTGCTGTTTCAATCCCTCACAGGTACGATTCAAACCCCCTTTCGTTTAAAAAGTTTTCCAAACTCTTTTTATCCAATGTTTCAATCCCTCACAGGTACGATTCAAACATTGCATTTATGCCTCATTTCAGCACACTTTAAGCAAGTTTCAATCCCTCACAGGTACGATTCAAACTTGTTTAATCCTCCGTTTGTTTTTTTAGATTTTTATGTTTCAATCCCTCACAGGTACGATTCAAACTTGCTT
>JBCNVC010000195.1:0-1783 GCA_039630395.1 Candidatus Kryptonium sp. | reverse complement strand
TGAGTTGATAAATATACCCCCACTTGGAAAGGCGGAGATGCCTTAGATCATACGCTTTGTTTCAATCCCTCACAGGTACGATTCAAACACAAAAACAAAAATGGTATGTAAAATGATTAAATTAAGTTTCAATCCCTCACAGGTTCGATTCAAACCAAAAAAAAAGTATAGGATTAAAAAATGATTAAGTTAGTTTCAATCCCTCACAGGTACGATTCAAACGAAGCGTGGGACGAGTGTTAATAAGACAATTGGGAATGTTTCAATCCCTCACAGGTTCGATTCAAACTCAACATTTGTATCAAAATTTAAAGCGTGTGCGATTGTTTCAATCCCTCACAGGTTCGATTCAAACATACAACAAGCTGTCGATGATTTAAGAAATGTCGTACGTTTCAATCCCTCACAGGTTCGTTTCAAACAAGCACGCCCCGTGCCTGGGAATTTGTGGCACGGGCGTGGTTTCAATCCCTCACAGGTTCGATTCAAACAATTGTTAGAAAAGGGGAAATAGAAATTCAAAAAGTGTTTCAATCCCTCACAGGTTCGATTCAAACAAGTTTATTGAAAAAATTAAAGGTTTTCAGACGTTTCAATCCCTCACAGGTTCGATTCAAACATTAGTTCTTGAATTTGGTCTTCTGTTAATTGGTGCGTTTCAATCCCTCACAGGTTCGATTCAAACGGGAAGGGTATATCACCTTCCCTGAGTTAGAAGAGTTCGTTTCAATCCCTCACAGGTTCGATTCAAACGAATGATGATTTTCCAGTCCCTGGAGGGCCGTAAACAGTTTCAATCCCTCACAGGTTCGATTCAAACGACGAAAAGAGACGTGGTGCATTTTTGAAGCTAAACCGTTTCAATCCCTCACAGGTTCGATTCAAACACAAATACTAAAACACAAGATAAAGAGCAAAATTGAGGTAGTTTCAATCCCTCACAGGTTCGATTCAAACATAGTTGGAAATGAAATAATTGACATTGAACGAGAGTTTCAATCCCTCACAGGTTCGATTCAAACGACTTAACCAAGCGGTCTTTATTTCCCGAGCGGGACGTTTCAATCCCTCACAGGTTCGATTCAAACCGCTTATTTTGAGCCAGGAGTCAATGTTGTGAGAATTGTTTCAATCCCTCACAGGTACGATTCAAACTTCCTGTTACTCCGAAAATGAAAAAATTTATGCTTATGGTTTCAATCCCTCACAGGTTCGATTCAAACAATGATCACGGTTAAAAAAACAATTAAGCTAAAATCGTTTCAATCCCTCACAGGTTCGATTCAAACAATGATTTTTGCTACATTTATTCCTTTAGAAGTTTCAATCCCTCACAGGTTCGATTCAAAATAATTAGAAATGGCGGGGTTATAGTTTGCGAAGGCAGTTTCAATCCCTCACAGGTTCGATTCAAACTCACGAAGTAGCGGGGCATACTGGGCAATGAGCCCGTTTCAATCCCTCACAGGTTCGATTCAAACAACAAAACAACTTAACACTTTTAACGCAATTTTTAAGTTTCAATCCCTCACAGGTTCGATTCAAACAGCTTGGATTGCAAATTCGGTCGGTGAACGAAATCCAAGTTTCAATCCCTCACAGGTTCGATTCAAACTTAGATTTTCAAAAGGCAAGATGATAGAAGATAAAGAGTTTCAATCCCTCACAGGTTCGATTCAAACGATTCCCAGCCCCAAAATTCAAAGCTATCTTGTTGCTGGTTTCAATCCCTCACAGGTTCGATTCAAACAGGAGAAAACGATAGCAACAATGGCGAAGATGG
>JBCNVC010000194.1:0-1803 GCA_039630395.1 Candidatus Kryptonium sp. | reverse complement strand
GATTCAAACGAAACTGGTTCGGCGTTGGAGGTATTCTCATCAAATAAGTTTCAATCCCTCACAGGTACGATTCAAACTATCTTGATTGCAAAGCGCCACAAGGAAATGTGAATTGTTTCAATCCCTCACAGGTACGATTCAAACAAAATCTGGTTAGAAGCCTGCGAGTATATGTTGCAAGTTTCAATCCCTCACAGGTACGATTCAAACCGACTACAAAGAAGGAGATGAGGTTGTGATTTATGTTGTTTCAATCCCTCACAGGTACGATTCAAACAATTAGAGGCTGTTAGGGCTTACACTAATAATAAGTGTTTCAATCCCTCACAGGTACGATTCAAACCTGGTGCTCGCTTTCTCCACAAGTAAATCAAAAAGACAGTTTCAATCCCTCACAGGTACGATTCAAACGGGGCATTTGAGCATTTATTATATCTCCTTGCCTTTGTTTCAATCCCTCACAGGTACGATTCAAACTAAATCAAATAGTTAAAAAATGTAAAATAATTTCTAAGTTTCAATCCCTCACAGGTACGATTCAAACATAATTCCCCGTTCCGCCCGCTTATTCATATTCGGGGTTTCAATCCCTCACAGGTACGATTCAAACGTGATGAATTTCCGCAACAAGATAGCAATTAAAAGTTTGTTTCAATCCCTCACAGGTACGATTCAAACTGATAGAGTTCTACTTCTTGCAGAAGACGAGAAAATGGTTTCAATCCCTCACAGGTACGATTCAAACCTGGTTTTCAAAAGCACGCCGAGGGCTTGGGAGTTTGCAGCCGTTTCAATCCCTCACAGGTACGATTCAAACCATTGTTATTGCAAAGATGTTTATGAAAGCATTGAAGTTTCAATCCCTCACAGGTACGATTCAAACAGGTTTATTTTGATAATTTGCAGTGGATATATTGGTTTCAATCCCTCACAGGTACGATTCAAACTCATCCACACTCCTTTTGTGCATATTAATCCCTAAAAAGTTTCAATCCCTCACAGGTACGATTCAAACACAATTCAAGCGGAACAAAATAATAACGAATAATGGGTTTCAATCCCTCACAGGTACGATTCAAACTTTGAGAGATCAAATTGAAATAGTTGATTTTATTAAGTGTTTCAATCCCTCACAGGTACGATTCAAACAAAATCAGAAAAAAATCAGCAACAAGTTGACTCTATCGTTTCAATCCCTCACAGGTACGATTCAAACAGGTAAGAGACGGGAAAATTTTTGCGACCGAGTTTGACACGTTTCAATCCCTCACAGGTACGATTCAAACCTTGATGTAAAATACAATGGGGGTGAAAAATGAAAAACTGTTTCAATCCCTCACAGGTACGATTCAAACTTTTCTTGAATTTGTTGGAGAACTGCCGTATGAAGTAGTTTCAATCCCTCACAGGTACGATTCAAACAAATAGCAACGATGGCGAAGATGGAGAAGATGGAAGTTTCAATCCCTCACAGGTACGATTCAAACAGAGGAAAGATTCGGCGTAACAGAAACAGACATAATGTTTCAATCCCTCACAGGTACGATTCAAACTGGTAAATGTAAACAAAGCAAAGCAATGCAATTCTATGTTTCAATCCCTCACAGGTACGATTCAAACTGGTTAAAGTGAAGTTTCAAAAACAAAATGAGGTGGTGCAAGTTTCAATCCCTCACAGGTACGATTCAAACAAAGTAAAAATAAACAAAAAAGCGATAGAATTAGATAGTTTCAATCCCTCACAGGTACGATTCAAACGGGTACCAAGTTTGTAAATAGCATAGTTGGGTCAAGTTTCAATCC
>JBCNVC010000193.1:0-1797 GCA_039630395.1 Candidatus Kryptonium sp. | reverse complement strand
CCCACATGCACGATTCAAACGGAGTTGGTGAGGCGAGGGAGCAACTGAGAATATTTGAGTTTCAATCCCTCACAGGTTCGATTCAAACTGCCTTTAACTTGATTCTTGCTTGCCCCCGCATTTGGTTTCAATCCCTCACAGGTTCGATTCAAACCGTAAAAAAAATAGAGGAACTGTGCTTTCCTGATTTTGGTTTCAATCCCTCACAGGTTCGATTCAAACTTTGAAAACTTTGAAAACTTTGTGCTTGAATTGATGTTTCAATCCCTCACAGGTTCGATTCAAACTAGTGAAAAAATTCCCAAACTCGCTGGTGTTTCAATCCCTCACAGGTTCGATTCAAACGTTTACTTCCGTGTGCCCAGTTCTCTTCTTTCTTTATTGTTTCAATCCCTCACAGGTTCGATTCAAACAATTGTTAGAAAGGGGGAAATAGAAATTCAAAAAGTGTTTCAATCCCTCACAGGTTCGATTCAAACGAGTATTAAAAAAGCAAATGCCATTGACAATAGCAAGTTTCAATCCCTCACAGGTTCGATTCAAACTTCTTGTGCAAAACGGACGTTTTGTATCTCTAAAATAGTTTCAATCCCTCACAGGTTCGATTCAAACGCGGTTAAAGTGAAGCAAAAAAAAGGAGGATTTTACTAGTTTCAATCCCTCACAGGTTCGATTCAAACCCAGAGTTATTATACTTTATTTGAATTACAAAAACAGTTTCAATCCCTCACAGGTTCGATTCAAACACATATTCAATCTTTTGAACTTTGTCCTCTGTTATATGTTTCAATCCCTCACAGGTTCGATTCAAACTTATGAACTCGTTTTTTACGACGAAAATATCGTATTGCGTTTCAATCCCTCACAGGTTCGATTCAAACACGGACAAGTCTTGCTGAATTTTTGCATATTCTACGTTTCAATCCCTCACAGGTTCGATTCAAACAAGAGGAATATTAGAAAAGGCAGAGCATGTTATAAAAACGTTTCAATCCCTCACAGGTTCGATTCAAACATGAACAAGCGATAAAAATCGCCCAGTTCTTCTTTTAATAGTTTCAATCCCTCACAGGTTCGATTCAAACACGAATGACTGGATCTGCAACCGCATTTTGGGTTCCGTTTCAATCCCTCACAGGTTCGATTCAAACAAGGAAAGATTCGGCGTAACAGAAACAGACATAATTGTTTCAATCCCTCACAGGTTCGATTCAAACAAGCCAAACTGCTTTTGCCAGATGATGTCGCACCCCGTTTCAATCCCTCACAGGTTCGATTCAAACGAAATATGGAGGATAATTAAAAAGTATTCGTATTATCTGTTTCAATCCCTCACAGGTTCGATTCAAACTACTCAATACTTTTTTAAACTAATTAAAAACAAAATCGTTTCAATCCCTCACAGGTTCGATTCAAACTTTTTATCGCTTGTTCATAACCTCTGGGCCGATATGGCCGTTTCAATCCCTCACAGGTTCGATTCAAACCAATTCATTGGCTGGTAATAAAGAGCGGATTGTAAAAGTTTCAATCCCTCACAGGTTCGATTCAAACCAAAATGCGAATGCAAGAACAATTAGAGTATTTAAAGTTTCAATCCCTCACAGGTTCGATTCAAACTGATTATCCAAGCGATGAGATGATGAACGCCATTCAGTTTCAATCCCTCACAGGTTCGATTCAAACAGATGGGGCAAGTCCCCAAAGCTTTGTGGAATCGGTTGTTTCAATCCCTCACAGGTTCGATTCAAACCCACGGTAAAATAATACTTCAATAAAACTAACTCACACACTCAA
>JBCNVC010000192.1:0-1806 GCA_039630395.1 Candidatus Kryptonium sp. | reverse complement strand
CCAGCAAACCCCGGCGGGAAATGACATTTAACACAGGTGACATCTCTATGCGAAGACGCCTTCCAGCTTTCATAAAATGGTTCCATATAATGACAAGTCGGGCAAAATGACGGACGAGATGTAAATTCAACAGAAAAAGCTAAAACAAATAAAACTGCAACGATTCCTATGCCAAACTTTAGGAATATTTTATTTTTCTTCACTAAGGTCATTGTTGCTTATTTTAAACTTTGTTTTTCCACAAATCCAAATTTTCCGATAAACTTCTCAATTTTTTGAGTTAATTCATCAATAAATTGCAAATTATGAGCTCCAAAAGAACCTTCATTCTCAAATTCTTAAATCATTTTTCTAATCTCGTCAAATTTTGCTATACTGCTACTTACTTTCAAACTTCTGATCATTTCTGGAATTAAATTATTCCATCTTGCAATTAATTCTCTAAGTTGCTTTTGCTTTCCAACAAAATCATCCACATAACTTTGTTCATGACAAGCCCCACAAATTTCAGCACTTGGTCTCGCAGGCAAATTTTTCTCTCCCGAATGACAATCTTGACATGATATTCCAGCCTGATACATAAAATCTTCAGAATCAGTTTGACATAATGAAACCGTGTGACAATCTTTACAATCTGGGGCGCTTTTACCCTTGGCAAGCGTTCTTCCATGAATACTTTCTTTATATTTTTCAGGCTTCGCTGCAACTGGAGCCCCAACGACATTATCTTCAAAGTGACACTGCAAGCAATGAATCTTTCGCAGTTTTGTCAAATGCGGTATAACGCGAACATCAACATGGCATGAAACACAGGCAAATTTGCCATGAACAGAGGTTTCATAATCCTTTTTTGAAACATAAAGCGATATAAACTTCCCACCTTCAGCGATTCCAAAATTTTTCACACCGTGACAAATCAAACATCGTTCATTCTTGATCTGCGAAATTGAAAATTCAAAAAAGAAGAAAACAAAGATTATCAACAACCAAAACTTTTTCATCTCTTTTCACTTTCTTTATTTTTTATCTCAAGATATTCAAGATAATGATTTGCTTTAAGCCAATCTTCCGAAACATAGCCGTGCCAGAAAGAAGCATTCATTGGGAAATTACTTGGTGAAAAATGAACAAGATAAAGATGCCATAGAACGAGAAAAGTTATTATAAGCGTCGCAGTCGCACTATGTAATGCCTGCGAAAGATCAAAGAACCACTTTGGTAAAATCCCGAAAAGATAATTATGAAACCATAAAACAAATCCACTCAATATCATCAATACAACAAAAATAAAGAAAGCCCAATATTGAATTTTTTCTTTATAAGAATATCTACCATACATTGGGGGCTTCTCGTTTTTCCCAATGTCATATTTTACATTCTCAATGAAATCCAGAAAATCTTTTCTGTGCGGTAATAAGTCTTTAAATTCTTTTCGCCCCTCGCTTGTGAAAAGAATATAGATCAAATGATAGATTGCCGTAATGAAAAGAAGCACTGCTGAAATCCTATGCAGAGTTCCTCTCGCCTCAAAACCACCCTCAATAAATATCAAAAATTTCCCAAACCAGGTATCATGATATCTTAAGGCAAAACCAGTTATTATCAAAAGCACTACGCTCACCATTAAAAGGAAATGTTGAATTCTCCATGACAAAGAGAAACGCAAAATTTCCTTTTCTTGCTTCATTTTCAACTCCATATTTTCTTATTCATAATATTCAAAACTTGATCTTATTCCATCAAGAACTGAAACCTCGGATTCAAGTTCCTTTAATTTTTCTTCAAGCAATCTGCGATGCTCCTTTT
>JBCNVC010000191.1:0-1815 GCA_039630395.1 Candidatus Kryptonium sp. | reverse complement strand
ACCCATTACAAACACACTCCAAACTCAACAACCACACAAACCAACAAACAAAATCAAACATACCCCAATCCCTCACAAGTACGATTCAAACAAATGAAGGCGAGGCTGTACGATATCAAACTTTCCCAGTTTCAATCCCTCACAGGTTCGATTCAAACGGGTTAGCGAGGGAGTCCTCGTTGAGGTGGCTCCTTCGTTTCAATCCCTCACAGGTTCGATTCAAACATGGATATACGGGGGAGACCAAACAAAAAGATGTTTCAATCCCTCACAGGTTCGATTCAAACCTGGGATCACCCAAGGGAGAAAGCATTTATTCCGTTGGAGTTTCAATCCCTCACAGGTTCGATTCAAACATGGTCTGTACATTGTGGTAGACAGATGGAAAAACGTGTTTCAATCCCTCACAGGTTCGATTCAAACACAAAGTATTTAGAATACTGTGCTAAAATAAACCCGTTTCAATCCCTCACAGGTTCGATTCAAACAGGGCTATGTAGCTCCTGATTTAGAAGACTTCTTCGTGAGTTTCAATCCCTCACAGGTTCGATTCAAACTTACCGAAAAAACGTTGAGGTCTGGGAAGAACTAAACCCGTTTCAATCCCTCACAGGTTCGATTCAAACATTATCTTTTCCCCTTTCAGGACAAAAACCAACAAGTGTTTCAATCCCTCACAGGTTCGATTCAAACAAACACTGGAAAATGCTTTGAGAGTAATTAAAAGCAGTTTCAATCCCTCACAGGTTCGATTCAAACGACGTTTTGTATCTCTAAAATATGAAGGGGAACTTCCGTTTCAATCCCTCACAGGTTCGATTCAAACCAAACAAAAACAAAAAAGGTTGTACAAATGAAAATGCGTTTCAATCCCTCACAGGTTCGATTCAAACTGGTCAAATACAATGATTTAATTTATCTATTGCGAAATCGGTTTCAATCCCTCACAGGTTCGATTCAAACAGGTGGGTTTACTGGGTCAAGTGTTTCGGCGGTAAAGGTTTCAATCCCTCACAGGTTCGATTCAAACACGGTCCGGGTTCGTTGCATATCATCGCTGCTAGTAAGTTTCAATCCCTCACAGGTTCGATTCAAACTACAGACAACATTTTCTTATTGCAGAATCCCTCAACTGTTTCAATCCCTCACAGGTTCGATTCAAACGTGGATACAATGAATTTGCTTAGAATCTATGAGATTTTGTTTCAATCCCTCACAGGTTCGATTCAAACGGGTCCCCGTTTTCTTGTGGGGTCTCCCAGGAGTCGTTTCAATCCCTCACAGGTTCGATTCAAACACACATAAAATTAGCCCAACGAAGCCCCGTTTCAACCAGTTTCAATCCCTCACAGGTTCGATTCAAACTTGACAAGCTGATAAAAATTACGGGGGTTGAGCTCGTTTCAATCCCTCACAGGTTCGATTCAAACAAACAGTTCAAAAATAAAATTTTGCTATTGGTATGTGTTTCAATCCCTCACAGGTTCGATTCAAACTTAAAAACATAATTGGTGAGGTAAAGATGGCGGACACAGTTTCAATCCCTCACAGGTTCGATTCAAACTAAACACAAAAACAAAGGAGGTAAATAAAATGGAGTTGTTAGTTTCAATCCCTCACAGGTTCGATTCAAACGCTATATAGCTAGCAAGACAGGTTGCACCCACGTTCGTTTCAATCCCTCACAGGTTCGATTCAAACCCATAAAAATTGAATCCTGGATAACCAAAAATTCTCTCGTTTCAATCCCTCACAGGTTCGATTCAAACGAGGGAGGAGGTTATTGTTTACTTGAACAAGGTTAGTTTCAATCCC
>JBCNVC010000190.1:0-1817 GCA_039630395.1 Candidatus Kryptonium sp. | reverse complement strand
CTCTATCCTTGCTAGTCTAGCCTTTGGGGTTTTTATACCTTCACATAGAATATACGTGGAGGGTATTAATGAAATAGATCTTATGGATTTAAAGTTTGCCAAACAGTTTGGATATATTGTAAAGCTTTTGGCAGAGGCAAGGGAGACCAGAAAGGGGTTTGAAATAAGGGTTTATCCAGCCTTGCTTCCAGAAAATCATATCTTGACTTCTATAAGATTGAACTATAATGCTATTTATATCAAAGGTGATTTCGTGGGCGATGTATTACTCTACGGATTGGGAGCTGGCAAGGAGCCTACAGCCAGTGCGGTTATGAGCGACATTATATCTGCAGTGGAATACCTTCGGTTCAACAAGTTTCCTCTAATAAAGTATCCATTTAGGGGAGACAAGGAGTTGAGACTTGTCTCCATGAAAGATAGCGTTTTTAGATACTATTTCAGATTTTCCGCGGTAGATAGACCAGGAGTCCTTTCAAAGATTTCTGGCATACTGGGCCACCATGGTATCAGTATTTCCTCGGTGGTACAAATAGGAAGACAGATAAGAAAGGGAGCTGTTCCCATCGTGATGTTAACTCATGAAACCAGAGAGGAACAGGTAGTGAAAGCATTAGAGGAAATTGATCAGTTGGATATCGTTAAGGCCAAAACCAAAAGATTGAGAATTTTTGAATAATCAAGAGGGTAGATCATGATCATAAAGGTATCCAGGGGGAATTATGAAATTATATCAAAGAAGTCTCTCAATCTTAAATCAGATTGTCTAGGGGCAGGAATAGCTTTAGGCTTTATCAATAGGTCCAAACAGATTTATGGTTTATTAACCTATCTTTTTCCTTACAAGGAATTCGACCTAGAGATCGATGGTGCCATGATCCACTCCGGTGAAACTATTCTAAATAAGTTTCAGGAGGAATTGGAGAGATTAAATGTTGATGTATTAGCTTGTAAATGGTTTTTAGCAGGAGCAAGTGTTTTTAAGGAAAATCCAGAGAATCTAGACCTTGCTGAAAAGAATTTAAAGCTCGCAGAGTCGTGGCTCAAGAAGATGGGCATTGACGAGAGATCAGTGGTTAAAAGGGTAAAATTATCGGAGCCTTTAGCTCTTGAAATCAATGGTAAAGAGCTGGTTTTCCTTTTAAGAATCCAAAACAGGATAGAGAGATATGAGTGAATTTTTATTGGAGAGAATTTTCAATAAAGTCGATACTATTCCCACTTTTCCAGAGACAGCAAGGAGAGCACTGGAACTGTTGAGACGGGATGAGGTGGATTTTAGAGAGCTTGAGGAGGTTATAAAAAGCGATCCAGGAATAGCTGTTAATTTCCTAAAATTGGTGAATTCTGCCGCCTTTTCTTTACCTCAAAAGGTAGATTCCCTTCTCAAAGCTTTTATGTATCTTGGAACAGACCAAATTAAATTGATCCTCTTAGCATCTGTATCGGGAAAATATTTTTCTCAGAATTTAACCGGTTATGGGATTAGCGCTAAGGATATCTGGCTACATTCAATAAATTGCGCTTTCATAGCTGAGGAGATTGCAAATGAACTCAAACTCTCACCAGAAAAAAAAGAGAGTCTCTATATTGCTTCTCTTTTGCATGATTTAGGTAAAATCGTCCTTGATTTGTATACCAATCTGGAGGAGGCTAAATTTCATGAAATAACAAGAGAGAATCCTTCCTGGGATTTTTTACAGATAGAGTGGTTTGTCCTAGGAGTTGATCATGGAATGGTTGGTGGATACCTTTTGAAGAAATGGGATTTTCCTGAAGATATCACCTTTGCCGTGAGAGCTCATCATGATGCAGAC
>JBCNVC010000019.1:0-31380 GCA_039630395.1 Candidatus Kryptonium sp. | reverse complement strand
AATTTTGGCTTATTTATTTAATTATTACAAACTTACCTCGCTTGATTTCACCTGTCTCAAGATCTTTGACCGTAAAAAGGTAAAGTCCAGTTGCTATTGCTTGATCATATTTTGAAATCAAATCCCAAGCGTGTTCTCCACCTGAAAATTTTTGAGTTCCATCTCCATAAACCTGAAACCATTGAATATCTGTTCCAGTGTATGTATCAGCATCATGGATAAATCTATCAACAATATCACCAGCAAGTGTGTAAATAGTTATTTCACATTTTCTCGGCAAATTGTAAAAGTAAATTTTTCTTTCTCGCTCTCCACCTGCGCCGTCCCATATTGCCTTTGCATAGTATGGATTTGGATAAACTCCAACTTCTTTTGATTTATCCGATGCAGGTGGTGAACCTGGTATAACTCGGCGCATAACCCTGACGCTTGATTGACTTGGTATATTATTATCTGGATCGCCCTCATCAAATGCTTCAACTCCAAAAATATATTGCCACCCGTTTAACAAGTTTTCAACTGTGAACTTATAATAATATCGCACTGTGTCATCTGGGAAAGTTACTGGTGTCTGAAGTTTAATAGCTCCAAATCCTGTGTTAAAACCAACATTATTACCTAACTTGTCAAATTCCGCAATCAAGATATATGGTTCTTCGCCTGCTCGCACAAACCCAATATCAAATCCATGTTTTGTCATATAAATTCTATAACCTTCAAAATCTTTCCTATTCAGGACAGGATCAACAACATCTTCAACCGATCTATCCCAGTAAATATCAACTTTTCTATCTCCAGGGACAACTTTAACTTTTGGTGGTGGCAAAATTGTTGGGAAAATGAATCTCGTAATTCTTCCGTTTCCATCTAAATCCTTTATTCCAGGATCGAGAATTCCATTTCCGTTTCTATCTTCACCGTTATAAGTTTTTTGAGCCCATATTGCACTTTCGATGAGCAACTTTTTACTCAACGGAGTATCATCTCTTTGTGGATCATCTCCATATTTCTTCGCACATATCACAGCAAAAGCAACACTTACTGAATCGCCCGGATACAGCGTCGGGAAAGGACCAGCTGAAATTAGAGTATATCTATTCCCTGGGCTTTTCAAACTTGGAATTTTTGCAGGTGGAAATTGAATCCGCATCTTGTCGTATCTTTGCTGATCATTTGCAGGCGAAATCAAATCCTGATCACCTGTGCTTGCTCTAAATTGCCAAACCTGATAAACTGTATACTTGTTCAGGCTATCTAAATGTCCACCAAGCAATGGTTCTGTTCCCAAAAGTTTAATCCCAATATAACTATCAGTTTGACCATCCGTGGGTCTATTTTCAGCATCAAAAGCATAGTGTAGCCTTAAGCTATCAATATAACCAAGACCAGTTCCAGAGTAAAAAACAGAACCCTCTGCAGGAAATCTATAATTTGTATTTCTTACGACAAGATCAGTAACAAGCCCAACATATAAACTTTCAATTGCAACATTAGTGACATTTTTTATTTTGAAATTTAGAATCACAAAATTATCCGCAATTGAATATTGCCAAGCATAGGTTTCAAAACGAACTGAAACCCCAAGCGGATTATGTCCTGAGATCGGTTCCCCTGTTAATGGATTTATCATATTTGTATCTGTAAAATCACAATAAAAATCCTGATGACTTATTGCATCAGGGCTATAATATCTTGATTCAAGCAAGCTTGAACGCTCATACAAACCTTGATCAACTCTCTGCGTAAATTCACTTGAAAAACGCCTATCGTGAGTGGCTGTTGTAACGGTTAATCCACTCTTACCATAACCTCCAACCCATAAACCACCGTTAAAAAGATGTTCAATTCTCGTTCTAACTGGCTTAATTGGAAACTCACACGAAGGCTGAGATGGCCAAAATGATGGATTAAATCCATTGCCAATTTGCCCATATGAATTGACTGCAAGACCAATTCTTCCAATGTTCGTTGAACGGTTATCTTGTGGTTTCTGCGCGAGAATTAGCGAGGGCAAAAGAATCAACACCAGGATTTTTTTCATCGTCAGATAAAGTTTATATTTTTCTTCGCAAATTTAAATTTAAAAAATCCAATCTTTTAAAAAAAATTATTTTATAAACAACAATCGCCTCAACGATAATCTAAAGAAAAACTTTTGATATTTCCTTTACAAGGTTCTTAAGCTTGAATTGATTTTTTAGGACCGAAAACTTATATTTGAAAAAAGATTATATATGACGCCGGGAAAATGAAAGAACAAAGCAAGGAAATAGAGAAAAGCAAGGAAAGCAAATTTTTAAGGATAGATATTCCAATTGTTGGGATGACTTGCGCCAGTTGTGTCCTGAAAGTCCAAAATAACCTTCTAAAGATCCCAGGTGTAAAAAATGCTAATGTTAATTTAGTAACTGAAAAAGCAACAATTGAAGTTGAACAAGAAAAACTAATAAACCTGAAAGATGTAATACAATTAGTAAAATCAATTGGCTATGATGTCGCTATACAAAAAATAAATTTCCCAGTTGAAGGACTTTCCACTGCGTCTGTATCACACTTTGAAAATACTATTTTAAAGATAAACGGCGTTATTAATGTTTCAGTAAATCCTGCAGTTGGAACGGTGACAGTTGAATTTATCCCTACCCTTGTTACACCTGACAATATAAAAGAAGAATTAGAAAAATTTGGCTATAAAGTTCATCAGATCCCTGAAGAAGAAATAGAACTTTACGATGAAATTGTAAGAAAGCGCGAATTTGAGGACCTTAAAAAACGATTCATTATCAGTGCAATTTTTACTGGATTTATTCTCATCGACATGGTGTTACACCTTTTTTACCACACCGAAAACCGAACTCTCATTAATTATATTCTCTTCGCTCTTACAACTCCTGTGATTTTTTATGGTGGTGGCAAATTTTTTAAAAGTTTCATATTCGGAATTCGGCACTTATCAATGGATATGAACACACTAATAGCAATTGGCACTGGCTCTGCATATATCTATAGCACTATTGTGACATTTTATCCTAAAATCTTCGAATTAACTGGAAAAGCACAGGATGTTTATTATGAGACATCTGCTGTTATAATTACATTCGTTCTCTTAGGTAGACTCCTTGAAGCGAGAGCGAAATCTCAGACAACGGAAGCAATTAAAAAACTTTCTTCCCTACAGCCACAAACCGCGACGATAATTAGAGAGGGGAAAGAAATAGTTGTACCAATTAAAGAAGTAAAAGTAGAAGATATAGTTCTTGTTAAACCTGGCGAGAGAATCCCTGTTGATGGAGTGATAATTGAAGGTTATGCTTCCATTGATGAGTCGATCATAACTGGAGAAAGTATGCCTGTTGAGAAAAAGCCTGGCGATTTAGTTATAGGTTCAACTCTTAACAAAGCTGGAAGTTTTAAATTTAAAGTAAGCAATGTAGGAAAAGACACACTGCTTGCAAAAATAATTCAACTGGTTAAAGACGCTCAAGCGACAAAACCACCCGTACAGAAACTCGCTGATAAAGTTGCCTCAGTTTTCGTGCCAATTGTGATTGGAATAGCATTCTTAAGCTTCTTAATTTGGTATCTTTCCGGATATAGTTTTACATTTGCACTCATGAACTTTATTTCCGTTTTGATCGTTGCCTGTCCATGTGCGCTTGGACTTGCGACTCCAACGGCAATAGTTGTAGCAACTGGTAAATCAGCTGAATATGGTGTTTTAATAAAAAACGCACAGGCGCTTGAAATTGCAAACAAAATTAACATGGTCGTATTTGATAAAACTGGTACAATAACCTACGGGAAACCTGAAGTAACAGACATAATAAAGCTTAGCAACATATCAGAAAATGACCTTTTAAGATTCTCTGCATCTGTTGAACGAAATTCAGAACATCCACTTGCAGAAGCCATAGTAAGATATGCAAGGTTAAGAAATCTAAAACTTTTTGAACCCAAAAACTTTTTCTCAATATCAGGGCAAGGTGTCTTTGCAAATGTTGATTCAAATGAAGTAGCAGTTGGTAATACAACTTTCATGAAAAACCTAAATATTGAAACTAAGGGTTATGAAAGAACCATTGATCTTTTAACAAATCAAGGGAAAACATCGGTATTTATTGCTATTAATGGCAAAATAGCTGGAATAATCGCAATTTCAGATACGATAAAGCATGATGTAAAAGCCACAATTTTAAACCTAAAGAAACTTGGAATTGATATAGCGATTTTAAGTGGAGATAATTACAAAACTACAAGAGCAATTGCCAACCAAATTGGAGTTGATAAAATTTTCGCAGAAGTTTTGCCTGACCAAAAATCAGAAAAAATAGAAGAACTTAAAAATTCTGGTTACATAGTTGCAATGGTTGGAGATGGAATTAACGACGCCCCGGCACTTGCAAAAGCTGATGTAGGTATTGCAATCGGTTCAGGAACAGATATCGCATCAGCGACTGCGGATATGATCTTGATGAAAGATGACATAAAAGGAGTTTATCAAGTAATAAAACTATCAGCTAAAACTTATAGGATAATAAAGCAAAATCTTTTTTGGGCTTTCTTTTATAATGTGATTTTAATCCCGATCGCTGGTGGTGTTTTATACCCAATAGCTGGAATTTCCCTTCAGCCAATTTTTGCTTCAATTTCAATGTCACTTAGCTCAATTTTAGTTGTATTAAATTCATTGAGAATTAAAAAATTAAAACTATAGATCAAATGAACAAATTAACTTTAACAGTTGAAGGCATGACATGCCATCATTGTGAAATGACGGTTGAAAAAGCAGTTAAGGAATTAAAAAATGTTGTGTCAGCAAAAGCTGACCATACAAGCAAAACACTTGAGATAATCTACACTGGTGAACTCAACTTAGAAGATGTAAAGCAGAAAATAGAAGAAGCCGGATATAAGGTTCTTGTTTAAATAAAAAGAGTTAGTCAAACTTGAAAACTTTACATAAAATCATTTTCGGCGATGCGGAAAAAATGACCGAACTTTCTTCTGGAAGCGTACATCTTGTGGTGACATCACCACCATATTTCAATGCCCCATTTGATTACCCAGAATTATTTAAGGATTACGATGATTATTTAAATAAAATGCAAAAAATTGCATCTGAAATAAAAAGAGTCTTATCTGATGGGAGGATTGTTTGTATCGTTTGTGATGATGTTATCGTGAACGGGAAAAAGTATCCGATCGTTGCAGATTTAACTAAGATATATACTGATAATGGTTTTACATACAGAGATAAAATTATTTGGATAAAACCGGAAGGATATATACGAATAAGCAGAAGAAGTGGTGTTGTTCTTCAGCACCCATATCCAATGTATTTTTATCCTGATAATATTCAGGAAACCATACTGATATTCCAAAAAGGTGAATTTGATTATAAAAAAATCGCACCCCAACGAAAAGAAAATTCTAAAATTGATATTAATGAGCTTCAGCGCAACAAGTGGTATTTAAATATATGGAACATAACTAATGTACTGCCTATAAAAAACCGTCTTGAAGAAGGCATAGCAGCATTTCCTGAGGAAATACCATATAGATTAATTAAATTATTTTCATACGAAGGGGAAACTATACTTGATCCATTTGCTGGCTCTGGAACGACTTGTAAAGTTGCGGCTATGTTAAACCGTAATAGCGTAGGATACGAAATTGATCTTGAGTTGGAGAATGTAATTAGAGAAAAGATGGAGATAGATAAGGAAAAACTATTTGAAAAAAATTATGAAGTAGAACTAATCATTCGTGAAGACGCTAAGCGTCTTAGAACAACTTTGCAAATGAAAATAGCAACACAAAAATCTGCTGCTAAAAATGCCTCGAGAATATCAACAAAGCCTTTCCAATGAAAACACGATAAAATTGCTGTCAAAGCTTGAAACACAAGGAAAATCAAAATGGTTAGATAGATGGCGAAAACACATAGCATTTCCCGATAATTTAAACCCAGAAGTATTTGACAGAAAAGAATCCGAAAAAGTTTTGAGATATCTGGTTTTAAGAGTGTTAATAAATCAACAAGCCAAAATTGAAAAAGTGCGAGAATTATCTACTAGAATTGTTGTTGATTTCGAAGATAAAATATTTTTTAGACCACATGAAATTTCCGAAATTAAATTATTTGAAACTTTTAAAAATATCGCTGGACACAAGGGTTCTGAACTTTACAGAGTAGGAGCAATTGGTGGAATAAAACCTATTTCACTCTTTGCCTATCGTTTTAAAGCTTACGAGGGGTTTATTAGATGGCTCAATGAAACTAACCAAAACCTGCTTGATATTGTTATTACAAAACTAAAAAACAATAAGCCAATAAAACTTTTTGAGTTTTTCAATAAACATCAAGCGCTTTCCGCTGGATGGGTTGGAAATGATCCAAAAGCCTGCCGGATGCTTGTTAATTGGATCGTCTTTTTACTCAATGAAATTTGGCACGTAACAGAAATAAAAATTAGCGAGACCTTAATGATAGTAGATGGACATGTTGGGAAAATCTTTTGCCGAACAGGATTAATAGATACTGTTATTTATGAATCAAAACGCCCTTATATCATTCAAGCAAATAAGTTAAGACCTCTAATTGAAAAACTCGTATTAAAATTTGAAAAAATTCCATTCTATGTTGATAATGGTGCATTTTACATCTTTGAAGATGGATATTGCACTGATTTAAATCCAAAATGTGAAATCTGTCCTTTAACCGAATTATGTTTAAAACACACAAAATGGACTTCCTACCAAATAAACAGAAACATCAACCATGCAAGAAATACATCTTGATCTTTTCAAGTTCGTTCTTGCTATTATATTCGGTGGATTAATTGGTCTTGAAAGAGAATTGAAAGGTAAACCCGCTGGATTTAGAACGAATATTCTAATTTGTCTCGGCTCAGCACTTTATACGATTATTTCAATTAAGATCTCAAATGATCCCGGAAGAATTGCAGCACAAATTGTGACTGGTATTGGATTTATTGGCGCCGGGACAATAATTCAATCCAAGGGAACAATAACGGGAATCACAACAGCAGCAACAATTTTCGTAGTTGCAGCAATTGGATTAGCAATCGGTTCAGGACAAATAATTCTTGCAACAATTTTTACCATAATTGTCCTTCTCGTCTTGACATTCCTAACCAATGTGGAAAAAGCACTCCTTGGTAAATGCCATTTTACTACACTATATCTTGAAATCGTTGACGAAAAAGGGAAAGGTAGAGCCGAGTTAATTGAAATTCTTTCGGAATACGAAATAAAGCCCAATCAATATCACTTGGTGGAAGAAAACAATACGCTAAAAATTAATATATCATATTGCGATAAACATCCTTCACATCACCGTTTTTTATCTGAACTTTTGAAGATGACTTACATAAAAGAGATTAAAACTAAAACTTGAACTGAACTCCCGCTTGAACTCCAAGCCACTGAAAACCGCTTGCTTGTTCAAGCCTCAACGCAAGCGTTTGCCACATTTCACCAACAACTATTTGATATCTTGCGTTTAAATTTAGAGATAAATTTCGGAAGATTTTAAGCTCCATTCCACCACCCCAAAATCCCCCGCTCCAATCTTGATATCTTCGTTCCGTTATATAATCAATGATATTACCGCTTGAGTCCTTGAAATAGTATTCGCCTCGTAAACCGAACCAGCGATATAACCCTGCGCCGATAACTCCATAAAAGTTTAAGAAATAAACTCTAAAAACAGAGTGTCTATATTCAGCGCCAAGACCGTAAATTTTCAGTTCTAAACTCAAATCCTTGTAATACAACTTATCTGTATTTTCCCGATAAAATTTGTAATACTCAATCCTACCTGCAACAAAAGAGTTCTCTTGACTTGTTTGACCAATGTAAACTGTTCCAGAGTAATGGTTATCAAACCAACTTGAAAAGCCACCGATCGGAAGAATATAAATCCCCTCGACACCGGCAGAAAATTGAGCGTATGAAGCAAAAGATGAAACCCAAATGAGAATTAAAATAACTATGCTTCTTTTCATCTCATTTTAAAATTAAATTTTCAATAATTAAACGCAAAACCAGTCGTTAATTTAAAAACATCTCTCAAACGAAGTTTTTATAAGATTCTCCAACACCACCAAGCACAATCTTTCCAAGTTCGACCTTATCTATTTTATTTATGCTTGGATAATGCTCAAACTCAAAACCAAATATAAAAGATGCAACCTTAGTCACTCTAAATCCAGCCTCAAACTTAACACCAAAATTCAAAACAGTTCCCTTTTTACTTGGCGCATTGTTTTTGAAAGAATACTGAAAGACATAAGTTTCACCACCAGAAACATTTGGAAATCTTTTCCACCATGTCTCATTAAGCCAGAAGGCTCTCTCATAAAAAGTTAAACCAATGACAAAACCAGTAAGAAATGTAAACTTATTAAAGACAAAATTCCTACCTAAATAAATTTTAACAGGCAAAACATACAATCTCTGTTCAGGATTCAAATTAACAGCATAATTTGAATCAGATATAAGAGAGCGAACATGACTGCGATACCAAATTCGCCAATAGTCCCAATTCCATCTTTCAATCGTCATTGAATCCGATGGCTCAAGTTTAAGATCCCTATATCCAGAAACGAAGCCAAACTTCCAATTTGAGTTTTGATCAAATTTAAATTTTAATTCGCCACTAAAACCAAAACCCGTTGCCTTATTCACATAATTTATTCCTTTGACCCCATAAGATAGCTCTGAACCAAGCGCTATGCTTTCAAGTTTGAGCTGTGAAAAAAGATGAGATGATAAAACTAAAACCAAGATAGCAATTTTAAACTTCATTTCTTAAACCGTTAAATTTTAAATTAAATTTGGTGCATCAATAAATTGGTTCTTTCCATCTTTATAAAGTGCATATTGAAATCCCTTTCTCAATCCCATCGCACCAATTTCACCCTTTAAATTAACAGCTATGAATGCAACTTGAAAGTTTGGATCTTTGTCAATCCACTTTTTGTTAACTTTTAGGACTCGCTTTAATGTTTCTTCTACCGCCTTTTGTGGATGCATTCCATTTCGCATATATTCAACCACGAGAAAACTTCCACAAGTTCTTATAACTGCTTCCCCTACCCCTGTTGATCCCGCTGCTCCAACTTCACCATCAACATATAATCCAGCTCCAATTATCGGTGAATCACCAACCCTGCCATGGATTTTCCAAGCAAGCCCGCTTGTAGTCACAGCTCCAGCAACTCTTCTTTGCTTGTCAAGCGCAAGCATTGCGATTGTATCATGGTTTTCTTCTGGAGAAAGCCAATTATCGCTTTGGCTCATTTTTCTTTTCCACTCAAGCCATCTTTTTCTTGCCTCGTCTGTTAGTAGATCAACTTCCGGAAACCCCATTAACCTCGCAAATCTATCTGCGCCCTCCCCAACTATGAAAACATGTTTTGTTAATTCCATTACTTTTCTTGCAACCGATACAGGATTTTTACATTTTTGAACAAATGCAACAGCCCCGGCGTTAAATTCCCAATCCATTATACAAGCATCAAGTGAAACATGACCACATTCATCCGGCAACCCACCATATCCAACGCTCATCACATTCGGATCGTCCTCTGCAGTTCGCACACCAAGCTCAACTGCATCAAGAGCTGTTCCACCTTCTGATAAAACTTTGAGCCCCATCTCGTTTGCTTTTATCCCCTGTCTCCAAGTAGAGATTAAAACAGGTAAACTTGCTTGATTTGATTCATAAGCGTAGGAATTATCAGCGAATTGAAAAATTCTAAATTTTCCTGCCAATATTGCTCCTATTCCAGCAAGTAATGAGTTCTTTAAAAATTCCCTTCTTTTTACCATTGAACTTGAAATTGTGTTTTTAAAAAATTCACATTAAAAAATTAAAATGTTAAATTTTAAAACGCAAAACTTTTAAGCGGAAATTTAAACCTCGTTTAAGAGAATGAATTCCGCATTTTCACTTTTGCTAAAATTAAATTTTTTGGCTCTTTTTACGATAGAACTTCTTCATCTCAAAACCACAAATTTTATAAATTGGACAAATCCCACACAACGGATTTTGAGCTTTGCAAATTGCTCTCCCAAACTTTATCAATCCCGTGTGGAGCTGGTAAGCAAGCCCTTGAGGAATTAATTTTTGAACAGTCAAAAATGTTTCATCAGGTGTCCTTGTCTTAACTATGCCGACCCTGTTCAAAATCCTGTGAATATGTGTATCAACTGGAAAGACATCCTTATTAAATCCGAACAACAAAACACAACTGGCGGTTTTCAATCCAACTCCATCAAATGAAGTTAAAAATTTCAATCCTTCATCAACTGAAAGATCCTTAAGAAAAGAGAGATCAAAATTTCCGTGTTTTTCTTTTAACTCAAGGAGCAACTTTTTAATTCGCTTTGCCTTCTGATGAGCAAGCCCACCAACTTTTATAACTTTTTCAATCTCCTTAACATCCGCATTTAAAATAGAATCAAAATCTGAAAATTTTTCTTTCAAATTCCTATATGCTCTATGACTGTTAATATCATTAGTGTTTTGAGACAAGATAGTTGCAATCAGAATATCAAGTGGGTTTGAATTTTCCCTTTGTTCAACCTTGAAAAGTTTCTCAATCTCTTTGAAGATTTTAAGCAGTTTATTTTTTAATCTAATGTTGGAATTAGATTCTTTTGCCACGCCTTGTATTAAGCTTTGTTGTAAAAATCCTATTGATTTACTTCAACTTCCGAAAAACTCAAATAAATCCCCCTTCCAAGTTCATCATAAATTTTTATGACCCGTGGTAGCGTTATTTCCCCAAATTTTGTATATCTTGAATATCTAACTTCAAACATCTTAACACCATCCTTGAAAAGCGCATAACTTTCAAGTTCAAATTCTTGATTAAAGTTTAGAACAACTTCACTTCCCTTGCTATTTTTACTAACCATAATTAACCTGTTATCATTAAAATTCTGCAATTCAAACTCCCCAATTCTTGGACAACCTATTAAAATATCAATTAATTCATCGCATGTGAAATCCACTCCAAGATATCTTTTTATGTAGTTACTTACCCTTCCTTGAATTTTTAAATCGTTGAACCTATCAAAGACTTCAAAATTGTCACAATGAACATGAGCTTCTCCCAAGTCTATTCCGAAAACCGTTTCAACTTTTAATGTTAAAATATCCGGCCTTTTCAAATTTACTTCTATCTTAGCAGTGCCCGAAAGTTCAGGAGAATCAAGCGTTACACTTCCATTTGCGTTCAAAGTTCTAACAAATCTATCTCGCATATTTATCCTATCCAAGTAAATTCCGATGTTATGATCCACAGTGGTTTTTCTGGTTGGCGCACAAGAGATGAAAATAACGGCAAGAACTACAAGGACAGCGATTTTATATTTGTCCACGCTTTATTTTCTCTTTTAATTTCTCGTTCGATGGATTTTTCTCAAGCGCTTTTTTCCAATATTCAATTGCCTTTTCTTTGTCTCCAAGTTTGAAGTAAACATCGCCGAGATGTTCTACCACAACGGGACTTCCGCCTTTCTCAACTGCTTTGAGTATATACTCCTTTGCCTTCTCATAGTTTCCAAGTTTAAAATAAACCCAACCTATCGTATCAAGATAAGCTGGATTTTCAGGTTCCTGCTCAATTGCTTTTTTTGCCATCTCAAGAGCAATGTCAAGCTTTTCACCACGCTCTGCAAGTGTATAACTATAATTATTCAAGAGAAGATGATTATTTGGGCTTATCTTTAAACCAAGTTCGTGGAGCGAATCAGATTTACTTGCATCGCCGATCGCATCGTAAACGAGCGCGAGTGTGCTTATGACATCAATGTTTTTAGAATCAAGCGATAAGGCTTTCTCAAGTGGTTGCACCGCTTCTTTATTTCGTTCAAGCCGATGATAACCAAGCCCAAGAATGAAGTTAAGGAAAAAATCGTCCGGGAACTTTCCAACTCCATCTTGCATCCATTTGATAAGTTCTTCAAACTTTCCCATTTCATAAAGAGCAATTCCAATTCCACGCCATGCTTCAACGATCTGCGGGTTGATGTCTACAACTTTTTTAAACTCATTAAAAGCAGTTTCGTTATCCTTCTCATCAGATGCCATAACACCAAGCAACCAATGAACTCTCCATTCGTTCGGATGCTTTGAAGATAGATTTTTTAAAATCGCCTTTGCTTCACCCTTCAATATCGTGTCTTTTCCAGCGCTTCTTAATAAACCTTCCACTAACTGGAGTTTTAGATCAACATCAATGGAATCATTGTTTGTGATTTTACTAAAAATTTCCAAAGCGTTATCTTTCTCTCCCAACTGAAGAAGCACCTCACCATATCTTATCTGAGCTTGTGTATCGGAAGGTTTAAGTTCAATAAGTTCAGATAAAATTGACTTGGCTTTTTGCAAATCACCAGCACTTATATAAGTTTCCGCGGTTAACTTGCGAAGTTCATAGTTTGATGGATCTATTTCAATCATCATTTCAAGTGCATGTGCAGATTCAGTATATTTCCCCAAACGGAAAGACAATTCAGCAATTCTTTGGAGAGCGTTCCATTCGGGACCGTAATTTTCAATAATTTTATTATAAAGTTCAAGCGCACGCAAAGGTCTGGTGCTTTCGTAGAGTTGAGCGAGATTATATAAAGCACCATAATTTAAAGAATCAATTTTAAGAATTTTTTCAAGTTCGTTTATTGCTTTTTGAACTTCAAATGTCTCAATGTAAATACTTGCGAGCGTTTCACGATAAGATATATTTAAAGAGTCAAGTTTAATAGCTTCATTAGCCATTTGAACTGCGAGGGAATGTTTTCCGATTTTTTGATATGCCTTCGCAATGGCGTTATAAATTCCCGGGCTCTTGTCATATCTAAGTGCGTCTTGATACTCAAGAATGGCACTTGCATAATCCCCTTTAAGCTCGTAAACTTGCCCAGCGATGAAGTGTTCAATTGCTTTATCTTTATTCTCAATTCGCTTGTATGTTAACTCCCTAACTTCATCTTTTTCCCCTATTTTTTCCACCGTTGTTTTTTTGGATGACGAACAACCGAAAAAGAGAAAAACAAGCAGGAAAGCAGAAACCACACCTAAGCCAATTGATTTCATTTTAAACATTTTCAACATTATACGAAAATCAAAGTTTTTGTTCTTGCTAAAATCTTGATCCAAGATAAATTTTACGTGCAAATTTTCAAAATTTATTGCTTTGAATGATCTTTAATCACTTGTTTAATTTTTGCGATGAAACTTTCGCCGTAATTTGCCTTAAAAAATTCTTTTGCATTTCCATTGCGAATTCCTATCTCAAGCAAATTACTACTGTTTACTAATGCGACAACTTGGCCTGGGTTAACATCAGCATATGCAGTTGAAATTTTTTCAATTATATATTCCTTAAATCTAACTTCACCTTCAATCTTCCCGAACACTTTTAAATTTGTTATCAAGTTTCCAAATCTGTCAATGTATATAATCTCCCCGGTATAATCGCCCGCGGATGAGACATCAATGAAAATTGTTTTAGTCAAACTTAATTCGGCTTTGCTTCCAAGTTCATCAATATCAACTCCACGGGAAATATAAGCGGAAACAGGGGCAAAAATATCCCTGCCGTGGAATGTGGAACTGATGTCTTTGAGGAAATATTCTTTATTTTCAACATAAACTGCTCTTAAAGGTTCAACTTCGCTTAAAACTAAATTAAGCAACCCATTATCCGGAGCAATGAAAATATGTTCCTTCGTTTCAACAGCGATAATTTTTCTTTCACTTCCAACTTTCGGATCAACCACACAAACGAAAATTGTTTTAGGCGGGAAATGTTTATATGCGTTCCACAAAACAAATCCCGCTTCATTAACATTTTGAGGCGAAATCTCATGACTGATGTCAACTATATTAACATTGGGATTTATTTTTAAAATCACTGCCTTCATAACGCCAACGAACCAATCTCTATTTCCGAAATCGGTCAACAATGCTATGATCATAATCTACCCATCAATTTTGTTTTAATGCTATATATGTTAACTGATCTTACAAAAAATAAAAAAGGGGAGCAGAAAGAGCAAATTTCCGCTCCCCTAAACTGAATTTTTTAAATTTTTAGAATGTATACTTTATCCCAATTTGAGCTTGCCATCTTGAAGCAAGATCAAGCGGAAGCTCACGCACTGGTGTTCCAGTCCAACGGAATCTTGGCTTTCCAGTTGTAGGATCAAGGCTGTGGAATGTTAATAAGAATGCCCTTTGGAAGGTAACTGCTTTAACAAGTCCCCAATCTTTGTTTAAGAGATTTGTAAGGTTCAAAACATCAAATGTTATTTCAAGTTTTTGTCCATAAATTGTCGGTATTTCAATTGCTAATCTTGCATCAACTTGATGTGACCACGGTCCGCGGGCAGCCATCCTTTCAGCAAACTTACCACGATTTTTGCTCAAATACGGATCGCTTTCTATAAACGCATTAAGTTGATCATAAGCAACATTTGTATATGGTAAATTATTTCCAGCAGCATCAACAAGTATCACATCCTCTCTATTCTTTGGGATATAAACAAGGTCGTTTTCAACCTGACCATCGCCGTTTACATCACCACTATATACCCAGGAATACGGCTGACCCGAGAGACCATTATAGAACAAGCCAAGCGTGACTGCAATTCCTGCGAAGATTTCTTGCCTATACGACAAGGCAGTGAGAATCCTATGTCTATAATCAAATGATGAGAACGCAAGAGATGGATTATTTGGATCTATGACATGATTAAATCTCCACTGCGAGAGTGCAATAGAGGCAGTTCCACTATTTAAATCTCTTGATACACCATAGTTATAAGCAAACTTTGCATAGAAACCATCTCTTATAGCGGGTCTTTCAAGTTGGAATACGATATTATAAGCGTATCCCTTCGTTGTATTCGTTAGTAAAATCACATGTGTAAATCCAGTATTTCGTCTCTGTATGTCCCATCTTCTCGTAACATAATTCCATCGTCCATATATTGGTCGCCCATCCGCAAGATAACCTTGCTGTATTAAGTTGATATCTTGATATAAAATGTCATTAACGGTCTTTGTATATTGGGCTTCAATACTTCCAATGAAACCAAAGAAAAGCGTCTTATCAATTCCTATGCTCGCTCTCCAGACTTGAGGAAGCTTATAATTTGGAGATGTGACATTAATTTCAGTTGTCGCAACTGGTGTGCCTCCTTTTGGTGGGTTATATGGATCCGGCACAAAATCTGGAACTGACGCACCCGTTAAGAACAACCTTCCAAATTCCACTCCCGTATTTGAGTATTGATTTGAAATCCAAACATACGGAACACGACCTGTGAATAACCCAACTCCACCTCTCAACTGAAGCGTCTTATCACCTAATACATCCCAGTTAATTCCAAATCTTGGACCCCACATAAGCTGATATTTCGGAACCTTATCGGTTGATATATCATATCCAAGTGGTTTAAATGTGGAGTCAACTTTATAATTATATGCGGGCTTATCTGGGAATGTTGGCACATCAAGTCGGAGTCCATAGGTTAATCTTAAACCAGGTCTGACTGTCCATTCATCTTGAACATAAACTCCATACTTAATAGCTTTCCACTTCGCCACAGGTTGTGGATTTCCAGGTATATTTGAGTATGTCAATTCATATTGAGCTGCTTTTCTGCCTGCAAGGAAATCAGCAAGGGAATTCCAATGATAAGCTCCAAAGAAATCACGGATAAACAAGTTGCTAAACGAGAATATCTCATTATGTGTTCCTACAGTGATCGCGTGCCCTCCACCAACGAAAAATGTTAAGTTATTTGTTATCTCAATTGATCTCTGTTTTAGCTCATTTGCCATACGGAATTTCTCAGAACCAGCAGCAAGATTGTATGTTCTACCTTGAGCATCTGTAGTTCTAACGCTAACATATGGAAACGCCTGCCCATAATATTCTGGATCATCATGGATATAGGTATATCCAACGATAAACTCATTCGCGATATTATTCCCAAATAAACTTCTCAATTGAAGAACAGTTGAGTTTGTCCTATTTCTTATAGCATATCTCGTGTTCTCCGCATATATAGTTGCAACCTGAGGAGAGGGTATTCCGGATGTTGATGGAGCGTTGTCATCAAAAGCATCAAGATAACTATGTCTTATCGTTAAACGATGATTTTGAGCAAGATTGAAATCAAGCTTTACGAATAGCTTATTGCTGTGTCTTTGGAACTTCAATGCTTCAAAAGAACCAGTTTCATAACCATAGCGTGATTTCAAAGCTTCGCGGAACACCCTGACACTATCCGGTGAAAGTGTAAAGATGTTTGTCCCTATTGATGGAGCTCCTAATACACGGTTCAATGGGGAAGAATATCGCGTGAGCTCCCCGTTAACGAAGAAGAAGATTCTGTTTCTTAAAATAGGACCTCCGATTCTAAAACCTGCTTGATAATCTGTGAAATCTGGATATTTTCTTCTTAAAGTATCAGGGCTTCTGCCGATGAAGTTTTGGTTCCTACCATAGTAAAAAGCTGATCCAGAGAACCTGTTTGTTCCACTTCTTGTAATAACATTAACACCGCCACCTGTGAACCCACTTTGACGAACATCATATGGAGCAATTACGATTTGAAATTCTTCAATTGCTTCCAAACTTATCGGAGTAACATTTGCTTGTCCAGCTGGTGCGCCGGTTCCACCAAGACCAAATAAATCATTGTAATTAGCACCATCGATTTGAATATTGTTGTAACGGTTATTTCTACCAGCAGCGCTATATCCAACAAAATACGGCGAAAGCTTGTAATAGTCCTGAAAACTTCTTGAAATCGTCGGGAGAACCTCAATTTGTTGTCTCAAAACATTTGTTGCAGGTCCAGTTCTCGCAGCGTTGATGATTCCAGCTCTTTCACCGATAACTTCAACCTCACCAAGCTGAACTGCTTGTTCAGCGAGTCGGAAATTAAGTTCAAGATTTTGTCCGAGAGCAAGTATAACATTTTCTATTCTTTGCTGAGCATATCCAACATATGAAACAGTAATTGTATAAGGACCACCAACTCTCAAACCAACAAGGTTATACCTACCATCAATCCTTGAAATTGATCCGTAAACTGTCCCGCTTGGTTCATGAACCGCAACTATGTTCGCTCCCGGAAGAGGTTCACCTGCTTGAGTGGTTACGATTCCACTTATACTCGCTGTTGTGACGCCTTGCCCTAAAAGAAAAGAGACGGTAAGAAGGGTCAATCCCAAAAGCAAGATAATTTGTCTCATTTTTGGTTTCCGATCTTTTTTTTAATTAGCAAGTTTTTCTGCTATTAAATTTAAAAAAACAACCTTAAATTTTCAATTAAGCATAAATTAAAATTTCGTTATCACTTCAAGCCAAACATCGCAACCGAGCTTTGTGCAAGGTCAACGATTGGGGCAAAATAAACACCAAATAGCAATGTCGGTATTACAAGAATAAGCATTACCACAACATGAGCGGGAGAAAAACTAATTGGACTTTTTTCGATCTCGGGATCCCTTAAAAACATATTTCTGACAACACGAATATAGTAATAAAGAGACACGACACTATTTAGAACACCAACTATGGCAAGCCATATAACTTTCGCATTTATCAAAGCTGCAAAAACATAAAGTTTTCCGATAAATCCAAATGTCGGTGGTATCCCCGTAAGCGAAACAAGGAAAATCGTGAAAACAATCCCAAGCAATGGTGCACGATAACCAAGTCCCTTGTAGACCTCAATATCTTCACTCCCGGTCTTTTCAGCAACAAGCATAACACAATAAAAAGCCCCAAGATTCATCAAAAGATAAGAAAGAAAATAGATCAACATTGCTGAAATTCCATAATTTTGAGCTACAACCGCGCCCATAAGTATATAACCAGCATGTGCAATACTTGAATAAGCAAGCATTCGTTTCAAGTTATTTTGCCATATGGCAATAATGTTGCCAACCGTCATTGTCAATGCAGATAAAACAGCTATTATTTCTGTCCAAGGCAATCCTTGAATTATTGCCCAAGTTCCTTCAATTCCCAAAGCTATGGTGCGATCTATGAATGTTGTTTTCAAGAATCTAACAAGCATTGCAAAACCAGCAGCTTTTGAGCTAACGGAAAGAAAAGCAGTTACAGTTATCGGTGCACCTTCATAGACATCAGGCGTCCAATAATGAAATGGAACAGCCGAAATTTTATATCCGAAACCAGCGAGCATCAATATCAAGGAAATCAATAGAACCACTGGACTATAACCGTTCGTCAAAAGTGAAGCATTTATAGCGTAAATGTTAAGTTCACCGGTTAAGCCGTAGATAAGTGAAATTCCATAAATCATCAAGCCAGAAGATAAAGCACCATATATAACATATTTCATTGATGCCTCGCTTGAACGCTCTGATTCCTTTATATAACCAGCAAGCACATAAGAGCTAATACTCACAAGCTCAAGCGAAAGATACATCATAATTAAATTAACAGAACCAGCCATTAAGAACGCACCAAGCGTTAAAGATAAGATCAAAAAATAATATTCACCAGTCCTTCGCCTCGCTGATGTTTCTTTCAACTCGTACGATTGAACAGAAAATACGACTATGATAATTGCTGAAATTATAAAGATTAACTTAAAAAAGGTTGAATATGGGTCAACGACAAACATCCCTCTGAAAATCTGGTAACTACTTCCGTATTGCACAATGGTAAAATACAAAGCAACAACTAATCCAGCAAGCGTGGTAAAAGCTCCAATGTTTTTAATTTTTCTTCCAAATATCAGATCAAGCAATATCACGAGCGCAAGTGTCGCAGTTAAAACAATTTCAGGTATAAAGTTTTTTAACGATTGTGTTAATTCTATTCCGAATGGCTCAAACATCTTAATTTACCGATTTAGTTTTCATGGTATGATTCCAAGTTGCATTCCTGCTTGACCCATCTCTGAAACAAATCTCACAAGGTGATTAACTGATGTATTCATTAACTTGATCAATGGGCTTGGATAAACACCAAGGAAAATAACTATAATTGCAAGCGGGACAAGCGTCACAAGCTCGCGAGCGTTGATATCAGGTAAATTCTTCCACCTCTCAGGTAATTGTCCAAAGAAGAGCCGTTGAGTTGTCCAAAGTATATAACCAGCAGTTATTATCACACCTGTTGCAGAGAAAATTGCAATCCATTTATAAGTTTGAAATGCGCCAAGAAATACAAATGCCTCACTTATAAAACCACTCAATCCAGGAAGCCCAAGAGCAGCGAAGAAAGCAATTATTACAATTCCAAAATATTTCGGCATTTGATTTGCAAGTCCACCAAATTCATTAAGTCCTCTTGTATGAGCTCTATCATAAAGCACCCCAACTATTAAGAAAAGCATTGCTGTGATCGTTCCGTGATTAAACATTTGCATAATTGCACCTGTAACGCCTTGCGTATTAAGCGCAGCCATACCGAGTACAACATAACCCATATGGCTTATGCTTGAATATGCGATAAGCTTTTTGAAATCTTCTTGAGCCATCGCTGCAAGAGCTCCATAAACGATATTTATAAATCCAAGTATAGCCAAGGGAAGCGCATATTTTATCATTCCATCTGGGAAGATCGGGAAACTTATCCTCAACATCCCATAGGTTCCCATCTTCAATAGTATACCTGCAAGAATTACACTTATTGGTGTAGGGGCTTCAACATGAGCATCAGGAAGCCAGGTATGAAATGGTACAATTGGAACCTTTATCGCAAAACCGATGAATAAAGCGATATATGCAATATATCTCCAAGTTGTGTGCAAACCCGAAAAGATTGAACCAGGTTCATAGTTCCTCGGATCCATCATTGCAAGCATGTTAAAGGTATGGATCTTCTCACCAGTGACGGGATCAGTTATACTTGTGCTGAAATATAACCCAATCATAACGAGCAACATTAAAACGCTACCAAGCAAAGTGTATATGAAAAACTTTATAGCAGCATATTCCCTTCTTGGACCACCCCATATTCCTATAAGAAAATACATTGGCAAGAGCATCACTTCCCAAAAGATATAGAACAAGAAGAAATCAAGTGCAACGAAAACACCCATCATTCCGGTGTCAAGCAAAAGATAAAGTGCGTAATAGCCCTTCGTCTTTGGCAATTCCCACGATGCTATTGCACCAAGAAATGATATCAAAGCAGTAAGCACAACCATCGGCATGCTTAACCCATCAACGCCAAGAAAATATTCAATCACAATTCTTCCAAACCATGCAACCCCAGAAACATCAATCCACCTGTATTTTTCCACAAACTGAAATCCTTCAAGTGTATTTACTCCAGCGAGATCATACCTGTAATTTAAAAGCAAAAGGACAGCAAGTATAACCTGAATACCTGTCACAACAACTGAAATCCACTTTATCAATGTTTCTCGCCCCCTTGGAACGAGCAGAACCAATATCATTCCAAGAATTGGCAAAAACACAATCCAGGTTAAAATTCCAATTCCAAGTATTTGCATTTATTCTTCCTTGCTTTATTTTTGTTTTAAATTCTTTTTTAGTAAAAGAGCACAAAAATCCGTTTACGATGTTTCATCAACAAAGATCAGAAAAATTTCACCCAATGAAAATGTAGAACAAAATTATCACGGCAAATATGACATAAACTATGTAAGTTTGAACCTTGCCATTTTGCAACAGTCTCGTAACATACCCGAAAAAGCCAGTTACATAAGCAATCAAATTGACGAGCCCATCAATTATGTTCCAATCAAACTTTCCAACTGAAAACGACCATAATTTTGTCAAATGCGCCGAACCATCAACTATCCCATCAATAATTTTCAAATCAAACCATTTAGCAAATTTTGAAATACCAAGAGTAGCGAGGACGAATGTATTTTGATAAAGCTCATCAAAATACCACTTGTTTTTCAAGAATGTGTATATTGGTTTTATGGTATTTGCGACTTTTTCAGCATTAATTTTATTCCATTGATAAGTCAGGAATGCAAACAAAATCCCAAGTCCAGCCATGCCGAGCGAGATCAACATCGCTGGAATATGTGCCTCATGTAAAGCGTGCTCATATTCTGCAATTGCAACGCCATGTTCATTTTTAACAGGAAGATTAAATTTGTATTGTTGCTCAACTGGAACAACACTTTTTGGTTTTTGGATGTTTTTCTCTATCCAAGTAGTAGAAGCATCAAACGGATTTGGTCCAAAAATGAACCAAAGCGATAAAATAGCAAATATCAAAAGTGGTATGGTCATCACTTTCGGTGATTCGTGAATGTGCTCAAAAACATCCTTTCGTTTCGGTTCCCCATGAAATGTGAGAATCAACAACCTAAACATATAAAATGCAGTAAGACCAGCAACAAGAAAACCAATTAGTGGTATCAACACATGCCCACTTAATTTCCCGAAGGCAAAAGCGCCAGCGAGGATTGAATCCTTGCTCAAAAATCCAGATGTCAAAGGAATTCCAGAAATCGCAAGCGTATAAATTAAAAATGTGTAATAAGTTATTGGCATCTTCTTCTTAAGTCCACCCATATTCCGTATGTCTTGCGGATCAGTGTGATGGTCATGAACTTTGTGAAGAGCGTGATGCATTGCGTGAATAACTGAACCAGAACCAAGGAATAAACCCGCTTTGAAAGCAGCGTGCGTCACAAGATGGAAAAATCCCGCAACATAAGCTCCACTTCCAAGAGACATTATCATGTATCCAAGCTGTGAAATCGTTGAATAAGCAAGGACTCTCTTTATATCAGTTTGAGTAATTGCAATTGTCGCAGAAATAAACGCCGTTATAGCCCCAATATATGCAATGAAAGTCAAAGCATCAGCGCTCATCATCGCATATGTTCTCGCAGTAAGATACACGCCGGCTGCAACCATTGTCGCAGCGTGAATTAAAGCACTAACAGGCGTTGGACCTTCCATCGCATCCGGCAACCATACATGTAGAGGAAATTGAGCAGATTTACCAATTGCGCCCATGAAAACAAGTATACCGGCAATTGTCAACAAATCGCCCGATAACTTACCTTGTTCAATTCCAGCGAAAACTTCACCAAAATTAAATGTCTTCAAACTTGCCCATATAATCATTATTCCGACGAAAAATCCGAAATCCCCAACTCTATTAACTATGAAAGCCTTTTTAGCAGCATCAGAAGCCGATTTTTTCTCATACCAATGTCCGATCAAAAGATACGAGGAAACACCCACAAGTTCCCAGAAAACATACATCGTGAAGAAATTGTTTGTCAAAACAATCCCAAGCATTGAAAATGTGAAGAAATTGAGATAAGCGAAATACCGTGAATATCTTATATCATCTTTCATATATCCAATTGAGAAAACATGGACGAGAAAACTTACAATGCCAACCACAATGAGCATCGTCGCAGAAAGATTATCGATCAAAATTCCAAGCGTTATCTTCATCTCTCCCCAATTTTGCACAAATCCGAAATTAACCCATTCAAATTTCCACTCTATCGGTTCCGCGAAATAAAGTATTTTATTCAAAAAGACGATGAAAGATAAAACAAGTGAACCAAAAACAAAACCAGTTCCAATGATATCGCCCTGACGTGGGAGTCGTCTTCCAAAGAAAATCAAAATGAGAAATCCCAGAAATGGCAAAAGCAACGCAAGGATTGAAAGCAAAATCAATGTATTTTGACTCATGCTATATCAACTTTGTTTTTATTTTTAAACCTATATTTCAATCGCTTCACAAAGAGCATCGCAAGTAAATAACTTTCAATTTCGCGAGATCAAAGTCTTTCTTCGCTTGTTTTAAACAATCAAAATTGTTCTTTCCATCCGCCCAAATTTTATCTTTGATAAAACATTCAACTACTGCTATTTTCGTCTTAACGGAACTCATCTCGGTTATTGCTTTAGTCTGTCAACCTCATCAATATTAACGGTGAGAAAGTTTTTGTAGATGTTTAAAACAATAGCAATTGCTATCGCTGCCTCCGCTGCTGCAAGGATTATTACAAAAATAGCAGCGAGATGACCACTCAAGCTAGCCGTGCTATATTTTGAAAAAGCAATAAAATTTATATTTGCAGAATTCAAGATAAGTTCAATTCCCATCAAAACCATGATTGCGTTCTTCCTTGTGACGACAGCATAAATACCAAGTGAAAACAAAATTGCGCTAACTATCAAAAAATGTTCAAGCCCAACATTTTTAAGCGCTGATAAATCTAACTGCATCAGAAAGCCCGTTTTATTTTTTAACTTTTCTCCTTTCTTGCAATAATAACTGCACCAAGTAAAGCCACAAGCAAGACCACAGAAGCTACTTCAAATGGCAATAGAAAATCCGTCATCAATTTTTCTCCTATCTTTTTCGTAGTCCCATCCCATTGAACATCAAACGCATCAAACCACTTTGTCTTCAAAATCACACCAACAAGCGTTCCCATAATAGCTCCGGTTATGACGATTGCAGGTCCCACATGTAAAGTTTCAGTCCTAACCGGAACATCAAAAACCTTAGTAGTAAGCATAACACCAAAGATTATCAAAACAAGTATTCCTCCAACATAGATCAAAATTTGTGTTACTGCAATGAAATCAGCATTAAGTAGAACATAAAGCCCTGCGACTCCGAAGAATGTAAAAAGGAGGGAAAACGCTGAATAAATTATGCTTCTCGCACTAACAACTATTATCGCGGAACCAACCGTTATGATCGCCAGGATATAAAATGCGACATCAAACAAACTCATGCTTTTCTTCTTATTTGTTTTTAAGTTTATGATTTTTCCTCTGGATTTGCTGGATTATTTGCAACAGCTTGCTCGACAGGTTTTACTGCTTTCTTCATCTTTTGTTCAAGTTCAAATTGCTCAACTTGCTTTTTCTTCAATTCGGCTTCCTCCGGTGTAAAGTTACTAAAATGATAAATCAAACTATGTCTATTATACTCGGAAAATTCGTAAACATCGGTCATGTAAATACATTCAGTTGGGCAAGGATAAACGCAAAGCCCGCAATAGCAACACTTGCTTATGTCAATATCAAACTTCGTTACCCATAATCTCTTTTTGTTTCCTGTTGAAGTAACTCCGAGATCTTCGTTTGGCAGTGCTTTAACAGTTTCAATAGTTATACAATCAACTGGGCATGCCATTTCGCATTGCTTACATCCAATACAATCATCTATGTTAACATAAAGACGATTTCGGGCTCTTTCAGGAAGTTTTAATTTAACATCTGGATATTGAATTGTTACAGCCCTGACAAAGAGATGCTTAAATGTAAGTCTTAATCCAACAAGAATCGTCCAGAGAGCGACGAATATGTTTTTAAAGTATTCTTTCATTTTAAAATTAACTTTATTTTAAAATTGCCCACAGACCAACGATCATTATATTTGCGAATGAAATTGGAGTTAACACTTTCCAAGAGACATACATAAGCTGATCCACTCTCAACCTTGGCAATGTCCACCTTAACATGATTTGCAGAAAAACGAATAATAATCCTTTGGAAACGAACCAAAAAACTCCCCACGCCGGACCTGACATAAATTCACCGAATGGACTATTCCACCCACCAAAGAAAAGAATCGCAGCGATTCCGGAAACGAGAAACATATTTGCATATTCAGCAAGATAAAACATTGCAAACTTCATCCCTGTGTATTCTGTATGATAGCCAGCAACAAGCTCAGACTCTGCCTCAGGAATATCAAATGGAGTTCTGTTAACTTCCGCAAGCGATGCAACAAAATAAATCAAAAACGCAATAAACATAAAAGGTGGATATTTGAAAATGTTCCAATTAAACAATCCACCTTTTTGAGCTTCACATACCTCCTGCAAATTCAATGTCCCCGCAACGATCACAACTGTTAAAATTGACAAAGCAGTTGGTATTTCATAACTTACAATTTGAGCAACAGAACGCATCGCCCCAAGAAGAGAATACTTGTTATTAGAAGACCATCCAGCCATCAGAATTCCTATAACGACGAATGAAGTTATTGCGATGATATAGAAAACACCAACATTTAAATTCGCCGCAATAAATGTAGATGTAAATGGAAGAGCTGCATAAGCAGCATAAGAAGCTGCAAAAACGATCACTGGTGCAAGTATGAAAAGAATTTTATCAGAGTTTGCCGGTGTTATATGTTCTTTTGATAAAAGTTTTAACAAATCAGCTATTGGTTGAGCCCATCCGTGAAACCCACCGGTATACATATACCCAAGCCGATCTTGAACATGTGAAGCAACCTTTATCTCAGTCCACAAAATTACAATCGCATAAACAAGTATAAACAAAAGTGGAATTACAGAGGCGATCAACATGTTTAAAAGTTCGGTCATTTTTGAAACAAATTTGTTTTTAAACTTTACCTATCAACTTCACCGAGTACTATATCAACACTTCCAAGTATTGCAACAAGATCAGCTATCATGTAACCTTTCGAAATTTCTGGCAAGACCGAAAGATTAACAAAGCTTGGAGCTCTTGCTTTAACTCTAAACGGACTTGAGGAATGACCATCACTTATAATATAAAATCCAAGTTCTCCCCTTGGATTTTCAGTTCTGAAGTAGACCTCACCCTGCGGTGGTCGTGCTTTCTTTGGTATTGCTGCGTGAACATCACCAGCCGGAAGCTGCTCCCAAGCTTGCTCAATTATCTTTAAACTTTCTTCCATCTCCCTGACCCTGACATAATACCTATCCCAACAATCCCCAACAGTTCCCATCTTTCCTTCGCCAACAGGTATATCAAACTCAAATCTATCATAAACAAGATATGGTTCATTTTTTCTCAGGTCAAACTTAACACCAGAACCCCTTAACATTGGACCACTGCATCCATAATTTATTGCCACATCTGCCGGAAGAACTCCTATATTTGCTGTTCTATCAATGAAAATTTTGTTATAAGTCAAAAGGTCGTTTATTTCTTTTAACGCTTTAGGAAATGTCTTTAAAAAATCTTTGAGTTTTTTACCGAAATCAGAAGGCAAATCATGCGAAAGCCCACCAATCCATATGTAATTATAAAGCAATCTCGCACCACAGGTTATCTCAAACATATCAAGTATTTTCTCTCTTTCCCTAAAGCACCACAAAAAAGGAGTAAAAGCCCCAAGGTCAAGTCCATAAGTCCCAATTGCAAGAAGATGGCTTGCTATCCTTTGAAGTTCAGCCATTATAACACGAATATATTGAACCCTTTCGGGAACCTCAATCCCCATCAACTTCTCAACCGCAAGAACATAAGCAAGCTCATTCCCCATTGCTGCGACATAATCCATTCTATCAACATATGGTATTACCTGTTGATAATTTGTCATTTGTTCCGCGTGTTTTTCAAAACAACGATGAAGATACCCAAGATGTGGTATAACATCAACTATTATTTCACCATCAACCACAAGCTCAAGTCGTAAAACACCGTGCGTTGATGGATGCTGAGGTCCCATGTTCAAGATCATTGTATCAGTCTTCAAATCCCCCTTTATGGAGCGGGTAGTTATTTCAAATGTCGCCATTAATAGTGCCTTTTTTGTTTTATCTATATTCAATATGGAACTTTCATTCCATTATAAAACTCTGGAACTTGAAAATCTTTCCGCAATGGATAACTTCCCTCAGGCCAATCATAAGGCATCAAAATTCTTCTTAAATCTGGATGCCCTTCAAAAATAATCCCGAACATATCATATGCTTCACGCTCGTGCCAATTTGCACTTTTCCACACCGATTCAACAGATTGAACAACTGGATTTTCAATCGGAACCTTAACTTTCAAAACAAACCTATGCCCATGCTTCATCGAATAAAGATGGTAAACAACCCCAAGAGTCCCATTTGCATAATCAACCCCACTTAAACACATCAAATAATCAAACCCAAGATCAGGTTCATCCCTCAAAAACTCGCAAATTTCTTTTATCTTATCTGGCTTAACCTCAAGATACGGTTCAACAACTGCGTCCGGTTTGAACTCAATAATCGCGTCTTCAAACTTTGTCTTTATTTTCTCATAAATTTCGTTTGCGGTCATTTTGCCCCAAATATTTATTTTTCTTCTACATAAACTGGTGGAAGTTTCTTCTTAACGAGAGATTCCCTGCGTATTTTCTCACGCAGTTTAATTATACCCTCAAGTAAAGCCTCAGGTCTGGGCGGACAACCTGGAACATAAACATCAACCGGTATAATTCTATCAACACCCTTCAAAACATGATACCCATGTTCCCAATAAGGACCACCACAATTTGCACAACTCCCCATTGATATTACATACTTTGGATCCGGCATTTGCTCGTATAATCTTTTCACGCGAGAAGCCATTTTTAAAGTCACAGTTCCAGCGACTATCATCAAATCCGCTTGCCTCGGAGTTGACCTTGGGATTATACCGAATCTCATAATGTCAAAATGTGAAGCAGACGCAGCCATCATCTCAATAGCGCAACACGCAAGTCCAAATTGCATCATCCACAAAGATGATAATCTCGCCCAGTTTAATACATCTTCAACCGTTGTTATAACTATGTTTTCACTCTCAAATCTTTTATCTAAAAGTCCCATTTTTAATCTCCAGTTTTTGTTTAATCAATCATTGAAATTTTCACTCAAAAAACTTGAAATTACAATTCTCAATCCTTGTTCAGCTAAGTACTTCTGCTTTTTCTTTTTCAACTTCAAGATATTTTGGTCTCGGCTTATCCCACTCAAGATCTCCCTTCGCCCACGCATAAACATAACCAAGAATTAAAATTAACAGAAATATCAACATCTCAATAAATGCAAATAAACCAAGCTCTCTATAAATCACAGCCCACGGGAATAAAAAGACAACCTCTACCTCAAAAATCAAAAATATCAAAGCAATTGTATAAAATCGGATATTAAACCTAATCCACGGATTTCCGACTGGCTCTTCACCGCATTCATAAATTGTGGATTTCTCGGTGTTTGGTCTGTGGGGACGAATGAGGCGGTTTACTAATAGAGCTCCTGCGACGAAAATTGTTCCAATGATTAAGAACAATAATACCTTGGCAAATTCATTTAGCATAAAATTTCTCACTTTATTTTAAGCAAAGAACTCTTTGCAAATATATCAAAACGCAAAGATAAATTCAAATTTTACGATTGGAAAAATACGAGCATTCAAATTCAAATATACACCGGTTTTAAAATACATCGTCTTTTGCCTCTTATGGCATTACATATGTAAATTTCGTCAGCTTCAAGCAAATCGCTTAAATATAACACTTTCTCCTCTACTTCGTCATGTGTTTCAAGGATATGCTGTCTGCAAACTCCATTTAATAACCCACATTCAACCGGCGGTGTAAAAAGTTTTTCGCCTTTCCTTATGAAGATATTGCTTATTGAACCCTCGGTTATTTGACCTTTTTCATTCATAAAAATAACATCTGCAAAACCTTCACTTTTTGCCTTCTCAAACATCTTGTCATAGAGTTCACGCTTCGTCGTCTTGTGATAAAGAAATACATCTCTTGAATCAGTTCTTATGCTTGAAATCGCAACGAAAATATCACCATTTGAATCTTCTTCCACCGGAAACTTTTCTACCTTGAATTTTCCCTCGGAATTTAAACTCACTCTAACTTTATATTTCTTACCTGCTTCAAAACTTATCTCAAGCTCTTTTAAAAGCGAAATCAAAATTTGGGCATCAAAATTAAAATCAAAATACTCAGCCGATTCACTCATTCTCTTTATATGCTTGTCAAGTAAATTATATTTACCATCCCATAAGATTGACTCAATTATTTCAAACTTTTCGCTTGGCTCCGTTAAAAATTTTGCCTTCAACAAACATTCCTCATATTCTAAATCCGGATTTGAATCATAAACTATACCTCCACCGCTTCCCATCTCTCCATGCTTTCCCTTAATTACGATCGTCCTTATTGAAACATTAAAAACCGCTTCCCGCTTTGTGCTCAATTTACCCGCAGGAGCAAAGAAACCAATCGCCCCTGTATAAATTCCTCTTGCTTCATTTTCAAGCTCATTTATAATTTCCATGCTTCTTATTTTAGGAGCACCTGTCACCGAGCCACTCGGGAAAATTGCCTTGAAAATATCATAATATGTTAAATCATCCCAAAGCCTACCTTTTATCGTAGATGTCATCTGAAACAATGTTTTATATTTCTCAACCTCAAAAAGCTTGCTAACTTCCACTGTTCCAATCACAGAAATTTTCCCAATATCATTTCGCATAAGATCAACTATCATCAAATTCTCTGCTATACTTTTCTCATCGTTTTTCAACCATTCAATCATTTTTTTATCCTCTTCAAGCGTTCTTCCTCTTTTTATCGTTCCCTTCATTGGTTTGGCTGTAATTTCATTCCCGCTTATCCTGAAAAATAGTCCGGAGAAAAAGACAAAATAGATATTTCTTCTGTTTTAATCAGCGCGCCGTATGAAACTTTTTGCTTTTCTCTTAATGACTTGTAAAGCGCAATGATTGAACCATCAAAATCAAATTTGAATTTGCCGGTGAAATTAATTTGATATGTGTCCCCAGCAGTTATATACTCCTTTATCTTGGCAATTTTCTCAACATAATCTTCCTTTGTTAAGTTAAACTTCAAATTTTCAAGCTTATAATAAAGAGTTTCATTTTCAAGATCCCCTGCTTCTTCAATTTCATCTAAATCATGATCAAGCTCAAAAAGGATAAAATCATCATACACCCCAAACCAAGCGAGCGAGTAATCCGGAAGGTATTGATTTTTTAGCTTAAACTTATCAAAATGATAACCGCACTCATAAGCGAAATAACCGGCAACGATACAAGAGCTTGCAAGATGCTTCTCAATTTTCTCAAACAGCTCTGGAATTTCATCAAGCTTTTCTATCCTTAAAATTTCAACTGGCTCAACAAGCAAAATGCTTCTAAAATTTTCACCATCAAACTTTGTAGTTTCAAGGAAAACATAGTTGACCTTGTTTTCTAAATCGTTTAAATAAGATTCCTGTATTTTTAAAAGTTTTATTTTGTCTTTACACTTGATGATTTTACCCATGCTATCTCTGCGATTATTGAGATTATGGCAGTGGTAAATCTTTTCGTTTTATAAATCTTATCCAATCGATGTTTCGCTCAAGCAGTGGAACTGCAAGAATCTTGTTGTTAAATCCAAGGAACCTGATAACTATTGTGTTTAAGTAAGTTACCTCAACCGATTTCAAAACCTCTGGCTTTACATCTACGATGTATTTATCTGCAAGCGAAGCAATTAGTTTGTTTAGAATTATGTTAAATGTATCATAATTAACAAAATAAAGTGTATCTTTCGGTTTCCTTTTATCAAGAAGTTTGAAAACAGAATAACCTTCATCAGTATAAAATGGACCATAGACTTCACCGATTTCAAGATTAACTGCAATTTGCCCAATTTCACCAAGTTGATTTGAAAGAACGTAACCTATTATTCCGTCGTTTTCCCTCGCCCATTCTCTTTTTGAAAATCTTCTCGCAAGCTCGCCCATGTCATGACCAGATTTGATAAGTTTCAAAAGTGAGTCAGCAAATTTTATATCATCAACCAGAATTTCTTGAATTTTTATTTCCCAGACATCTTTTGTGGTTGAATAACTTTTCAAAAGTTCCTCTGCCGAAACTGAACGATTAAATTTCAAAGAGTCAAGCAATCTTTTCTTAACAGCGTAAGCAAGATAAGCATCACGCCACTTCTCCATATCCTTTATAACATCCGGAGATTTATCAAGCCCACGCTTATATCCCTCAAACGCAAGAAATTCTTCGTTAACTATTGTTTTTAAAATATCGTTCAATGTACCCCCAACACTTTGCATATCTGAATGAATGACAAAACCTTTGAAAGAAATTTGATCTATCACATAATCAAGCGTTCTGCTGAAACTATCGCCTTTAAGAAAGTAATGGTTAATATAGTTGGATAGCTTCAACTTAACATCAATAAAATCGTCCCTTGATAAAGCAAGTGGATAAACAAATTCACTTCTTGCTTTTCTAATATGTTTTTTCCTTTCAACAGCATTTTTTATTTCAGTATAGAGAAGCTTAAGAAGTTTAGAATCAACTTTCAAAGCTTTTCCCTTTCCGAACTGGCTGACAAACTCAATGAGTTTCTGTCTTTCCTTCCGTTCCTGAATTATTTTTCTTACTTGACTTTTCGCGCTTTCTATTTCATCCGGGCTTAAGCCAAATTTTGATGTTTTCCCCACAAGCTTAATGATATACCAAAGCGAATCAACTTGTATCGGCTGATACACCTCCCCAACGGAGAGATAATCATAAACTAT
>JBCNVC010000189.1:0-1827 GCA_039630395.1 Candidatus Kryptonium sp. | reverse complement strand
TTCAAACACACAGATAAGGAGTGCCAAGATTTGATTAACTGGATTAGGTTTCAATCCCTCACAGGTTCGATTCAAACAATCTATAGTTTTTAGGGAATTCGAATCCCCAGCAGGCGTTTCAATCCCTCACAGGTTCGATTCAAACTTAGATATTTGGGATTTAAAAAGTTGGGAATGATTGGTAGTTTCAATCCCTCACAGGTTCGATTCAAACGACGCCGAGGTTGGTGGAGGTAAATTTGACTTACAAGTTTCAATCCCTCACAGGTTCGATTCAAACTTACATTTCAAAAGTTTAGCTTCCCAGGAAGAATTAGTTTCAATCCCTCACAGGTTCGATTCAAACTTGGGATGGAGCAGATAATGTTTTCTTGTGGTCAATGTTTCAATCCCTCACAGGTTCGATTCAAACTATTATCAAAGCTCAGGAGGGTTATTTTTTATCTATAGTTTCAATCCCTCACAGGTTCGATTCAAACCAAGAACTGATGGAAAGGTTTAAAGTAGAGGAAATAGGTTTCAATCCCTCACAGGTTCGATTCAAACAGGCAAAACATATCAATATCTTTTGTTGCTTTACAAAGGTTTCAATCCCTCACAGGTTCGATTCAAACTAAAAATATCTGAACTCAAAGGCAAAAGGATTGAAGGCGTTTCAATCCCTCACAGGTTCGATTCAAACTCATACGATGTGAAAAACAAGAAGGTTATGTATTTGTTTCAATCCCTCACAGGTTCGATTCAAACGATGGATTGTATGATTTCGTGAGTTTGTTATTTAAGCGTTTCAATCCCTCACAGGTTCGATTCAAACTGGGAAACGGGCAACTTGATCTTTTCACTCAATCCAGTTTCAATCCCTCACAGGTTCGATTCAAACAAACAAAAAGGAGGATTAGCTATGCCAAAACTTATCAAGTTTCAATCCCTCACAGGTTCGATTCAAACGGTTTCAGGGGGAGTTCCAAGATACTGGAGATTAATCCGGTTTCAATCCCTCACAGGTTCGATTCAAACCTCAACCCTCAAGCCCCTGTGCTCCCATACAAGTTCAAGTTTCAATCCCTCACAGGTTCGATTCAAACTCGCAAGATAAACCGCGTGAGGCTTTCGTGTTGAATCCGTTTCAATCCCTCACAGGTTCGATTCAAACTGAGCATAGGTTAAAAGCTGCGAAGGTTTTGAATTAGTTTCAATCCCTCACAGGTTCGATTCAAACTTAGAGGCAAGGTATGAGAATGGTTGTATAGTATTGTTTCAATCCCTCACAGGTTCGATTCAAACCTGATGAGAGAAAGAGGGATAGAAAAAATGATAAAGTTTCAATCCCTCACAGGTTCGATTCAAACAAACAAAATGAGGTGGTGCAATGAAATTATATACCAGTTTCAATCCCTCACAGGTTCGATTCAAACCGAGGTTAGTCCTGAAAAAATCAGGAAAATTTTAAAGTTTCAATCCCTCACAGGTTCGATTCAAACATATCGGGTTATATCAGAGATTTAAAAATCAAAATAAAGTTTCAATCCCTCACAGGTTCGATTCAAACTCAGGCTGGTCAAGCCTGACTTGATTTTGGTAAATGAGTTTCAATCCCTCACAGGTTCGATTCAAACACTCAATCGTCTCTGGCAAAAAGTCAAATTCAAAAGTAGTTTCAATCCCTCACAGGTTCGATTCAAACTTTTCGTAAAGATACTTTGCTTTCTCTTCTATGTGTAAGTTTCAATCCCTCACAGGTTCGATTCAAACTACTCTGGCATATCTGGAAACAACTTAACGAACGCAGTTTCAATCCCTCACAGGTTCGATTCAAACAAAGTTTGC
>JBCNVC010000188.1:0-1832 GCA_039630395.1 Candidatus Kryptonium sp. | reverse complement strand
GGCTAAAAAGTTTCAATCCCTCACAGGTTCGATTCAAACTGTAATAAATATGAAAATGCTATGTATTTTGTTTACAAGTTTCAATCCCTCACAGGTTCGATTCAAACATGAACGAAAGAGAATATAAAATTCTGAAGGCTAAAAAGTTTCAATCCCTCACAGGTTCGATTCAAACTCTCAACGACGGGGCTCTTTTACCCTGATCCACAGAGGTTTCGATCCCTCACAGGTACACTTCAAACAATAACACAAATAACAATTACCAAATAGTATTTTATGAGTTTCAATCCCTCACAGGTTCGATTCAAACAATGTGGTAAGTATGAAAATGCCACATACTTTGTTTAGTTTCAACCCCTCACAGGTTCGATTCAAACTGGCGAACAGGGAAGGGTATATCACCTTCCCAGGGTTGTTTCAATCCCTCACAGGTTCGATTCAAACCGTAAAAAAAATAGAGGAACTGTGCTTTCCTGATTTTGGTTTCAATCCCTCACAGGTTCGATTCAAACTTGCGGGATACTCGTATAACATTTTAAGGGCTTTGGGGTTTCAATCCCTCACAGGTTCGATTCAAACTTATTTGCTACGAAATCGGCAAAGTGGAAAATATGCAGTTTCAATCCCTCACAGGTTCGATTCAAACACAAAAAGGGATAAGTAAATGGCATATTTAAACATTATGTTTCAATCCCTCACAGGTTCGATTCAAACCAGTATTTTATTATCCCCAATGGCTTGTTTTTAGCAGTGTTTCAATCCCTCACAGGTTCGATTCAAACTATTATACGATTTAAAGCAAAAGAAATTCGTAGAAGTTTCAATCCCTCACAGGTACGATTCAAACAAATTTTCAAGGTTTATTTATTCTAACGGCATTAATATGTTTCAATCCCTCACAGGTACGATTCAAACATGAAGTTGACGGTATTTATTTTGCTATTCTAATTATTGTTTCAATCCCTCACAGGTACGATTCAAACTTGTGTTAAAGAATGGTATATACATTGTGATTGATGAAGTTTCAATCCCTCACAGGTTCGATTCAAACATGATTTGAAGCGCAAATTATTTGTTGGCAGAACAGGGTTTCAATCCCTCACAGGTTCGATTCAAACATGTTTCTTCTTCAAAAAGCTTAATCTCCTCATCAGCGTTTCAATCCCTCACAGGTTCGATTCAAACTTATTATCCCCAATGGCTTGTTTTTAGCAATTGAAAGATAGTTTCAATCCCTCACAGGTTCGATTCAAACACATTGTCTTTTCGGCCGAACAATTTCAACGGTTTCTGTTTCAATCCCTCACAGGTTCGATTCAAACAAAAAAGCGATTGAAAAAATAGGTCGTTTTTATGTCTGTTTCAATCCCTCACAGGTTCGATTCAAACCTATGAAAATAGTTATGAAAAAGTATTAGTTCAGAATGTTTCAATCCCTCACAGGTTCGATTCAAACAAATTTATAATTTTATTCTCTCACAGCGAGAGAATAACGTTTCAATCCCTCACAGGTTCGATTCAAACTAACATTTTAGATTTAGACTGTCTTCTTATGTAGTTTCAATCCCTCACAGGTTCGATTCAAACAAAAAAGAGAAGCTCTGATATTTTTCAATCATATTATTGTTTCAATCCCTCACAGGTTCGATTCAAACGTTTACAATTTGGCAGGCAAACTCGGTGCCTCCCTTTAGTTTCAATCCCTCACAGGTTCGATTCAAACTAAGAACGAAGGAAAGATTAGCTGAAATAGCGAAGTTTCAATCCCTCACAGGTTCGATTCAAACTTATTATGAGAATAGCAGGAAAAGTTTCACTTTCAAAAGTTTCAA
>JBCNVC010000187.1:1199-1859 GCA_039630395.1 Candidatus Kryptonium sp. | reverse complement strand
AAAGCAGAGGAGTTTCAAGAGTATCTAAACAGATTAGAGATAAAAGACCCGGATATTCCAGTTATATCAAACATAACTGCAAAACCCATATATAAAGCACAGGAGATAAAAGAGGAGTTAAAGCACCACTTTTACTCACCTGTTAGGTGGGTTCAAACTATTGAGTTTCTATCCAGTGAGGGAGTGAAGACAGTATACGAAATAGGACCTAAAAAAGTCCTCACTGGCCTGATAAAGAGGATAGTAAAAGATATTGAACTTAAGAATATAGAGAGTCTTGAAGATATCCGGAAGGAGTGAAAAAGCATGCAGGCAGTTTTCATAACAGCTACAGACACCGGAGTAGGTAAAACTACAGTATCTGCAGGTTTAGCAAAGGTTCTCCTTAACAGAGGTTTAAAGGTAGGCTACTACAAACCTGTTGAGACAGGAGTAGAAGACTATCCCCAGGATGGAAAACTCCTCTCCCAGATAACAGGACAACCTTTAGAGGAGGTTGTTCTGTATACATATAAAAACCCCCTAGCTCCCTATCCTGCCTCTTTAATAGAGGGAAAAGAGGTAGATATAGATAAGATAGTTCAGCACTTTAGATATCTACAGTCAAAATGCGACTTTCTCATAGTAGAGGGAGCAGGAGGTGTATACGTCCCCATAACG
>JBCNVC010000187.1:0-1189 GCA_039630395.1 Candidatus Kryptonium sp. | reverse complement strand
AAATTTTAGGAATGTGTGATTTTAGCACTAATCCTGTAGATGAATGCTACCGGAAGCTAATTGATATATCCCTTTAGAGAAAGAAAAGTTGTAATAAACCATCTACAGATGTAGCCTATGTTTGTTTTCTTCCAAAGCCAAGAAGCTGGAAGAAGCACTCAACCCAATCATTATCTTCTAAAAATAACACATGGTGTTTTTTATAATCATCTTTTGAAATATCAGATATTTTTCCTTTCATTGTTTAAGTCATTCGTATGTTCTAAACCTTTAGGATCTACAAATACAATTGTCTGTTTTTCATCTTCTTTTATCCACATAATAAAATCCGGATAAAACATTGACCACTTTAGTTGAAAACCAGTCCCGGAAAACGGATAGTTCCTTAAAAGGTAAATTTCAACATTACAGCTTGTCCAAAACTTACAAAATTTACCTAAACAAGCATCACTAAATGCACCATTTATACACTTTGACAGATCTCTATATTTGCCGTTATTGATTCAGGATAGATAAAAGTATTGAAAGTGCTGTGTCCAATAATCAACCCAATATCCCCCAGAACATCTCCAACCTCCCCTACTCACCACCCACCAACATAACTACGTACACTACCAGAACCTCAACTCTGCTTTGTCCAATATCTATAGTATAGAACATAACATATTGCAGAAAAGGAGGCAGTCATGCCAAGAAGGATAAATATTGAGGATATTGAAGAACTTGAGAGAAAATACCTGCAAGGAGAGAAAAGCTCAGACTTCAAAGCACTCATAATCAAAAAGGAAAAATTCAATGTGGAATACTCAGATGTTCATATAAGAAGACTACTGAGAGCTTTTGGTATGTTGTATATCAAACCATACCCAATTGACTACAGAAGACCTCAAAATGCAAAAGAATACTTGTATACAACACTTTCAGAAGTGATAAAGGCTTTAGAGAGGATTTATAGTCATGAGGATATAGGCATAGGATTTCTTGATGAGACACATCCACAGAACAGAGCCAACACTCAGAGAGTATGGGCTTTTAACAAAGTCAGGGTCAAGAAGAATACAGATAAGCACAGGATAAACGCTTTTGGTTATTACGCCTACAGAGGTAAAAGCTGTTTGGTTTTTAGTGAGGATGCTACTTCAGACAGCGTATGTAAGGCACTTGAGGAGATAAGGAGGGTGAACGAGGA
>JBCNVC010000186.1:0-1877 GCA_039630395.1 Candidatus Kryptonium sp. | reverse complement strand
TGTCGGGTGCTGTCATTAACTATAATCTCTGTGATTATCTAACCAGTGTGGAATTTAAACTTGGGTGATGTTGCTTTGCTAATTGAGCCCAAAAGAGTGAGAATCGAACCAGTGTGGAATTTAAACCAAAAAACACAGTTGTGGCAATTACAAACATAGCGAGTGAGAATCGAACCAGTGTGGAATTTAAACTTTGAGAAGGTGGGGTGAAAACTTGATTTGCGGGCAGGTGAGAATCGAACCAGTGTGGAATTTAAACTAATTTATTTTTAAAAACTAATTATTTTTTAAAACAGTGAGAATCGAACCAGTGTGGAATTTAAACACTTTTAATTTTTAAAAACATTAATTTAAAAAAAATTGTGAGAATCGAACCAGTGTGGAATTTAAACCGCCGTTTCCAAAAAATTTCCTCGGAACCCAAAGGAGTGAGAATCGAACCAGTGTGGAATTTAAACTAAAGAAGCATCAAATATATACTTACCTCGTCCCCAGTGAGAATCGAACCAGTGTGGAATTTAAACTCCTTTTTGTTTACCAAATAAACCATTTTGCTGTTGGTGAGAATCGAACCAGTGTGGAATTTAAACAGTGAGGAAGGAGATAAACTTGTGGGTGAATGGACGGTGAGAATCGAACCAGTGTGGAATTTAAACTTGAAGAATTTAAAGTTGAAAAAGTTGATAAGGAAGGGTGAGAATCGAACCAGTGTGGAATTTAAACATTTAAACTATCTTTGACATCCAAAGCACCAACTGGGTGAGAATCGAACCAGTGTGGAATTTAAACTCTTTTGTTTTCACGGTAAATTTGCCATCGAAAAGTGGGTGAGAATCGAACCAGTGTGGAATTTAAACAATTTGGCTAAAATTGAAAATTCTTTGCAAAAGATAGTGAGAATCGAACCAGTGTGGAATTTAAACCAACAACGATGATTTTCTTTACATCGTCATAATAGCGTGAGAATCGAACCAGTGTGGAATTTAAACATCGGAATAGTCAACATAACCTCTTCCGTTAGTTTGCGTGAGAATCGAACCAGTGTGGAATTTAAACTTTTTATATCGGCTATGCCTTGGTTTGACGAGTTTGGTGAGAATCGAACCAGTGTGGAATTTAAACCACTTTTTCAATTTGAAAACCCAAAACCTTCAAGTGTGAGAATCGAACCAGTGTGGAATTTAAACATTAACCGAAATTTTTGCAAAGTTAGTAAATTATTGTGAGAATCGAACCAGTGTGGAATTTAAACCTTGCTTCTAATTTTTTAATCTCCTCATCCGTTAATGTGAGAATCGAACCAGTGTGGAATTTAAACCTTACAAAATTTCTGAAAATCTTTATGTGTTAGCCGGTGAGAATCGAACCAGTGTGGAATTTAAACGTGGTTGTAGGGGATAAACTTGTGCTTGAAGACCCAAGTGAGAATCGAACCAGTGTGGAATTTAAACAAATTTTGTAATCTGCATAACTTTCCTTCGTTATCGTGAGAATCGAACCAGTGTGGAATTTAAACAAAGTTGAAAAAAATGACAGGTTTTTAACGGTTATAGGTGAGAATCGAACCAGTGTGGAATTTAAACGGCTTTATGTTGGAGGCAAAGATAGAAGATGAATTTGGTGAGAATCGAACCAGTGTGGAATTTAAACGGAGTTGAATCTTGAATTTGAGAAGTTTTCTATTGGGTGAGAATCGAACCAGTGTGGAATTTAAACAAGTTTCATTCCAAAGATTTGCTCGCATCTTACCCTGGTGAGAATCGAACCAGTGTGGAATTTAAACAGATTCGGTTCTATCGTCACGCTTGACGGAACTTTGGTGAGAATCGAACCAGTGTGGAATTTAAACGAAGCGAAAGGGCGAAGATTTAGAATTG
>JBCNVC010000185.1:0-1881 GCA_039630395.1 Candidatus Kryptonium sp. | reverse complement strand
AGAGCTGAGCGATGAGATAAAGCCAGTCGTTGGGAGTTTTAAGAGTTTAGGGGAAACCTCCAGTGCTAAGAGTATGTTTATCGAAATGAGGATTGAGGAGGTTTTAATGGAGGTGGAAGGCATTTTAAAAGATTTAGAGGAACAGAGTCATTTAATCAGCCAAATGAAGGTTGCTGTAGATGAAATAAATAAAACGGTTCTCTATACCTCCAATATTGCCAATCATGCTATGGAGCAGGCTGCGGAGACTCAAAAGTTGATCTCCACCCTGGAGAAAGCCTCTTCCGAGGTGGAGAGCATTGTCAAGTTTATCAGAGAAGTTGCGGAACAGACTAATTTGTTGGCCTTGAACGCTTCCATTGAAGCTGCAAGAGCTGGTGAGGTGGGGAAAGGTTTTGCAGTGGTGGCCAATGAAGTTAAGGAATTAGCAAGACAAACGGATCAAGCAGGAATTGAAATAACAAAGAAAATCAATGCTATTCAAAATCTGCATACCAACATCATAAAAACTGTGGAAAGTATGATTTCTACCTTTAAAGAGGTTAAGGATTATGCTAACATCGTTGCTTCAGCCGTAGAGGAGCAAACAATAACCCTTGCTAATATAGAATCTCAAGCTCAAATCCATAAAGAAAGGGCAGAATTAACCTCAAGAGCCTTTCATGACCTAAAAGAAGAATACAAATCCATGTCTGAGGATATACAAAAAAATATCAATTTTTCTCTGAAATTAGAGGAAATGTCTCAAAAGCTTCTATCATCAGTGGAACATTTCCAGACCTTTAAGATTGACAGGAGAGACTTAAGAAGGATTAGATTAGGCGAAGAAACAGAGTTTGTCTATAACCAAAGTCAATATAAGGGAGTTATAAAGGATATATCAGCAGGAGGTGCATACATACTTACCAATTACAAACCAGATCTTCATAGCAACATTAAAGTTAAATTTAAAACCGAGCTATCTTTGCTAGAATTTGAAGGCACTGTTGTGAGAGTTGATAAGCAGGGCTTTGCTTTAAGATGGGTTAAGATTGACCAAGAGTCATTACTAAAACTAAAGGGATTTCTATCTCAGTATTACAGTCCAGATCTCTTGGAAAAAGAGATAGAGAAATTTCAAAAAACCTCTTTGATTTAAAGTAGGAATTTTACCCCACTTGGAGTAAAATACCCCTAAAATAAATTGGTAATACTTTCAAGAAAAAAATTTTATTTACAATGAATGAAAAATATTTATAATGGATATGAATTGGCATTTTTTTTGTATATAAGGGGAAACCATTCAGAGGAGCAAATCAATAAAAAGGAGGTTGCCTATGAAACTCGATCCAACAACTATGAAGGATTGGGAGATTGCCTATGAAGCTGAGAAAAATATGAAAACCGTTTATCAGTTAGGAGAGGAATTGGGCTTAACCAAAGAGGAGCTTTTGCCCTATGGCCATTATGTTGCAAAAATTGACTATAAAAAGGTTCTGGAAAGACTTAAAGATAGGCCAAACGGAAAATATATCAACGTCACTGCTATTACCCCCACACCCCTTGGGGAGGGTAAAACCACCACTCTTATTGGTTTGGTTCAGGGTCTTGGTAAGAGAGGACAAAATGTTATTGGTTGTATCAGGCAGCCTTCTGGTGGCCCTACCTTTAATATCAAAGGATCTGCAGCAGGAGGTGGCCTCTCTCAAGTTATCCCCTTGGATAAATTCTCTCTGGGATTAACTGGAGATATCAACGCTGTCATGAATGCCCATAATCTTGCCATGGTTGCTTTAACGGCAAGGATGCAACATGAGGCTAACTATGACGATGAGACCCTGGCAAAGAAGGGCTTAAGAAGGCTCAATATTGACCCCAAGAGGGTAGAGATGGGCTGGGTTA
>JBCNVC010000184.1:0-1906 GCA_039630395.1 Candidatus Kryptonium sp. | reverse complement strand
TCTTTCTCCCCGCTCTTTGTCTTTGTTTTGAACAAATCTTTATTTAACAATATAAACGCTCTGGCACTCTCCGGGTTCTTCAGTATGTAATTTGTAGCAAATAAGATGAGAGCACGCGCCCTCTCCTTACGTAGCCTCTTTTCTTTGCTCCTCAGCCTTGATTTTACTACATTCATGCGCTCCAGAGCCAGACAATACCTATAAAAATCCATCTCACTAAGCCCGCGCTTTAAGACAAAGTCTTCGTAGTAGTTTTTATACTTCTCTTTAAATAGCTGCAGCTTCTTTAAGTCCATCTCTTCCTCCTACTTTGCAAACAGTAGAGTTAAAATTGCTATTAAACCTGCTATATTCAAAAGTATTATAAGCAGTGTATTTTGCTTATTTAGTTTTTTAAATGAAGTGCGATAGTATTCTAGCTCGTCAAGACAGTTTTTTAAGTTCGCATGCTCTTTCTTTCGCTTTTCTTCTTCTTGCATAAGAAGATACAAAATAACAGAAATCTCTCTCTTGTCTAGCCCCGTTTGCTTTGATATCTGATGAATTGATACAGATTTTTTCTTGTATGCTTCTAAAAATGTAGCAACCTTCTTTACTTTTTCTTCAGCGCTTGCTCCAGACATGCTTTAAATATATTCTGTTATCTTTTCTTTGTCAAGCCCTCCAAGCCAAGTCGTTTTTGTTGTTTTATTTTGCAATCCTGAGAGTGGTTGGTTTGCCCCCTGCTTAACTGCAAGCCTGGAGCTCATATGAAAGCCGCAATTACGCTATCGCTTCATTGCTTTTCAACCACACACAAAAGACAAAAGCCATAACACTAAAACATAGTGCACTTATAAGCGCAATGGAAGATACTTGACAAAATATAGATAGAGATTTATATTTTCATAAAACACACGAAAAGAAGATGGGAAGACTATGAAAAGAACTATACACTATATATCAAGCTTTAAGCACTATTCAGAGATAAAGTCAGACAAATATAGGTCAAAATTAGAAGTAGTCCAGGCGCATGTAAGATATGCAAAGAGAAAAGCAGTTGAAATGTTAGGAAACGAAAAAGATATTTACGATATGGTGAAGATATTGGACCAGAAAGTTAACAGTAGAGTTGCTCTATCTTTCACTGTGGCTATACCGAACGATATAGAAAGAGCAGATTACAAAAGATGGCTACAAGAAATAAGAGAGTTTTTTTCCAAGCAGTTCAACATGGACGAAAAACTATTCTTCTTAGCACTTCACGAGGAACACGACCTACAAGAGATACTCGGGACAGAAAATAAACACGTGCATATAGTATGCAGCCAAATAACAAAAGAAAACAAAAAGTTGAGATTAAATCCAAAAGACCTAAGCAGAATACACAAAGAATGGCAAGAGTTTTTGAAACAAAAAGGATATGAAATCTACAAAGACACAAGCGAAAACAAAACGCCGAAACTCGGTCTACAGCTCAGAACAAACAGGAAACTATTAGAAGAATACAAACAAAAACTACAGTTAGAAAGAGAAATGAGAGAGATAGAAGAAAAAGCAAACAAAACAGAGAAACTTGATATAGCACTGTCTATAAGAGGTACTTTTGATGAGAAAGATTTAGAGAATGTTATGGAGCTTTCAAGAAAGTTGGATGAATTGCTTAAAGCATATGAAGAAAAAGGCTCTGTCAAGGTGCAAAACGAGAGAGGCCATGTTAACTACAACCTAGAAGAAAATACGGAAGATGGAGATGAGATAAACTTTGATACTTCGCCTCGTCTCTAATTTGACTTTTTTGAAAAGATTGGTTATATATAGATAGATGAAAACTCCCCGGCCCTGGAAGGGGGCTCAGGGGAGGAAAAACTTTTTAGAAACACCCACCGCATGGAATATAATATAGGAATTTCAGGAAAAAGTCAAT
>JBCNVC010000183.1:0-1921 GCA_039630395.1 Candidatus Kryptonium sp. | reverse complement strand
TTTGAGTGTGTGAGTTAGTTTTATTGAAGTATTATTTTACCGTGGGTTTGAATCGAACCTGTGAGGGATTGAAACGAATTAATAGCTTCTGGTATTGTCCATCGTTATAAATAGTTTGAATCGAACCTGTGAGGGATTGAAACTTTTTTGTCTGCGTCTGGCTTATGCATATCTATCCAGTTTGAATCGAACCTGTGAGGGATTGAAACACCACACCGATGCTATTACATCGGTGTGGGCCTGTAGTGTTTGAATCGAACCTGTGAGGGATTGAAACAAACTATTCAGAATTTCCTTCTCAGCCTGATTCGCGTTTGAATCGAACCTGTGAGGGATTGAAACTTTTTCGCCTCTTTAGTTTTCTTTTGTTAAAAATTTCAGGTTTGAATCGAACCTGTGAGGGATTGAAACGTTTCTTTTCGTCAAAGTTTCTGTATTCTCTTATAGTTTGAATCGAACCTGTGAGGGATTGAAACTTGCGGTAATAGATGAAAGAACGAGCCCGATATGCATGTTTGAATCGAACCTGTGAGGGATTGAAACTAGGTGCTCTTGCTTACAATAAGGATGGCAAACTTGGTTTGAATCGAACCTGTGAGGGATTGAAACATGTGGCGGAACCTGTTAAACAACGCTTTATTGATCATGTTTGAATCGAACCTGTGAGGGATTGAAACTACTCCCTGATAAAACGACACGAAAACTACTAACTGGTTTGAATCGAACCTGTGAGGGATTGAAACATAAACAGAACCAAATATCTTTCAGTATCAATTTCCGTTTGAATCGAACCTGTGAGGGATTGAAACGCTTTGCTATGCCAATCACAACTCCAGAAACTTAATAGTTTGAATCGAACCTGTGAGGGATTGAAACTTTACTACAAAAATCCCGCCATTTTCAATGATATCAACGGTTTGAATCGAACCTGTGAGGGATTGAAACAAAAATTAAATTTAATAGATTTGAGGTTTTAATAAGGTTAGTTTGAATCGTACCTGTGAGGGATTGAAACTAAATCCAATCTAAAATCTTTTGCGCATCCAACATTTTGGGTTTGAATCGTACCTGTGAGGGATTGAAACTTTTTATCACCCCACAAACCCAAAACATAACCCAAAGTTTGAATCGTACCTGTGAGGGATTGAAACCCTATAAATTCAAGGTAAACAATTCTTCCATTTTGAATTGTTTGAATCGTACCTGTGAGGGATTGAAACGTTATTTGCATTAACTTTTTTACCGTATCCCTTAATCTGTTTGAATCGTACCTGTGAGGGATTGAAACTGTATATAGTTTGCTGGTTTTCCTGCATCAAGTTGTTTGAATCGTACCTGTGAGGGATCAAGATCAAATAGGGTAAAAAATAAAAAACTAAATATGGAAGAAAAGAGAATTTATGTTAGCATTAATTAAAAATTTCGGATTTGATTTGTGAAGATTCAAAGTGGATGTTGGATCAGCTTGGAAGGATGAAGGTTAATTTTGTTAAGAAGATGACGGGTTTAGAGTTGGGATAGTTTTGGTTTTTAGTTTCAGGATGAGGGGACGGTTGTCGGTGAATTTTGCGTATGTTTTGGCGGAAGTGCAAGAGATGTTGGCGGAGTAGTCGCAGGGGTGGGTGAGGTGAAATAGAAGTGTAAATTTGATAAAATGCCCCCGCGGGGTGCGGGGGTGGAAAGTTGGTTTAGAAACCAAATGGTTTGTCTTTTTGTATCTCACTTTCAAAGGAGAAGCACAGACGATCTATCGTTGAGATCACGAAAGATGGGTCATATTTTAAGTTTTTGAACCTGGCTCTTGACAAGTACTTTACGAGATTAACTATGAAGGCACCGGTTGCATTTATGGAGATAAGCTTTGAAATGATTTTATTGTCCTTGAAAAGATCCGCGAAATTTTCATCTTTTGTTTCTCTGT
>JBCNVC010000182.1:0-1969 GCA_039630395.1 Candidatus Kryptonium sp. | reverse complement strand
CGGAAGGGGGTTGATTTTGGGTTGAGAATTTGTTATATTTGAGTGTGTGAGTTAGTTTTATTGAAGTATTATTTTACCGTGGGTTTGAATCGAACCTGTGAGGGATTGAAACATATATCGGCACTTTGTAAATTTCAACAATTTTTTCGGTTTGAATCGAACCTGTGAGGGATTGAAACGGGAGGACGAAATTTTGAAAATTGGGGAGGACGAGTTAGGTTTGAATCGAACCTGTGAGGGATTGAAACATAATAAGCTTATCGAGCCCGCTACCGAGCCCGATAAGTTTGAATCGAACCTGTGAGGGATTGAAACCAGTGACGGGGCTTCTTTGTGATAATTTAACATCGTGTTTGAATCGTACCTGTGAGGGATTGAAACAATAAAGAAAAAAGCGGACTGGGCATGCGGAAATAAACTGGTTTGAATCGTACCTGTGAGGGATTGAAACTATGGACCCCCCCTGCGACTTGAATAAAGCCTTGTTCGTGTTTGAATCGAACCTGTGAGGGATTGAAACAGAATTTCAACAAATATACCATTTTTCCAATACCATGTTTGAATCGAACCTGTGAGGGATTGAAACGTTACCCCGCTTTGAGGTTCAGGATAGAAGAGCCCGTTTGAATCGAACCTGTGAGGGATTGAAACCCCGATTTTATCAGATCCCAAATTTCCTTAAATATGTTTGAATCGAACCTGTGAGGGATTGAAACGCGAGGCTGTAAATGAGCGATGTTTTCCCAACTCCTGGTTTGAATCGAACCTGTGAGGGATTGAAACCTATTTTTTACTATCCAGTGCCCTAATAAATCCTCGTGTTTGAATCGTACCTGTGAGGGGTTGAAACACATTTTTCAACAAGTAGATATTATCGCTAAACTTTACCAGTTTGAATCGAACCTGTGAGGGATTGAAACTGCCATTTATCTTTAGCTTTAGATAAGGAAAAACCGTCCAGTTTGAATCGAACCTGTGAGGGATTGAAACTATTTTATCATCGTGAAATACAACTTCTATAATCGTTTGAATCGAACCTGTGAGGGATTGAAACCTGTAGGATATATTCTTTTTGAAGAAAAAGAATTTCGTTTGAATCGAACCTGTGAGGGATTGAAACTTTTGAATTCCTGAACCACCCTATACATGGCTAATTTCCGTTTGAATCGAACCTGTGAGAGATTGAAACCCTGTTTTTTCTATAAACTGACGTTTCTTTAAATCGTAGTTTGAATCGTACCTGTGAGGGATTGAAACAAATACAATCCATTTCGCACCACATAATAATTTCCTGTTTGAATCGTACCTGTGAGGGATTGAAACGCCGTGATGCTCACTCCCCAATTTTGCTTGATAAAAAGTTTGAATCGAACCTGTGAGGGATTGAAACGGAAAAAGGGATATAGAGGATTGAAGTTTTACTACCAGTTTGAATCGTACCTGTGAGGGATTGAAACTGCGTATTTTTGCGTTTCTCTGTTTCTTAATAAGTGTTTGAATCGTACCTGTGAGGGATTGAAACCCCCTATGAATTATAATTTTCCCATCTTTCCTTGTTATGTTTGAATCGAACCTGTGAGGGATTGAAACTTAAATGTGATATAAATTTTTGAATCCCTTGATACTGTTTGAATCGAACCTGTGAGGGATTGAAACGGTTTTCAGAAAATGAAAATAAGTGCGAGGCTTATTGTTTGAATCGAACCTGTGAGGGTTTGAAACTTTTGCTGTGAATTTGCAAGTTGTCGTCAAGTCGTCGGTTTGAATCGAACCTGTGAGGGATTGAAACTACTCTTTCAACGATTTTTTTTCTTTTCAGGTCAAACAAAGTTTGAATCGAACCTGTGAGGGATTGAAACAATGACACCCAAGCAAAGATAAAGCATTGACATTTTCTAGTTTGAATCGAACCTGTGAGGGATTGAAACTGGGAAAGTTTGATATCGTACAGCCTCGCCTTCATTTGTTT
>JBCNVC010000181.1:0-2058 GCA_039630395.1 Candidatus Kryptonium sp. | reverse complement strand
TACCTGCTTGCCCTTATAAGGGAAATCTATCCAGACCCAAAAATAGATGAGAAAATAAAAGAAATGTTAACCCTTTATACTCAACATGTTAAAGCTAAAAGCTTAGATCTCTCCGATAGCCTTATACCAATCCTTTCTTTAATTGACCCAAAAACCTATAAACCTGAAAAAAGCAAATTTTATCAAAGACTAAAGAAAAAACTCCCTCTTAAAGATTTAGGGTTGAGAAATCATGAGCTTTCTGTTATTGTCAATTATGCAGAGGATATCAAATGATAAATTAAGATACATGATCTTGAAAAAGAATGTGATGCTAAAAGAGAAGGGTTTAACCTTAGTTGAAATAGCTATTGTTTTGATCTTAATAGGGCTAATTATAGGCCTTGGGGCTGCCCTTATTGGACCTATTGTTAAAAAAATTAAGATTAATGAAACAAGGGAGCTAATAGATGCAAATGTAGAGTCAATATTAGGTTATGCTACTGTTATGCGGAGGCTTCCTTCAAATGAAATAGAATTTCAACAGAATGTTCGAAAATCAAAGGACTCCTGGGGAAAGGATATAAAATACATAGTCTTTGGAAATTTCACTAATGGAACTAACGTCATATGTCCAACTAATGCCACAGGTATGGGATTTACTGTTAATCTTCCCGATGGAAGAAAGGTTACCAGTGTTGCCTTCATGTTGATAAGTGGAGGTCCAAATTATAATATTCAAACTCGTTTTGATAATGGGACAAACAATATATGGCTTATATACGACAATAGCACTTCTATTACAGTCTATGCTCCTGGTCCTCCTAATGTAGATGATTATCCAGGTGATTTCCTTAGAGCTGAGGAGTATGACGATATTGCAAAATGGGTAACTGTTTATGAGCTTATGCAAAGGGCAGGGTGTGCTCAAGAGGGAATGGGTGATGAGGGACCTTTGAGATTTGTAACTTATAGTTTGCCTTTGGCTTATCAGGGTCAGCCCTATACCGCAGATGTTGTTGCAGTTGGAGGTGTGCCATTTAATGGCACTGGAGGAAGATATAGATGGTATTATAATCAAAACCCCCCAGCTAATCTTAGCATTCAACCTTCAAACGGCACTCATCGAGACATTTTGACCATTAGCGGAACTCCCTCTTGTCCTGGTTCAACAAATCTCCTTATAACTGTTGAAGATTCCAAGGGAAATAGAGTAAGCAGAACCTTTACCTTAAATATTCAGGCCAATCCCCTTGGTTTAAGTCCCACCCCTGGAACAACCTTTTATACTACAAATGGCACGCCTTTCAGTGTAACAATTAGTCCCTATGGTGGAAATGGAAGTTACAGCCATACTTGTCCAAATCCTCAGGCATGTAATGGATTAACACGAGTCTGCACTAACACTGATGCCACCATCTCAGGGAATAATCCCAACCCACCCGGAACTTGTTCTTTTACTGTTAGCTACAGTAACACTTGTGGTCAAAGTGTCTCAGGAACATATTATGTCATAATTCAAGGAGGACCCACCACAACCACAACTCAACCTCCAACCACAACCACAACTCAACCTCCAACCACAACCACAACTCAACCTCCAACCACAACCACAACTCAACCTCCAACTACAACCACAACTACAACTACAACTACAACTACAACTACAACTACCACCACAACCACAACTACAACCACAACCTTAACTAATTGTGCATCATGTGGTTACTATAACAATTTACAAGCTTGTCAAGCTGCATGTCAAGGAGCACGAAGATATTGTGTTCAAGCAACCTGCGGAAATAATCCAAATTGTTATAAATGTGAAAGTGATATACAACCTCTCTTGACTGTTGGGGTAACAGGCGCTTTACACAAGGACACCATGATTAACAATTGTTCAACTGATGGATTTAAGACTATTTGGGAATTGGGGTTAAAGGAAAAACTTGATTATTTTGAAGCTGATAGAGAGATCAATAGAGAACATCTGAAAGAAAGAATTTCAAGGGCTATTGAAAAGGGTTTATCCTACATGCTTAATACTAAAAACTTTCCTCAAGACCATTGGTCTAACGA
>JBCNVC010000180.1:0-2098 GCA_039630395.1 Candidatus Kryptonium sp. | reverse complement strand
TTTTTGTTTCATTGTTTGAATCGAACCTGTGAGGGATTGAAACGGATAAAGCCTCTCCCAATTCTGCACATTTTCCGCATGTTTGAATCGAACCTGTGAGGGATTGAAACGTTGAATAAAAGGTCTTCTTGACGAAACTGACACCGTTTGAATCGAACCTGTGAGGGATTGAAACTCAATTTTTTTGATTTCTATTTTTCCCCCTCTAATAAGTTTGAATCGAACCTGTGAGGGATTGAAACGAATTAATTTTTGAGCCAGATGCCACTTACAAAATCTGTTTGAATCGAACCTGTGAGGGATTGAAACAGCTTCTTCAGGGACAAGGCAATAGAAAAGAATGCTAGTTTGAATCGAACCTGTGAGGGATTGAAACAAAATGAAACTCCCGTTATTTGCATTAATTTTTTAGTTTGAATCGAACCTGTGAGGGATTGAAACGAAATTCAAAGCGACGCCGACGACGCGAGCATACTTATGTTTGAATCGAACCTGTGAGGGATTGAAACTTAATTTGCTTTTCCAAATCTTTAATGCTAAATATGAGTTTGAATCGAACCTGTGAGGGATTGAAACTCCTTTGTTTGATGAGATTGAGATTGAGATAAAGAAGTTTGAATCGAACCTGTGAGGGATTGAAACGCTTGAATTGTTGGAACATTATTAGCAATACCATATTTGGTTTGAATCGAACCTGTGAGGGATTGAAACTCCTCATCAGGTCGTATTACATACACATAATCTTTAGGTTTGAATCGAACCTGTGAGGGATTGAAACAAATGTATGGCATTTTGGGTTTTTGAAAATCTGTTTTGTTTGAATCGAACCTGTGAGGGATTGAAACAACCGTTGCAACAGGCACATCAGCAAAATTTCTAACGTTTGAATCGAACCTGTGAGGGATTGAAACTACTGCCTTTGGCAACTCGCCTACAAATTCAAGGTAAGTTTGAATCGAACCTGTGAGGGATTGAAACTAAATAAAATGGAATTGTTAAAAGAGCTTGAAAAATAGTTTGAATCGAACCTGTGAGGGATTGAAACCTTTCGAAGAAAACTATCAACGGGAAATCGCTTTCTCGTTTGAATCGAACCTGTGAGGGATTGAAACATTAAATTCAAATTTAGGGTTAAATTGTTAATTATTTTAGGTTTGAATCGAACCTGTGAGGGATTGAAACGCAACATTGACATTATACATATTGCATTAGCATTTGTTTGAATCGAACCTGTGAGGGATTGAAACAACAAAAAGAAAATTATGTGGCATTGGGACTGGAAAGTTTGAATCGAACCTGTGAGGGATTGAAACTAACTGCGGTGTCGTCAAAGTAGTATTTGAAGTCCGTTTGAATCGAACCTGTGAGGGATTGAAACTAAACCACAGCATCAACACTGTTGCCATTATAAATAAAAGTTTGAATCGAACCTGTGAGGGATTGAAACGCACACTGTAATTAAACCTGGAACCTGCAACGCTGTGTTTGAATCGAACCTGTGAGGGATTGAAACTTCAGTTTCGCACTCATAAACATATAGAAACTCATTTTGGTTTGAATCGAACCTGTGAGGGATTGAAACTTGGTTTGCTCTCGTGCAAGCCAAAAGCGATAGTACCGTTTGAATCGAACCTGTGAGGGATTGAAACTCTTTTCTTATTGAAAAATAAAAGTCCCCCTCCAAGATGTTTGAATCGAACCTGTGAGGGATTGAAACTTTATTCTCACTCTTAAATATGGATAATAGGTATACAAGTTTGAATCGAACCTGTGAGGGATTGAAACAATTCTTGGGCGCTTTTTATAGCGATTCTGTTTCTAGTTTGAATCGAACCTGTGAGGGATTGAAACGGACTCATCGCCCAGTATCGCCCGCTGCTTTTGGAGTTTGAATCGAACCTGTGAGGGATTGAAACTCATAAAATACTATTTGGTAATTGTTATTTGTGTTATTGTTTGAATTGTACCTGTGAGGGATTGAAACCTCTGTGGATCAGGGTAAAAGAGCCCCGTCGTTGAGAGTTTGAATCGAACCTGTGAGGGATTGGGGTATGTTTGATTTTGTTTGTTGGTTTGTGTGGTTGTTGAGGTAAAAAAG
>JBCNVC010000018.1:28016-38960 GCA_039630395.1 Candidatus Kryptonium sp. | reverse complement strand
AAATCATACTTTGTGTAATCTATATCTATCCTATTTCTTGTTGCCTGCATAGCTGTTTCTCCTTGTTAATTAGTTTTTACAATTAGTTCTTCTAATCAGCCGATTCGGCTGCTGTTTCTCTTATCCAAGCATAACCCTCTTGCTCAAGTTTTTCAACTATTTCAGGACCACCTGACTTAACGATTCTGCCATCAAGCATTATGTGGACAAAATCAGGTTTAATGTAATTCAAAATTCTCTGATAGTGAGTTATCATAATTATACCAATATCCGGATTACGTACAGAATTTACAACATCAGCGACCACTTTGAGCGAATCAATGTCAAGTCCAGAATCAGGCTCATCAAGGAATGCAATAACTGGTTTCAACATAGCCATTTGCAAAATTTCCATTCTCTTTTTCTCACCACCAGAAAATCCAACTCCAATTGGTCTATAAATGAAAATTTCACTCATGTTCAATTTTTTGATCTTATCTATAAGTTCTTTCTTATAATCAACCACTGATTTCGGAAGCTGAGAGGCACGTATAGGTGTTGAATCAAGATTGTTAGCTTGTATCGCTTTCCACAAAAAATTAAAAAGCGTAACGCCCGGAACTTCAATGGGATATTGAAAAGCCAGAAACAACCCTAACTTTGCTCTCTCATCTGGCTTCATCTCAAGTATGCTTTTACCTTCAAATAAAATATCGCCACTTTCAATTTTATATTTCGGATGCCCCATTATAGTGTAAGCGAGCGTGCTTTTCCCTGAACCATTGGGACCCATCAACGCGTGAACTTCTCCCTTGTTAACGACTAAATTGAGTCCCCTTAAAATTTCCTTCCCATCAACGCTCACATATAAATCTCTAACTTCAAGTGTTGGCATGTCTATTCTCCTGTTTGTTTATTGTTAATAGTTTTTCTGGATAAACACAATCCCTTAAAATTATGTCTTGAATTGTTATACCCTCAAGGATGCTTATAAACTTTCTCTCCACCTCTTGCCATATATCCGCTTGACCACAGCAATCCACAAAAGCGCAAGCAGAGCCTGGAACCTCAAGGCATTCAACCATTTTCACTTCACCTTCGACAGCCTCATAAACCTGTCTCAATGTGATCTCAGATGGCAATTTTTTTAGTGAATATCCACCATGAGGACCGTATTCCGAAAAAACTATCCCTGCCTTCACAAGCTGTCTCATAACCTTGGCCAAGTAACTCAAGGGTATCCTTTGGTTTTCAGCAATTTCCTTCATTAAAACCGATCCTCTGCCATGTCTTTTACCTAAATACATCAACGTCCTTACCGCATAATCAAGCGTTTTTGAGACTATCATTTTTTAGCTAAATTTTAATTTTGGACATCGTATATCCACGATGTAAATATAATACTTGAAAAATTAAAATGCAAATTTCAGAGATATGGGCAATGAAAGATTTGAAATTCCTCTTTTATTCTGAAATTACTGCCATACCGAAACCGAAATGGTTTTTATGACCAAACCCCCATTCATAGCCAACTTCAATCAGCCTTGGATCTGTTTTTATAATAAATGGTGCGAGAAAACACTTTATATTGGTTTTTCCAAATTTTATAAGTTTTGAAAATTTCCCACCTTTTGAGTTTATATATTCGCTGTCAAACTTCATCTCAAAAGCAACATCTTTCAATTTTTCCCCATGCAAAAAATGGTACTTTTTAATCAAATCCTCCTTAATTCTATCAAAATACTTGTTTTCATCTGGGGTCATAAAAATTTTCTTATCCGTTTGGCTCTTGACGACGGCAATAGGAGAAAGAAGCCGAAACTTCATCTCACTGGTGAACTTTGGGACATCAATTTTCGTAATTGATCTAACGATAAAGTTGACATTCCCAACTTTAAAATTTCCCTCTCTCAAAAATGCGATAGCAATACCTTCAATAAATGAATTAAATGGCGAGGAAATGAAAAAATTAAATTCTTCATCGGAAGTCAGTTTGATTTCCTCGCTCTCTATTAAAAAATTTTTAAAACGAAGAAACGAAAATGTGTAGACCCTGAATCTTTCGTTAAATATTCCGAGTTCCTTCAATCTTTTATCTTTGAATGCGTCGCTATGTCTTTTTATCTTTTCCCTTATCTCCGAATAAATGAGGTGGTTGTAGTTTACCGGTATTGATGTTGGAATGTTTTGAACGGTGAGGGTAACTTTTAACCGCATATGTAATCCCCCACTTTAAGTTTAATTGACTCATGATTATCACCCCTATATTTTCCCCGATAGAAGACATATATGATTTAAACTTTTAATTTTTGTCTTGAATCCAATTCTTTCAAATTTGTTTTCAAAGAGGGTGGGTTCTCACCCACCCTTTTTAAATATAAAATCAATAAAAAATTTTTCAAAAACTTGGAGCCAAGAAAACAGCGTTTAAAAACAAGCGGTTCAAGCTTAGCCAATAAAGGCGAAAGTTTGGATCATCTGCAAACATTATAATTCTACCACGCCCAACTGGTTCATCAATTAAGTAAGCATTTCCCGGAAACTTCTTCTCCATATCTTCCCAAACGAAACCACTTATGCGAACATCTTTATCTGCGAAAACCCCCGGATTTGCCCCATCTTTTGATTTCTCAAAAATTAAGTTTGAATAAATATGTACAGCAATTTCATCGCCATAGCCAAATGATAAAAAATGTAAAGTGTCAAGTTTAACGCGCATAATTGCTCCGGGTGTAAATTCAATTCTTTCTACGATTTTTTTCTCCTTCTGTTTTACTGTATCTTTCACCGCTTGCGGTTTTTCTTCATCATATCTATCTTCATCTTTTTCTCCCTCACTTAGAAGCTTCGCGCTTGTAAGTTCAACTCCTTTTAAAGTTGGGAAAACAGAGGCGTTTTTTAATGTCACAAGAATCCCACCGTTAGAAATCCATTCTTTTAATTTCTTAACACCACCTTCCCCAAGTAGATTTTTCAACTGGTTTGCATTTGCATCAGGGATAACAATTACATTATAGCGATATAGGTCTACGCTTGAAAAATAGTCCCATCTTATCGGTGTGAAACTATATTCATAAATTTGCTCAAATAGAAACCATATAGCCCCGTAAGAGGTTTGAGAAGTTGGCTCCTCGGTTATAACCGCAATTTTCGGTTTCTTCAATTCAATTACCCAATTTGAACCGAGATCAATCCCTCGCTCTGTGTATGCTGTATTTATCGTATATAGATCTACTCCAATTTCTTTGGCAAGTGTTTTGATCTTTTGATGAAAATTCTGAATATGCTTATTCCTCTCAGCCCGAACGATTATCGTCCCCCTTGGGAAATAATCGCCCGTTTCAGTGTAAAAATATCTGGATGCGACCGCAACTTTGAAATCTAAAGATAAAAGTTTAGCCAATAACTTGGCAGATGCATCCGTATCATATTTGAAGACATAGGCATATTTTGGTGTGTCGTTAGGAATGTGAAACTCAAACACAGGTCTTTGAGTTATCTTTTCAATTTTAACTTTAACGGAATCTTCGGTTAGATAACATTCAATTCCCCAAGCTATCGGCAAGCTCCACGCAGTTACATCATAAAATCCAAGTGGAAGGCGTCGGACATTTTTACCAAGCTTTTTATTGTACTCATAAGCAAACCTCGCCTCTTTGAGAAATCCCTCTTCAATTTTAGGATCCGGCTCAAATAAAGTTTTCAAAAGACGCTTTTGAGGTTGATACATCGGAATTATGAAAACGCCTTTTTTAAATGTTTTCTTTGAAGGCGATTTTTCAAAATAACTTCTTGCAGAATTGCTCACAAACGGTTCCTTTGCTTCATAGATTTCAATTCCATGCCTTAGACAAAGTTCTAAAAATCTTGCCGTCTTCTCTTTGTCTTTGTCCGGAACGATGACAAACAGTTTATATTGTTCTCTCTTTGCCTCTTCAAGCGCCGTCTGTCTAAACTTATAGAAGTCAAACAAGATCTCACTTCTATGGTTTACTGACGCTTCAAGTGTTTTCATTGAGGCGATAAAATGATGATGAATCCCCTCTTTGAAAGTAATAATTGTTTCGTCTTCTCTCTCAAATTGAAATCCTTTTCTGCCCCCAGCATCTGTTTCAAATGTCATTCCGATTGCACCATTTAAAGATGGATATGAATCCCAGTAACCGGGATAGTGTAAATCAAAAACTTCTTCAGTATAGTAACTCCATCCATAGTCATCAAACCCACGAGCGATATTAAGACCGATAACCCTTGCCCACTTTTTTGTTGTTGATGGGATGTTTAAATTTACAGGTGGGGCGTATGGAACAAAAAACATATTTTTTGTTTCCCCATGATGATCTGCGAAAACTTGAGGATTCCAGTAATGGAATTGTTCCACAACTTTCTGCGTCTCAATTTGGGAGCACGCGAAAGCATCACGGTTTAAATCAATTAAATAATGGTTGTAATTTGTTTTCATTCTCCAATCCCCACGATGTTCGGAAGCGTATGGGTCAGGATTTCCATATTTTCCGACAAAAGTTGCCTTAAACCAAGCGACAGCTTTTTGATGGCTATCGGGGTTATGTGGCAGATTAATTATAACGACTGCATTTTTAAGAATCTTTTTTGTTACTTCATCTTCACCAGCACAAAGCTGATAAGCAACTTGAATTCCAGCTTCAAAAGCAGCTGTTTCATCACCGTCAACAGAGTAATTCAACCATACGATTATTGGACTTGTCTCAGATATTTTTCTTGCTTCGCTTTCGGAAGTTATCCTCGGATCTGTTAATTTTTTTATATTTTCCCTTATCTCGCCAAGCCGTGCAAGGTTTTCAGGCAAGCTTATGATTAGTAAATACATCCCTCTTCTTTCGTATGATTCACCATATTTTATAACTTTAATCCGGTTTGATGATTTTGAAAGAGCGTCAAGGTATCGCTCCATTTGATGATGCTCTGTTACAAAATCACCGATTTCATACCCAAGGATTTGTTTTGGGGTTGGTATATCGGGGTTATAAACCCCATTTTTCCAGAATTTGAAATCATCTGAATTAGATATAGAGGCGAAGAAAAAAGATAAAAAGATGATTATTGATTTTTTCATAGATTTCCAATTTTTTATTTTTCAGACGAAGATTTACGGAAGGAAGTTTTAAAAAGAAAAAACCCGGTCTCAGCATAAAGCTGAGCCGGGCAAGAAAAAATAAATCCTCCCGCTACAAAACAACGGCGAGAGAAATTCGGTGAGCTTGCTTCAGCCTGTAAAGATCCGAGTATGAGTAATCAAATTTCAATTTAACAGATGAACCAGGGATGCCAAGTTTTAGACCAGCACCAGCATTTAAAGTAAACTTTCCATGTCTTTCATCAACTGCATATCTTTTCATTCCCCCAACCCTTACAAAGAACATTTCTCTAAAAGCGAATTCACCTCCAACAAGTCCAAGCGCCCTATAATCACGCTCATCTCTATAGTCAGCGTTAAGAGTAAATCTAAATGTTTCGCTTTCAATTAAATTAAATGTTGCTCCCATTTGAAATGTTAAAGGTAGGGACCACTCTTCAGTTTTAAGGGTTGCTATGACATCAGTTGGATTTGAACCAGCTGTTGGATATGGGTCAACCTTTATTATCAAATCTCTTCCTTCGAGGCGCATCTTTGTGCCAAAATTTGTAAATGACATACCCACTTTTAAGCCCCTAAACCCAGTATCATACAGGGTTCCGATGTCAAGGGCAAAAGCGCTTGCAGTTGAATGTGAAATTGTTTCCATAACATACTTTACACTTACACCAATTGAAAACCTATCCGTTAACCTTCGCGAATAAGCAACCGCAAAGCAAGCATCATATGCAGAGAAGGTTTGTCCACTTGCCCCCTCTGTATCAAGCCATGTTGTAATCGGCATATCACCCATTGAAAGGTAAGTTATCCCAACGCCAATGGCACCAAGATTTCCAAGAGGAACACCAACGCCAAGGAAAGCAATGTTCAAATCCGCAATCCAATCAGTATTTGAAAACATAATTTCTGTTCTTTTCATCTGTGAAAGTCCAGCGGGATTCCAATAAACAGCGGAAGGATCATTTACATTAGCTACAACAGCGCTCGCAAGTGATGAACCGCGCGGGTCAATCGGAATTTTCAAGAAAGATGCCGCTGAGGTTCCTACATTATCAAATTGGGAAAGCGCATGGTTTGAAAACAATATCAAGAATATAACCGCAATTATTTGAAACTTTTTCATTTCTTCCTCCAAATTTTTTATTTTCTCAAAAATTTTTTAACCCGCCTCACAAGGAGGCGGGAATTTTTTATTTAATCAATGCAAATTTCCCAATTACTTCTCCAATTTTCCTACCTGTTTCATCATAACCCTCAACATGATATATATAAACTCCAAAGGCAACCTCTTGTTCGTTATATGTCTGCAAGTTCCATCTCGCCACTGAACCACCTTCGTGATTTATAACTCTTATGAGATCACCAGCAACATTGTAAATTCTTATTATCGCTTTCGGTGGCAGATGATGGAACTGTACTTCTTTTTGAACGCCATACTTACCTGTTTCATACGGTGAACTTACAACATACGGATTTGGAACAACACGAATATTTTCAAGATCAGAAGCAGTCATTGTGGTCGTCGTTTGCTTAACAGTGTTAAATTCATAAACATCGTTTTTCGTCAGGATTTTGTTCGTTACAATTTTTATCTTATCCCCTGGTGGAACTGAGACAGCCTCGGAATAGATTCTAACTCTATATGGTATATCAGCCAGAGAAGTAGCGTTGAATGTCCCAGGATTTGCTGTTGGATATGGTTTATTGATTATAAAGATTCTATCTAAATCAAGCCAGTTAAACCCGGCTGCACCACGATCTCGGATTGCAGCGTTTACCCTGGTGTTAGTGGTCAAATTCCATACTTCAAAAGGTGCTGTCATCGTCCCCGATGGATTTATAGAAGCACCAACTCTTGGATAGACAACAGGAGTATTAACAATCCTTATTTCATAATCCGCAGACAATGCTTCTCTTGATAGAGAATCAATCGTTGCACCAGCATTCACACCCTCAAAAGTTTCATCAATCGTTAAAGCATCATAAATGCTAACGCTATCACCATCATCAACCTCATTAACACCCGGTGGTAAATCCTGAACAGGTACATATAGACCATCAAACATAAGCGCATTGTCAATCGCTGGATCATAGAAGTACGGATAGTTCTTTATTGTATCTCTGTTTATCGTCACAACATATTTGCCAGACTCATCCTTCAAATCCATAAGCAAGCTGAAAGGTGTGTTGCCTTGTTTGAAAGTTAATGTATACTTTTTACCTGTCGTTTTTCCAGGATCAAGCAAAGTGATCGGTATTTTTACGCTACTATTTCCACTAATATGTTTTGCTTCTTTATCAGCGCTTCCAACTGTAACACCGGAAGCGGGTTTCCCAGGTATGACAGCAACAGTGTTCGTTCCCTCTTTCGGATAGCTTCGTATTGCATTTTCAAGTGGCGGAATCGGTCCGTCATCATGATCATAAGCCACAACCGCATACCAATATTCATAACCATTATTTACATTTCTATCAATGAAATAATGTCTTATACCAGCGTCACTCCCAAGGTTGAAATGTCGTCTTGATTCGGATTCACCTTGAATACCATTTTTCAAATCATAAATAGCAAGTGGAATCCATCCTTGAAATTGACCGAATGCGTCAATTATAGCTTCGCCCCAAGTTTGTCCTCTATCCGTGCTCTTGTAAATTTTATAGCCTTCAAATGCGTTGTTTCCAGTTAATCTATCGTTTATATGATCTATTGTCCCATCTGGTTTGTAATAAATACCTTTTTCAGAACGATCGTCCCAGTATAGAATAACCATTCTATCCAAAGCAACCGCCCTGACAGATGGCTCTGGAGGTGCTTCAGCAGCGCGATAGCTATTGTTGTAAAGCAATTGACAAAGCATTGCCTTCTTAAACAGATCCCGTTTATTTCTTGCGTGTATTGAAGCAAATGTGAAAGCAAGTTGTCCACCCGGCGGTAAATTAAATGGACCAGATGCTACAACATATGTTACATCTGGACCATACGAGTTCGGTGTTTGTGTCCAATCCCTAGGATGGGGGTTGACATTATGAGGTGGGGAAACTCCTGCTGATATTTGGTCATATTCGCCTGTCTCTGTCTGTGGAGCTTCGCTATATGGGAAGACTTGAAATGTCGTTATACCCATTGGCTTTCCTGTAGCAGGATTAATCGGAGTTTCAAGAAATTTTAATCCAACCCATCCAACATTTGATGCAATTAAACCTTCAACTTTATCATCCCCGTCCCAAAGATATGTAAAGTTCCACAACAAAGAATCCTCGCTTGGTGAATATCCTTCAACATCCGTTCCAGGTGGAATAAACGCAGCGAAATCATCTGTCCACTCATAAGAACCTTGTTCGGGACAATCTGGATCATCGTGAATTCCAACATAAACATCATAAAGCGTGTCAGTTCCAATGTTTGTTAGAACAAATCTAAAAATTATAAAGTCTTGGTTCAGAAAGTCATCCCATTGCAATCCCCAAACATCAAGGCGAATATCCATTGGCTTTGGCTTGTTTCCAGATTCTGGATCGTTATCCGTGACTACGAAGTAAGCTTCTCTTTTTGCTACGACTTCACCATTTAGAACGCCCGGAAATCCCAATGAACCAACTGGTGGTTGCCTATATGATATTTTCCTCGCGTGAGCTGGCAAATCACTTAAAGATGGCCATCTCCTTGGCCAAGATTGCGGTTTATCGCTAAATGCAATTCCAATATTATTTTTCTCATCAACATAACCTGCGTCAAATCCAGGCAAAGGTTGATATTCCTCCTCGCTGAATCTTGCAGCTCCACGAGTTCCACTTGCAAAAAATTTTGTGAAGCTTCCATCTGGATTTCTTTTCTTTGCACCGACAATTGGTGCCATCGTCCACCTATAAGTTATACCACTTCTTGCGGGATATTCCCAACAAAGTCCCCATCTATCGTAGCCAAGCGTCGCCGCGTTTGATATGCGTGCCCAAACATTTCCGACATCAAGAACTGATCTTTTCCTGTCCCCCGGACCGAGTGCCTTTGCTAATGGCTTTAAGCCACGCTGAGGAGCAAGAACAGTATTATAATATTTTTCCTTTGTCATCCAATTTGGATCTTCTTTAACCTGTGCAAACACAGTTGAAATCAAACCAACAACGAAGAGCAATAATAGGATAAATTCTGTAGCTTTTTTCATTTCTTAACTCCTATTTTTTTATTGGTAAAAAAATTAACATAACCCGCCACACTTGGTGGCGGGAGATCATAAGATTTTAAACTAAAAATTAAAAGTTTAACTCTATACCAATTTCAACATGTCTTGGTGCGCTAAACCAATGAGGTCTGTGCCTGTTCTCTGGTGAAATAGCAGGATTCGTGCTATAATCAGGTCTTCCGGAATCATCAAATACATTTAATACATTTCTCTTGTTTAAAAGGTTGGTAATATCAGCCCAAAGGGTAGCGTTTAGGAATCCAAGCTTGAATGTTTTATAAGCTCTGACATCAATGTTCCCAGTCCAAGGCTGTCTTCCACTATTTATTTCACCCGTCAAATATGTTCCCCTTGCATCCGTCGGAGTGTATGGAAGACCGCTTCCAAAATTACCAATGAAGTTCAATCCCCAGGTGTCGTAAATTACATTAAAGATAAATGAAAGAGTATGTGGCTGATCCCAAGCAAGGGTTGTTGTCCTCTTTGGTGGAACATAACCGGTCACGGACGCAGTATAAGCTTCCCAGAAATGCGTTGCCCAGTTATCTGCATTACCCTCTGCTCTTGAATATGTGTAATTTATCTGAAATGCATAATGATTGCTTAATCTCTTTCTCAGCGCGAATTCAATTCCTCTTGAATTTGCATAGTCAAGATTTACAATCTGTGTATAAGTATACGGATCTCTGAAATAACGCTTTGTTGAAATATAATCATAAGTATCTTTGTAAAATGCAGTTATGCTCATGACAATCTTCGCTCAAAACTACATCAGCTCCAACCTCATAAGCATGGGTTGTCTCGGGCTTTAAATTTGGATTTCCAATTCTGGGTTCATATCCTTGAGCAAGGTTTGGATATGGATAATTCGGATTATTTTGGTTAAACCTTCTGTAAAGGAAAAACATATCAGGATATTGATAAAACTGACCATAGGCGAAATGAATCTTTGCTCCATCAGAAATTGGAATGTGAGAAACCAATCTTTGGGCTTATATGCCACTTAGGCTTAACATTTCCAACTTTTGAGATATCTCAAGTGTTTGCATCCGACGCCCTTAAATCAATTACCTTATAAACATCCTGGGCGCTTTCGGATTCAAATAATCAAAACGAAGTCCAATGTTTATGATAAGATCTTCAATCTCAAATTCATCCTGAATATATGCAGTTGCTTGAACGGGTCTAAACTTATAATAAGCCGTTTCATAATGTCGTGTATCCTCGGGCTGTAGTGTATCAAGGTGATCCCAATAGTCGTTTATACCACTTATCCACCAGTTGCTAAGGTCATATTGTTTGAATTCAAACCCAAACTTAATAAAGTTATATCTGTCAATTTGGCTAGCAAAACTTGCAGAGAATGTATTTGTTAAAACAAAGTAATGCTGAACATAATCATCCATTGAAATAGCCCAAACATCCACTCTATCAATTCCCGCTTGTCTCAGTCTTGTGATAAGTTCAGGAGTTAACCTTGTTCCTTTTTTGATTGTATCACCACCGACAACATAATCACGATAAAGTGGGAATCCCAGCTTTAAAGCATCCTTTAACCACAAGGTTGCCCTGTAAGGACCACCGAACTCGTAGTTGGATGTTGAATCAAACAAATTATTTCCTCTAACTGGCGCAAATATCCTTGAAAAATCTCCTTTCAATTGTTCT
>JBCNVC010000018.1:0-27920 GCA_039630395.1 Candidatus Kryptonium sp. | reverse complement strand
TCCTCGTAGATGTAGAATTTATATCTTGTGTTAAATTGTGAAAACTTAACCTCATAATAAGTATTTCCGCTCAAAGCGTGTGTTAAATGTGCCGAATAAAGAGTGCTGGTTCTATAGTTTGTCCCCTGAAACTCTGGTAAACTTGGATCCCGCATTTTCAAAAGATATTGGTATTTAAAGTAATGGTCATAACCCTTGTTCTTTCTATTGGTTACAGCATACCCGAGGCGAATTTTCAGGTTTTCAAAGAATTTTAATGTGAACTTTGCATTTCCTCTAATTCTGCTATCAAAAAAGCCAAGGTTTTCATAGGTGTTTTGGATCACTCTTCCTCCAGGGGTTTTATATGTTGGACCTGTGAACCTGTTCAAATAAGTTCTTGTAAAAGACCTATCCCCACTGAGGAAGAATGTTGCAAAGTCTTTCCCAGGAATAACGGGACCGCTTAATGAAAATTCTCCTCTAAATGTCCCCCAATCGTTATCCTTCCAACCAAGTTTACCAAACTGATCTGTTCCAACTCTTAAATTTCCAGAAAACTTTGAACCGCCTTCTTGAGTTACGATATTAACAACCGCAGATTGCGCTTGACCATACTCAGCGTTAAATGTTCCAGATAAAATTGAAACAGAGGCTATTCCAAGCCTGGAAATATCAAGAGCTGATCCACCGTAGAGTAAATCATCAACGCGAATACCATCAACTACATAGCTAACTTCATGTGTTCTTCCACCTCTAACATGTATTCCATCATCTCCTCCACCAAGTCCTCCATTATTCGCCTGAATTACCCCAGGAGCTAAGATCATAACTTCTTGATATGAATTAACAGGAATTGATTGGATTTCCTGCGCGGTTACTGCGGTAACCGTTGAGGTTGCATCTTTTTGAATTAATTTTCTTTCGGCAGTAACAACAACCTCTTGGTTCAATATGTCTCGCTCGGCAATTCAAAATTTACTTCAGTTGTAAAGTCAGGTAAAACTCTTATCCCCTTTATCGTCAACCACTCTGTAACCGACGAATGATGCTTTTATGCATATGTCCCAACAGGAACATTAACTATGACATATTCACCTTTAAAATCAGTAGCAGCACCATAAGCCGTGCCAACTAAGACAACATTTTTACCCCAGGTAACGGTTCCTTTGTTTCTTTGTCAACAACTTTACCACGAATTTTCCCGTCTCACCAGCAAACATAACCCCAACGATCAAAAATGAAAGCAAAGAAAAAAGAAATAGCCTTCTTAACATAATTACTGCCGTTTTAAGTTTGAGTTCCAGATTTTCGGAGAACACTCTCTTGCTTAAATATAATATGAAAATTAAAACTTGTCAATAGGATCACCGTTTGTCAAATAAAAATTATATATTTTAAATCCGATCAAAACAAGCCTTAAAGACCAAAGGTAGTTTTGCTCTCAAAGTTGATTTTTTTGATCCAAATCCTTATATTTTTATAGAATTCAACTACATGTGGCGGGTTAGCTCAGGTGGTAGAGCAGCGGAATCATAATCCGCGTGTCGGGGGTTCGAGTCCCTCACCCGCTACAATTTCAAGGCGAAACCTTTCAGTCCCGCAACGACTGAAAGGTTTTTTTATATAAACCGAATATCTGGCAATAGTTGAAATGATAAGAGATTTTATAAATCGCTTCCGCGAATTTATTCAAAAGAATAAACTTATTTCACCCAAGGATAAGATCGTAGTCGCTGTAAGTGGCGGCGTTGACTCCATAGTTTTGCTCGATCTTCTAAACGAACTGAAAAATCAACTTAAACTTGAACTTATCGTTGCTCATTTCAACCACAAGTTGAGAGGAGAAGAATCTGACGAAGATGAAAATTTTGTTAGAGATTTTGCTTCCAAGCTTGAGCTTGAATGCTATGTTAGAAGCGAGGACACAAGAGAATACTGCAAAAACAAAAAAATTTCAATTCAAGAAGGAGCAAGAGAATTAAGATATAACTTTTTCGAAACCCTCAGGTTGCTCAAAGGTTTTGATAAAATCGCAACGGCACACAACGCAAATGACAATGCTGAAACAATTCTTTTAAATCTTTTCCGTGGCTCCGGAGTAAACGGACTCGCTGGGATACAGTTAAAAAGAGGAAACATAATAAGACCACTTCTATTCGCAACAAGAGATGAGATAGAAGCATACGCCCTTGAAAAAGGGCTATCATATAGAATTGATTCATCAAATTTCAAAACCGCTTACCGAAGAAATTACATACGCTTGAAACTTTTACCTTTAATAAGCGAGAATATAAACCCAGGAATAATTGAAACTCTTAACCGAACTGCACAGATATTTTCAGAACTTGGCGAATTCGTGCGCTATGAAGTGTCAAAAATTATAAATTTCATCACAATTGAGGAAAGCCCCGGAAAAGTCCTAATTGACATTAATAGGTTGAAAACTTATCTCTTCTTCATTCAAGAAAGCGTTATAATCTCGACAATTGAAACATTTTTCAATGAGAGAATTGACTTTGCGAAGGTTCTCGCAGTGCTTAACTTAATTGACGCAACTCCAGGTAGCTCTGTGGCGATTTCAAAAAATCTTTTCGTTTATAGAGATAGACAACATCTTGTCTTCTTGCGAAAACCCGAATTTATTGAAACGGAGATTTACACTTATGTTCATCCCGGTGAGAAATATGAAACTGATTTTTTTGTTTTTTCGTCCGAGTTCGTCAAAAAAGAGGAAGTCCAGTTCAATCGCAATTCGCAAGTTGAATATATTGACGCTGATCTTATAGCTGATGAACTTATCTTGAGAAATTGGCAACCTGGCGACTGGTTTGTTCCTCTTGGGATGAAAGGAAGAAAGAAAATTAGCGACTTTCTTATTGACCTTAAAATACCTGTTTATGACAAGAAAAAGATCCTCGTGCTTGAATCCGAAGGAAAGATCGTCTGGGTCTGTGGATTTCGCCTTGACGACAGATTTAAAATAACCGATTCAACTCAAAAAATTTTAAAAATTGAATTTTATCCAAAACCAATTCCGCAGAGCAATGAATGACGAGATAGTTTACATCAATGGCGAAAGGTTCAAAATTTTAATAACAGAAGATGAAATAAAAAGAAGAGTAAAAGAACTTGGAGAACAAATAAGCAAGGATTATGCAGGAAGCATACCGATCTTCATAGGAGTCCTAAACGGCTCAATTATATTTTTCGCCGACCTAATTCGTGAAGTTAAAATTGATTGCGAAGTTGATTTCCTTAAACTTTCAAGCTACGGGGATGAAAAAATTTCATCAGGACATGTAAAACTTTTGAAAGACCTTGATTGCCAAGTGACGGGAAGAGATATAATCGTGGTTGAAGATGTGATCGATTCTGGGCTTTCAATAAAGTTCATCAAAAACTTGATCATGCTCAAAAACCCGAAATCTTTAAGGATAGTTTCGTTGTTATATAAAAAGAACAGAGTTCAAATTGACTTCAAAATTGATTATATTGGATTTGAAATAGGTGACGAGTTCGTGATCGGCTATGGTCTTGATTACGCCCAGAAAGGAAGAAATCTAAAAGCAATCTATGTTATTGATTCACAAAAATAAACTCTTGCTTGGAGGTTTTGAAAAATGTTTAGGGAATTTTTAAATTCAAATGATAACAAATTCATTAAAAACGATAGAAAAATGAGAAAACCTCAATTTGACAATGGCAATAACGATGATTTCAACTGGGGAAAAGTCGCGAGAGTGATTTTAAGCTGGTTGATAATTATCTCCGCTGTTTTCGCACTTATGGTCTGGTTCAGAGGAAACCAAAAACATGAATATGAAATCACATTTGACCAATACCAGCAATTTCTAAAAGCAGGTAAAATCAAAGAAGCGATTGTAAAGAAAGCAGATGTGAACAACTTTGATTTCCATGGCGTTCTTAAAGAGCCAGAAGAGATGATAACTGTTGATGGCAAAAAAGTAAGAGGAGATAAATTCGTCGTATTTTTACCTAATGCCTCAGATTCAAGAGTGATAGATGAATGGACACGGCGCGGGATCAAGTTCAATTTTGTTAAAGAAAGCGATCAATGGTTAAACGCCATTTTAAGCATAATTCCCTGGGTTTTGTTGATTTTCATTTGGTTTTTGATAATTAGACGAATGCAGGGAACTACGACAAAAAACATTTTCACTTTTGGAAAAAGCAGGGCGAGAATTGTAACAAATAACATACCAAAAGTTACATTCAATGATGTCGCCGGTGTTGATGAAGCAAAAGAAGAATTAAAAGAAATAATAGAATTTCTCAAAGATCCGGCGAAATTTCAACGACTTGGTGGCAAAATTCCCAAGGGAGTTTTATTACTTGGACCTCCTGGAACTGGTAAAACATTACTTGCGAAAGCTGTCGCAGGAGAAGCGGGCGTGCCATTCCTTTCAATAAGTGGCGCTGAATTTGTTGAAATGTTCGTTGGCGTTGGAGCAAGTAGGGTCCGCGACCTTTTTGAGCAAGCTAAAAAACTTGCTCCTTGTATCGTTTTCATAGATGAAATTGATGCTGTCGGAAGACATAGAGGAGCAGGGCTCGGTGGAGGACACGATGAGAGAGAGCAAACATTGAATCAACTTCTTGTTGAAATGGATGGTTTTGAGGAAAACAGCGGAATAATCGTAATCGCCGCAACCAATAGACCTGATATACTTGATCCAGCACTTTTAAGACCCGGAAGATTTGATAGACAAATCGTTGTTGATAGACCTGATGTAAAAGGACGACTTGAAATTCTTAAAGTCCACACGCGCAGACTACCTTTAGCTCCAGATGTGAATCTTGAGGTAATTGCAAAATCAACGCCGGGATTCTCAGGAGCTGATCTCGCAAACCTTGTAAACGAAGCTGCACTTCTTGCAGCAAGAAAAAATCACGATCTCGTGACGATGCAAGACTTTGAAGAAGCAAAAGATAAAGTTATGATGGGAATCCAAAGAAAAAATGTCGCAATATCAGAGCGAGAGAAAAGAGTTACAGCTTACCACGAGTCAGGACATGTACTTGTTGCGAAAATGTTGCCAGAGGCTGATCCGGTTCATAAAGTTACAATAATCCCTCGTGGCAGAGCTCTTGGAGTTACAACTTATCTTCCAATCGATGAAAGACACACTTATTCAAAAGAATATCTTGAAGCGATAATAACATATGCTCTTGGCGGAAGAGCAGCTGAAAAAATAATTTTTAATTCACTTACAACTGGTGCAGCAGATGATCTTGAAAAAGCAACAATGATAGCAAGGAAAATGGTATGCGAATGGGGAATGAGCGAACGCCTCGGTCCTTTGACATATGGAACAAAAGAAGAAGAAATTTTCCTCGGCAGAGAAATAACTAGACACCAAAATTACAGCGAACAAACAGCAATATTGATAGATGAAGAAGTCAAGAGAATAGTCACAAGTTGTATGGAAAGAGCGGAAAAAATTTTACTTGAAAACATAGATGCCCTTCATCGCCTTGCAAACGCGCTACTTGAAAGAGAAACATTAACAGGTGATGAAATAGATAAAGTTATAAAAGGAGAAGATTTACCACCTATACAAAAGAAAATCAATGGTCAAAATGAAACTTCTCCAAGAGTATCTGCAAACACTGAACCAAAGAATTAATGAGATATCTAAAGTTCCGGACTATTCTGAAGCTATAATTGACTTCAACAAAAACATAGACAGAAACTACAAAGCAGAGTATATCCGCAAGGCGATACATCAATTTTCAATGTTAATCCCTGTAATTTATTATTTCACACCTCGCGATTTAGCCATAAAGATCTTAATTGTTTTAACCCTTGGATTTCTCACAGTTGATGTCGTAAGATATTACAATCCAACCATTCAAAAACTCTTCTACAGATTCTTTGGTTTTATTCTTCGCCATCATGAGAGGGACCATAGAGTAAAAAATTTAAATGGTGCTACCTGGGTCTTTATCTCCGCACTTGTTTGCGTAATTATTTTCCCAAAGTTCATCGTGATAAATGCTTTCGCGATACTCATACTCTCGGACGCAAGCGCTGCTGTTTTCGGGAGAAAATTCGGAAAACATAAATTTTTCAAAAAATCACTTGAAGGAACGATTGCTTTCATCTTAGCCGCAATTCCAGTCGTCTTACTTGCCCCAAAAGTTCAAAATTTGCCAGGTGAATACATAATAACAATGGTATCAGCTATAGTTGGCGGGATTATTGAAGCTGCATCTATTGACCTTAAAGTTGATGACAACCTTTTAATTCCCGTAAGCATAGGGACGACGATGTGGATTCTCTATTTAATTTTTTATCCAAACCTTGACCTTTACTTTTTAAAATAAATTTTCTCCACCTGTTATGAAAAAGTTCATCGCTTTTCTTTTCCTTTCCCTCTTTCTAATTTCGTGTTCAAATCTTAAACCTAAAGCCACAGGTGATGAAACAGAGATCATAACCTATATTGATTCATCCCTTTATGCACAAATAGAGCAACCTTTGAAATCCGTATTTCACCGATTGCTATACACACCGCAACCAGAAAGCTTGTTTATAATAAAACCCGAATTCCAAATTTATTCCATTGACAAGTTAAAATATAAAAAAAATTTAATGTTTGTTTCCACACTTGACAACAAAGGAGAAATTAGCTCATACATTCAAAACATGCTTGACCCAGCTTCAAAGGAACTTGTTGAAAAAGATTCAGCTTATCTTTTCATCAAAAATGACTTATGGAGCAAAGGTCAAATTGTAATTTTTCTCGTTGCAAAAGATAAGCAGACACTTTTAAAACATCTAACGAAAGACAGGAACGAAATCTATATCTACTTCAGAGATGAATTTTTCAATCGTGAAATCAACGCGATCATTTCAGAAGGACATAACAAAAAAGATATTGAAAGATACTTCCTTGAAAAATATGGATGGACGATCTTTGTTCAACATGATTACTACATCGCAAAAGATTCAGCACAAGAAAAATTTGTTTGGCTAAGAAGAAGAACTCCTGAGGATATGGAAAGGTTTATCTTTGTTCATTGGGTTGACTCTATATATGATCCATACAGATTTTTCAATCAAGTATGGATAGCTGAGAAAGAAACGAGATAACGAGAAAGTTTTATAGAACAACAGCAGATGATGCCTGGGTTGTGATAGCGGATGATCCAGAAAGCATAAAACATCTTTATTTTTTCCCGGTTAATTTCAATGGAAGATACGCTATAAGAGTTCAAGGGTTGTGGAGGTTCAACGATTTCACGGGCGGAGGTCCCTTTGTTTCTTATGTTTTTTATGACTCAACTCAAAAGCGAATCTATTTCATTGACGGTTCTATTTTCGCCCCAAGATATGAAAAGAAGAAGCTTGTTATCCAAGTAGACGCACTTCTTCATACCTTCAAAACCGCCAGCGAAGTGAAAAATAATTGAAACATTACAAGATCATCTCCCGTATTTCAGAAAGTAGAAAAATAAAAGTTTCAAAAAATGATGAATGTAAAATTTTTAATTTTCATTCTAACAGGTTTCATTTTTGCTGGCGGTTTGCTTCTTTGTTCCAACATCAAAATAACGGAAATCCCACAAGAAGAAAATCTTCAAAATACCGACGAATTAAAAATTTCAAAGTCATTCAAAGCGAGCCCTGAACATGAAATTATCATTGAATCAAGTATAGCAGATGTTATATTGCAATCCCACGATGTAAATCAGATTGAAATCAATTTTTATGCAAAGGGCTTAAGTGAAAAACTTAAAGAGTTTAATATCTCATTTCACGAGGAAGAAAACAGTTTGACGATCAAAGTAAAACGAAAGAAGAAAGTTTGGATTTTCAAATCTTTTGATTTATTTGAATTCTTTCAAATTGAAGGGATCGAAACGGCTCAGCTTGTTGTAAAAGCCCCGGATAGTTTATCTAATGTCGTTATCAAATCGTCAGGTGGGGATATAGAAATTCAAAATTTTAGATCAAATTTTGAACTTTCATCCGCAGGTGGAGATATTCAATTGGAAGAGTTAAGCGGTGAAATTTATGCTTCATCAGCTGGAGGTGATACAAGAATTAGAAATTGCAAAGGTAATGGCGAAATAAAGACAGCAGGCGGAAATATAATCATAAACCAATATCAAGGTAAAATTGAAGTTGAATCTTCAGGTGGAGATATAATAGTTAACAAATTAAACGGCTCTATCTCTGCGTTTTCAGCTGGCGGTGATGTAAAGCTCGACTTCGTTCTTGCGCTTGGAACAACGAATCTATCAACCGCTGGTGGAGATATAAAAATTTACGCTCCTTTAAATTTGAACGCATATGTTGATCTTGAATCATCCGGCGGAAATATCAAAGTTGACCTCCCTATTAGAATTGAAAAGAAATCAAATTTCGAATTAAAAGGCTGGATCGGAAAACAAAATTCGGGAACAACTATAAAAGCCTCGTCGTCAGGAGGAGATATTGAATTAATTTCAAAAGATATGAGTCTTTAAGATGATTGAAGAAAATCTCAATGACTTAAACAGCGAGCCGAAGCAAGAATCAGAAAATAAAATAATTTGTCCTGTTTGCGGCTGCGAATGTGTAATTGAAAAGTGTAAAGTTGTATGTAGAAGCGAGAGGTGTATTTATCTGATAGTTTACAATTGTTCAGAATTTTAGCGCGCCTGGAGGGACTCGAACCCCCAACCCGCGGATCCGAAGTCCGCTGCTCTATCCAATTGAGCTACAGGCGCATCTGTATAAAATTAAAAAATTTATCCCCTACTAAGCAACATTTTCGCAAATTCAATATCTTCAGGTGTTGTTATTTTTATGTTCTCATATAGACCTTCAACTATTTTAACTTTAACGCCCAATCTCTCCACAAGTGAAGCGTCATCTGTCCCGTAAAAGGAATCAGTGTATGCTCTTTTATACGCCTGCTGTAAAATTGTATAATAAAATGCTTGCGGCGTTTGAACAAGCCAAAGCAAATCACGATCAAGCGTCTTTTCAACAAAACCATCATCCCGACCAATCTTTACCGTTTCCTTAGGACGAACTGCAAGGATAGCTGCTCCTGTCTCCTTACAAGCTGATATAACTTCGCAAATTTTTTCACATGTAATAAAAGGTCTCACTGCATCGTGAACTACAACGATCTCAGTATGATGATAGACCATAATTTGCAAAGCGTTATAAACTGAATCTTGTCTTTCGTTTCCACCTATTGTGACCTCAACTACTTTTGTAATATTAAATTCATTCACCAATTTTTCAACCTCAAGTAAAATCTCCGGTGCGGTCGCTATAATTATAGAATCCACACAATTGCAGTTTTCGAACTTTTCAAGAGTATGTATCAAAATTGGTTTTCCCGATATCTCTATTAATTGTTTATGTATTCCAGCCCCAACCCTTCTTCCATACCCTCCAGCTGGAATTATAGCTGTTACCTTCAAGCTTTCCCTCCTTGTCTTTCATTTTCGGCGATATAATCAATGTGAAATGTGAACTCTGGAAATTTCTTCGGTAAACTCATTATGTGATAAACCATGATCCCAGTTGATAATCTATCAAGCCAAGATGAAAGTGGCCAACCAAAGTGAATGTGTATTTTCTTCTCAGGCGGAACTTCATATTTTATTGTGTTGAGCAAACCAACGATCATATCAAACAAGTTCGCCCTTGGTTGAATGGAAATCCAAAAATGTCTCGGCAAACTTCTCTCCGGTCTATCGAGCCGAGGTGAATAAAAACTTACATATATTGCATTTGAATCAACATTTTCAATGCTTTCCTTTGGTCTCTTGAAATGAATGTGAACTTCGTCTGATTCAACATCCATGATTGCAAAGACGACATCCATTGGATTATCCGTGGCTCGCCTTATTGGAATCTCGGGAGCTCTAAATTTTGAAATTCTCAATCCAGCAACTAAAAAGAAAAGCGTCATAAATAACCAAAGCAAAGCTCCGTAAAGACGATGCATAACTATATAAACAAAGACACTAAAGATCAAGACAAATAAAATTAAGGTCCCAGTCCTTGATGTGTGATATGTTATTTCCTTCGTTCCCATCCGATATCTGTAAATAACAAGAGAGCCGATGTTAATTGAAAAACTCGCAACAAGTCCAACCGCATACATCTCTGCAAGTGTTGCTTGACTGCCACTTGTTATGAAAAGTATAAGGGAATAAAAAATCGCATTGAAAATGTGAATTCTATAAAGGGAACCACGACGATTTAGTTTCATCAACCATTGAAAGTTGTATCTCTCACATATTTTTTCTATCAATTCTGAAGAGGCAACCATCGCCGTATTTACAGCCATTATCAAAGTTATACTCGCGAGGGCACTTACAATTATTCCAAACCAATAACCGTTTACATTTTCAGCAAATGTTGGAATAAGGTCTGTTTCATGCTTTTCCAATTCTATATTTGAAGAAAGTGCAAAAAGAGCAATAAGCGGAGTAACTATTCCAACAGTAAGAGCGAGAAAAATATAGGCTTTTCTCACATCATGCCAACTCTTAACGAGTGAAGCTGTTTGAAGAACTGATTCAATACCAGAATAAGCAAGGATACAACTCCCAATCCCAGTGACGAGATTTGCATAAGATTGGAAAATTGAAGGTTGATTTATATCTGAAACAAAAAGAGAAAATGCTTCCTCAACCTTTCTCATTGATGAATCGCTAAAGTTCACAAATCCACCTACTACCAAATTCAAAAGCACAAAAGAAGCAAAAATGAAAATTGCAAATGTAAATCTTGCGTTCTCTCTTATCCCAAGGATGTTAAGTCCAGCTATAAACCAAACGACGAGAATTTTAAGTGCGAATTTAATTTGCGACGGTATTGATACAAAAGCAAGACCATTCTCAACGGCGCTTACCGTTGAAATTGAAGCTGTTAAGATATACACAACAAGTATTGACGCAACCGCAATAAAAGAAACTATAGGTCCGAGGACAAGATAAGAAAAAGAATAAACTCCGCCCCCCTTTATGTTATGAACTTCAAGTATCTCAGCTATTTCAACCATCCTTGTTGATAAGAAACGGATGAAAAGAGAAGTAAGGGCGATATAGATGATCGCCTTTATCCCAATAAACCTATATGCTTCAAACGGAGCGTAATAAATTGAAGTTAGTTCATCCATCAGTGTTATTATTGAAACCGCAAACCATGTTATCCACCAACGCCCTAAATCAAAATAACTTAACAAGTTTTTCTTGCGAACAAGGTAAGCAAAAACTATGATTAGCAAAAGATTTACAGCGATGAAAACAAAGGTTCGCATGTGATAAGAATAGATGGGATTAGTTTTTAGATTACAAGCGTAGCATCTCCATAGCTTAAAAATCTGTAACCGTTTTTGATCGCATGTTTATAAGCTTGCATCAAAAGCTCAAGCCCTGTAAACGCAGCAACAAGGATAAGTGGAGTTGATTCAGGTGCGTGGAAATTGGTTATAAGTTTATCGACGATTTTAAAATCATATGGAGGATAAATGAACTTATCCGTCCATCCTTTATATGGTTTCACATGCCCGTCAGCAGTTACACTTGATTCAAGCGCTCTGACGACGCTTGTTCCAACAGCAACAACACTTTTTTTATTATCAATTGTCTCATTTATTAAGCGAGCGCTTTCCGGCGGAATCTCAAAATATTCAGAATCCATCCTATGCTTGCTTAAATCCTCAACCTCAACTTTTCTAAATGTTCCAATCCCAATGTGAAGAACAATCGGGACGATTTTAACTCCCTTCTTTTCAATCTTTTTTAACAATCTCGTAGTGAAATGTAATCCAGCGGTTGGAGCCGCAACTGATCCAACAACCTCTGCATACACGGTTTGATACCATTCTTTATCAGCTTCCTCCGGTTGCCTTTTTATATAAGGCGGAAGCGGAACTTGTCCATATTTTTCTATAAACTTGAAAAAATCACCCTCATAATGAAATTTCAGCGTCCTACCGCGGGATGTGGTGTTATCAATAACTTCACAATACACCTCGTTATTATCACCAAAATATATCTTGTTTCCAATTCTAACCTTGCGAGCTGGCTCGACGAGAACATCCCAAAGATGTTCTTCAGGATTGAGCTCGCGAAGCAAAAGTATTTCAATTTTTGCACCTGTCTTCTCTTTTCTACCAATTAATCTCGCTGGGAAAACTTTAGTTTTGTTTAAAACAAGTGAATCACCTTCCTCAAGATAATCAACTATATCTGTGAAGACCCTATCTTCAAAAGTTTTTGTTTTCCTATTGATGACAAGCAACTTTGAACTATCCCTTGGCTCAACCGGATACTTAGCAATTAAATTTTTCGGCAATTGATAATTGAAATCTGAAAGTTTCATAAGGCTCTTTTGCACTTGTTTTTAAAATTAAAAGCGGGGGTGTTGATTCCCCCGCCTTGATTTTATCTTACTTTTACCTTTGTTGACTTTGATTTCTGTTTCCCTCTTTTATCTGATTTTTTAACTGCTTTTTTCGCAACAGCTGATTTCCTGTATCCGTCATACAATAGTACAGCTCTTGCAGCAGCAAGACGTGCGATCGGCACGCGATAAGGCGAACAACTTACATAATCAAGTCCGATCTTATGGCAAAATTCAATTGTCGCAGGATCGCCACCATGTTCACCACAAATTCCAACTTTTAGATTTCGCCTTACGGAACGACCTTTTTCAACCGCAATCCTCATTAATTCACCAATGCCCTTAACATCAATTGTCTGAAATGGATCTTTATCGTAAATTCCGAAATCAAGATATTTATAAATGAACTTTTCATAATCATCTCTTGAAAGCCCCATTCCCATCTGTGTTAAATCATTCGTTCCGAACGAGAAAAACTCCGCAACGGTGGCTATTTCATCTGCGGTTATTGCCGCTCTTGGGACTTCAATCATTGTTCCAACTGAATATTCAACTCTAATCCCTTTCTCTTCCATAACTTTTTCAGCAACCTCACGCACGATCTTCTCTTGATTTTTGAGCTCGTTTATATGACCAACTAAAGGTATCATTATTTCAGGTTTCACATTTATCCCTTCTTTTGCAACATCACAAGCAGCTTCAATTATCGCCCTCGTTTGCATCGCTGTGATTTCAGGATAAACGATACCAAGACGACAACCTCTAAAACCAAGCATCGGGTTGAACTCTTTAAGCTCAGCGATTCTCCTACGAATCTTTTCCTCAGGTATACCTGTTTTTTCAGAAAATTCTTTTATTTCTTCGTCTGTATGTGGCAAGAATTCATGAAGTGGCGGGTCAAGCGTTCTTATAGTTACTGGTCTATCACCCATAACCTTGAAGATTCCATAAAAGTCTTGCCTTTGAAGCGGCAAAAGTTCATTCAAAGCTTGTTCTCTTTCCTCTTTTGTATCAGCAAGGATCATCTTTCGCATTGAGATGATCCTATCTCCTTCAAAGAACATATGTTCAGTTCTCGTTAATCCAATTCCTTCGGCTCCGAACGCGACTGCAACTTCTGCTTGCTTTGGTAAATCAGCGTTTGTTCTTATCCTCAATTTCCTTACTTCATCAGCCCATTTCATTAATTTTTCAAACTGCTTATATACCGGTGCCTGTGCAGGATCAAGTGTTTTTTCCACAAGGACTTGCAAAACCTCACTTGGCTTTGTCGTTATCTTACCGAGTATAACTTCGCCTGTTGAACCATCAATTGATATGTAATCTCCTTCTTTTATAACTCGTCCATTAACCCTCATTTCCTTTTTGACATAATCAATGTCAAGTGCACCACATCCAACGATACAAACCTTACCCATTTGTCTTGCAACGAGCGCTGCGTGTGATGTCATACCACCACGCGATGTTAGTATTCCCTCGGCAGCATGCATTCCCCTTATATCATCAGGTGAAGTTTCAATTCTCGTCAAAATAACCTTTTCACCCCTTCTTGCCCATTCCTCAGCGTCTTCTGAATGAAAAACAACTCTACCAGTAGCTGCACCTGGTCCAGCAGGTAGTCCCTTAGCAAGAAGACGCCCATCTTTAATTGCTTTCTCCTTCTCAACAGCATCAAAAATTGGTCTCAAAAGGTGATTCAACGAATCTGGATCTATCCTTAACAATGCTTCCTCTTTAGTTATCAAACCTTCTTCAACCATATCAACTGCTATTCTTATTGCCGCAAAACCTGTTCTCTTTCCAGCGCGCGTCTGCAACATGTAAAGTTTTCCACGCTCTATAGTAAATTCAATATCTTGCATGTCTTTCAATCTGCTCTCAAGAATCTTTCTAACCTCAAGAAGTTGTTCGTAGACATGTGGCATCACTTCTTTCAGTTTTGAAATCGGTAAAGGAGTTCTTATTCCAGCTACAACATCTTCACCTTGTGCATTCATCAAAAATTCACCGTAGAACTCATTCTCACCAGTTGCGGGATTTCTCGTAAATGCAACGCCTGTGCCTGAATCATCACCCATGTTGCCAAAAACCATTGTCTGAACATTAACAGCAGTCCCAACATCATCTGGAATGCTGTATATTTTTCTATATGCAACAGCTCTTGGATTCATCCATGATCTAAAAACAGCTCCAATCGCTCCCCAAAGTTGCTCCCAAGGATCCTCTGGGAAATCAACACCTTTTCTTTTCTTTATCAATTCTTTAAACTCATAAACAAGTTCTTTTAAATCCTTGGCCGTTAATTCAACATCGTGTTCAACCCCTCTTGCTTTTTTCTTCTCTTCAATTAAAACTTCAAATGGATCCCTTTCCTCTTTAGTTTCAGGTTTCAAGCCGAGAACCACATCACCATACATTTGAACAAATCTTCGGTAAGCATCCCAGGCAAATCTTTCATTTTTTGTTTGTTCAATTAATCCATTAACAGTTTCGTCGTTCAACCCAAGGTTTAAGATCGTATCCATCATTCCGGGCATTGACATAGGAGCACCGGATCTAACGGAAACTAAAAGTGGATTTTTCGGATCTCCAAATTTTCTTCCAACTAATTTTTCAACTTTCGCAAGTGCTTTTTTAACTTGTTCTTCAAGCCCCTTGGGATAAGTTTGATTATGCTTATAATAATAACTGCAAACTTCAGTTGTGATCGTAAATCCTGGCGGTACAGGCAATCCAATGTTTGTCATCTCAGCGAGATTTGCACCCTTGCCTCCAAGAAGTTTCTTCATTTCAGCTGTTCCCTCAGCTTTACCACCACCGAAAAAATAAACATATTTTTTCGCCATTACTTCAACCTCCCAAAATTTATTTTTGAATAATTGAATTGATGAACGCTTCAAGTATGTTCTTCGAAAAAACGCTTTCAAAATTTCTCATTCTTTCCGGATGCCACTGAACAAGCAATACAAACCTATCATCGTAAGCCCATTCAAGACCTTCGATCACCCCATCATCACACTTTGCACTAACACGCAAATTCTCCCCAATCCTATCGGCAGATTGATGATGACTGCTATTTACAACACCTTCTCTTTCACCAACGATTTTAAAAAGCTTTGAATCATCAAGAACAAAGATATTATGCAATCTATCCTCATTCGTCTTTTCATCTTTACGATGATTCGTCCCTATAACCGTTTGGATATCAAAAATCAAACTCCCACGAAGATAAACATTTGTTAATTGCAATCCCCTACATATTCCCAAGATCGGTAAGTTTTTCGAGAAAGCAATGTCAAGTAGCTTAAACTCAAACCAATCTCTATCACGATTATATTTATCGCCCTCCCTTTCCGACTCACCGTAAAACTCTGGATGGACATCATCCCCACCCGTAAGAAGAAGAGCGTCACAAACTTTCAAGTCATCCGAATTAAGTTCTTTATAAGATAAAATCACTGGTTCAACCTCAACCGACGCCATCTTCAACCATCTGATGTAATTCTCAAGATTACTATCACAATACGAAACCCCCACCTTTATCATCTATACCTGTTCCAAAAGTTTTTGTTTTAAATTCTCGCCATCATCCAAAAACCTAACCTCTATCTTTGCATAAAAAAATGGAAAGTCTCTTAACTCTTTCACCTCAAATAACCTCGCAAAATCCTTTTCAGTCGTGATAACAAAATCAGCTCCCGTTGAACCGATAGAATCAATTATCTTTTTGATATCTCTTTGACTATAGCAGTGATGATCCGGAAATTCAAAATCTTTTACGATCTGAAAATTATTATCTTTCAATAGTTTTATAAAATTTGTGTGTTTTCCAATTCCTGAGAAAGCCACTACTTTTTTGCCTGAAAGCTCACTTTTGTTTAAAATATAATCAAAAAATTTTCGTATTTCAAGAAGCTCGTAATCAAATTTGACAAGCAGTGAATTTTCTTTTAGATAAGGCTTGAAAGCTTGAACATCAACATTTTTTCTAAAACATATCACATCTGCTCTTTTTAGCGAATTCAAGGGCTCTCGCTTCAAACCGGCAGGGATCAAAAATTCCTTTATTTCTTCACCCGAAATTATCACTATATCAAGATCTCTATAAACATCTCTTCTTTGGAAACCGTCATCAAGTATAAAAACATCAACGGCAAATTTTTCAATAACATTTACTCCCGCTAAATATCTATCCTCGCATACAGCAACGATCCATCCAAGATTTTCCTCAATTGACTTCAAAGCCATTTGAAACGGCTCATCACCACATTCATCTGGTTTTGCAAAAATCTTTTCACCGTCTGATACAAGTACAAAACCTTTTGTTCTTCTTCCATATCCACGACTTAATATCGCAACTTTTTTCCCAAGCGAGGAAAAATATCTACTTATCCATTCTACCATCGGCGTTTTCCCAGTTCCCCCCGCAACTATATTTCCGACCGAAATTACTGGTCGTGGAAGCTTTCTAGTTCTAAAGATCCCCAAATTATAGAATAAATTTCTTAACACAATAAGAATTCCATAAAAAAACGAAAGCGGAAGGAACAAGAATCTTAAAACACGCCACAACCAAAATAAAGTTTTATTCATATCTTTGATAGGATTTTTTCGGCAACTATCTCAGAAGTTGTTTTTCCTGCAATATCAATTTTTAGAAGTTCTCTGATGTTTAAAAGTTCTCTTTTGACACCCCGATACAAATTTTCATCTGAAAGATACTTGCTAACCTCATTAAAAATTTTATCCGCTGTAAAATCGTTTTGTAGTAGCTCCGGCACAACTCTCTTGCGAAGAACTATGTTTGGAAGGGCGATACCCTCAATTACATCTGTTTTAACAAGAATTCGCCCTAAAAGGTAATTGAATTGAGAAGTTTTATAACATACGACCATCGGGATTCCAAGGATTCCAGCTTCAAGCGATGTCGTCCCACTTTTCACTACCGCAATATGAGAAAATCTTAACAACATATGCGAATCCGTAACAAACTTAAACTCTCTAAAACTTTCCCCAATCAAATCTTTGATCACAGTTTCATCAATAGTTTTAGCCCTGCTGAAAACGACCTCAACATCAAATTTCTCTTTGATCATCTTACCAGCTTCAACCATCGTTTTAAGCATCATTTTTACTTCTTGAGATCTGCTTCCCGGGAAAAAGGAAATTATTTTTTTATTCGAAATCTCGTATTTTTCTAAAAAAGCTACACCATTATACATCTCAAGACAGCTCAAATCCTCAAGCAGTGGATGACCCACGAATTCAGCTTTGATTCCATACCTTTTGAAAAACTCCTCTTCAAACCTAAATATCACGAAAAGTTCATCAACATAATTTTTTAAAACTTTAACCCTTCTTCGTCCCCATGCCCAAACCTGCGGAGCAATGTAATAAAAAATCTTAAATCCATTTTCTTTTGCGAATCTCGCAAACCTAAGGTTGAACCCCGGATAATCTACAAGTAAAACTGCATCAGGCTTACGACGCAATAGTTCACTTTTGCATAGATTCTCCAACTCAATTATTTTTCTGAAACTTTTCAACACATCAACGAAACCGATCAAAGAAATCTCAGATATATCATAAATTAACTCTGCTCCACATCTTTTCATCCTCTCTCCGCCGACGCCGAAAACTTCAATATCCGGTGAATTCTTTTTTATCTCGCAGATAACTTTTCCAGCATGCGAATCCCCCGACACCTCTCCAGCTATGACCATCAATCGCCTTTGCATAACTAAGAAAACAAAAAATTATTTTTCACGAGAAATATAACAATATTCAACGCTGTGACCGCGAAAAATGATTGTAAAGTTCTTCGCTCCGATCTCAAGGCTTCGTTCAAGTTAAACTCCAAATTTCCAGCAAATTCATATTTCTTTAACCTTGGAATGAATCTCGGAACATGTTTATAATATCTCGCATATTCATCAGCAAATGCCCTGCTTAAGTATTCTTCCTCAAGCGTCACAATTAAATAATACTGCACAAGAAAATATACAAAGCCAATTATTTGAAGATATGGGAAAAGAGCCATTGACATAATTCCAAATCCGAGATATATGATCATATTCCCAAGGTAAAGGGGATTCCTAACATAGGCATAAGGTCCATTGGTAACAAGTTTACTCCCTCCAACAGGACCAGTAGTTCTCGTTTCAGCCCCGGCATATCCAACTCCCCAAATTCTTATTGATTCACCAATTGATGCAATTACAAATCCAGTTAACAAACTTATCAAAGTTGGATTTGCAAATATAACCATAATGATCAAAAAAGGTATTGGAGTATAACTTCTGTAAGAAAAAATCAACTGTCTAAAGTCTGTTTTCACCACGAATAATTTTTTGTTTTCACAATTTTTCAAAATCACGAAAATAAATTAAAACTACTCCCTCATAAAAACATCCCTTCGTTTAAGTTCCGCTTGCCATCTCTTTTTCAACTTCTTTTTCCCACTCAAAAACCTTTGAAATTGCTCAAGCACATCTTTAAATGTTTCAAACTCATAAACAGGTATGTTTTTCTCCCTACAAAACTTCAAAAGTTCCTTTTTCCCGAAAACCACATCGGCATGCTCCGCTGGACATCTATCTGAATAACCATCACCAATGTAAACAATTATATCTTCATCGCCGGAAAGAGTCAACATATGATTTCTCTTGCAATTTCCACAAATACGACAAATTGAATCAGGATATGGAAAATCAAGCTTAACCCTTCCGTCCTCTATTTTCATTTTGTTAGAAAAAAATTTAATATCAGCGAGCTCGTACTTTTCAAGAATTCGTTTTATGTAGAAATCAAAACCATCGCTTAGGATGAAAACATCAATTCCTTTTTCTTTAGCCCATTTTACGAAATCAATGAAATGCAGATCAATTTCCTGTGAATTAATTAAATTTTCCGCCTCTCCGTTTTCAACTTTTACTTTCTCTGCGATTTTCTCCCACATCTCCTTTGATGAGATCTCATAATCACGCCATTTTTCAACTAACGAAGCGTAATAATCTTTATCTCCAAATGTCTCAAAAAACAGATCTCCGACATCGTTTTTTGTAATCGTCCCGTCAAAATCACAGAAAATTTTTATATTCATATTTGAGCAAAGTTATTTTCTTTGTGAAAATGTTTAGCGTTCGACATCTTGTTTAAACCTCACTGAAACAATTTTTGAAACACCTTCTTCTTCCATGGTTACACCGTAGAGCGTATCAGCTGCTTCCATTGTTTTTTTGTTATGCGTGACTATTATAAATTGCGTATTATTTGAAAAGCTTCTCAAAAGATTTATAAACCTATCAATGTTCGGATCGTCAAGTGGTGCATCGACCTCATCCAAAACACAAAATGGGCTTGGCTTCACAAGATAAAGTGCGAAAAGAAGCGCAATGGCGGTTAAAGTTTTCTCCCCAGCCGATAAAAGGTCTATCGACTGCAATCTCTTTCCCTTTGGCTTCGCCATTATTTCTATTTTTGATTCAAGTGGATCAATGTTGCCATTTTCATCTGGCACAAGTTTCAAATCCGCTTCGCTATCAGGTCCGAAAAGCGTCTCAAATGTTCTTTTGAAATTTTCCTTTATTTTCTCAAATGTCTCAAGAAACTTTTTCTCAGCGGTCGTGTTGATCTCTTCAATCGTTTCTTTAAGCGTTTTCTCGGATTCAAGCAAATCGTCCCTTTGCGAAATTAAAAATTCAAGTCGTTTCTTCTCCTCCTGGTAATCGTTAAACGCAAGTAAATTCACAGGTCCAAGAAGTTTGAGCTTCGTTTTCAAATTCTCAACCTCTTCTCTTAAAACTGCGATATTATAGTCATCAAATTGTTTATATTCAAGTTCCACCTGATATTCTTCCTTCGCTTTTTCTTTCAAATTTTGCATTCTCAATTTAACTTCGTTTATCTTCATTTCAATATCGTGCATCGCGCTAACATATTCTTCATACTTAGATCTTTCGTCTTTTATTTTTCTCTCAAGCGCTTGAATTTCAACTATTTTAGCGTTGTGCTGAGATTGAACTTCCTTCAATCTCTCGCGAAGCATTGAAACTTCATTTTCAAGGAGCTCGCGTTTTTCTCCAAGTTCAACCAGTTTGAACTCAATATTCTCAACTTGAACCTTACTTTCTTCAATTTCAGCTTCATACTCACTGATCTTAACCGAGGTCCGTCCGAGTTCATCGTCAAGTCGTTTTATCTCGGCTTCAAGATTTTTTTCATCATTTTCAATAGAAATAAGTTTGATGTTAAGCTCTGAAACATATTCAGCTTTTATGCTCCATTCCCTCTCAAGTGTTTCAAATTCAGCTGTCGCTACTGAAAGTTGATATTCAATTTCTTCTTTTTCTTTTTCAAGCATTGAAATTCCCCTTTCAAGTTCGACCAAAATTTCTTCCAACGCCTTAATCTCTTTTTCAATCTCATCTTTTTCTCTATCTATCTCTCCAATTCTTTCAACCGCTCTATTTCTCTTATATTCAACCTGGTTTATCATCTTTTCAATTTCCACAACCGACGATTCAATGCTTCGCAACGCATCTGAGAGCTCTTTTAGATTTATCGCTTCAATTTGATTGCTTTTTTCCTCGCTCTCTCTTTGAATGCGATTTAATTCATCTTTTAGCTTTGAAACCTCTTTTTCCAAAAGCTCAATTTGCTTTCTCTTACCTATAACGCTTTGAGTTGAGCCATTTGTGCTCCCACCTTTAATCAAACCCTCATCAGTAAAGATCTCACCTTCAAGCGTTACACATTTGATATTTCCGTAGCTATTTAAAACCTCAATTGCCGAACTTTTATCTCTCACGATGAGGAATTCATCAACAAGCAAAAGATCAACAACTTTCTTGAATTTCCTCTCGCAAGATACTAATTCATTTGCCCAGCCGATGACACCATTCACATGAATAGGTAGATTTGTCATAAAATTTTCCTGAATTTTTTCAAGACAAATGAAAGTTACTTTGCTTTTATTTTGCGATTTCAAAACATCAATTGCTCTTTCGACTTCTTCCACAGTATCAACAATTAAATAACCCACTGCTTCCCCAAGTGCCGATTCAATCGCAAACGAAAGATCTGGATCAACAACCACATCAGAAACGCTTTTAAAGTTTGAATTATAATTCTGTACAAGAAATTGTGCACCCTCAGGCAGATCAACATGTCTTTCAATCAATTCCCTTAAAAAATCAATTTTTGAAAGTCTTTTGCTGATCTCGTTTTGAATCGCGAAGGACTTCTTCCTCAGTTCTTCAATTTCAGATTTTAAATTTTCCTTTAATGCTTCCTTTTCATTCAATATTCTTTCTGCGCTCGCAAGTTCGGTCAAAAGCATCGCTTTCTTTTCAAAAAGAGAACTAAGTTCCATTTCAGCATCATTTATCTCTTTTTCCCGTGAGTTCCTCTCGGCGTTCAATAGATCCAGCTTACCTTTGAAGTTTTCCATCCTACCTCTTATTCTTTCAATATCACCCCTTTTATTAGAGATCTGATTCATCTTTTCAATTAATGTTTCATTCAAACTTCTAACTGCGTTCCTTTTTTCATCAAGACCTAAAGATAACCAATCAATCTCCTTTTTCTTCTCCACATATTCACTTTGTAAAATTTTTCTTTCAGTTGAGACAGCCTCAAGCATCAATTTTCTCTCACCAATTCTTTGGTTTAATTCATAGACGCGATGTTGAAGTTCAAGCTTCTCCTGCGAAACTTTCTCAATTCGCTCTATGAAAACTTTTCTCCTTTCTTTTAAAAGCGCGATTTCTTGTTCTACTAAACTTAACTCTTTATTCCCCAGTTCAATTTTTAGATGTATCTCTTCCACTTGCTCTTCAATTGTCCTAAGTTCGCTTTTTAGCACATCAAGCAGTTGCTCCCCACGGGAGAGTTCATCACCGACATTTATTTTTTTATTTCTTTCAGCGTTCAATGTCTCTTCAAGATATATCAAAGTTCTGTGAAGTTCTGAATACTCTCTTTCAAAGAGAGAGAGTTCACTTCTTTTAAGTTCCTCAAGAATTTGATTGTATTTTTCTGCTTTTTTTGCTTGTCTTTCAAGAGATGCAACATTTTTTTGAACCTCGCGAATTATATCATTTACTCTTGAGAGATCGTTTTTCACATCCTCAAGTTTTCTGAATGTTACTTTTTTTCTTTGCTTATATTTCGTTATTCCAGCTGCTTCTTCAAAGAGTTTTCTTCGTTCTTCTGCTTTCTCACTCAAAAGCGACTCCACCATCTTTAGCTCAATCACAGAATAAGCATTTGCTCCCATCCCCGTATCAGCAAATAAATCAATTATATCTTTTAACCTGCAAGGTACCTTGTTCAAAAAATACTCGCTTTCACCTGATCTGAAAACGCGCCTAGTTATAGTTACTTCCGAATACTCCATCGGCAAGATTCCTTTGGTGTTCTGAATTGTGATGGAGACTTCTGCCATTCCAAGTGGTTTTCTTTCCTTCGTTCCGTTAAATATCACATCTTCCATCTTGTCGCTTCTTAAAACACTGGCTCTTTGCTCCCCGAGAACCCACCTTATTGCGTCAACTATGTTGGTCTTTCCGCAACCATTTGGACCGACAATAGCTGTTATACCACCGTTAAATTTTAATTCGACCTTTTGAGCAAATGATTTGAAGCCGAAGATCTCAAGTCGCGAAAGATACATTCACCCACCGCCCCTTTTATTTTACACTGTTTAAAATATTGAACAAAAACTTCAAATATGCAATTGATGAAAATTTATAGTCATAGAAGATCAAAAGTGCACTTAGCAAAACTAAAATTAAGCCAAGTGAAAACAAATAAACTCGCAATTGTCCCGTTTCATAAATTATTGAAATTCCCTTGATCAATCTGACAAACGAAATTAGAAGAACTATCAAACCAAATCCAACTATCATAAGTCCAGCTTCAAAATTTGATATCACCCTATATAAAACCATATCTATTGGAATAAGAAATATAACAGGCAAAAACGACCATACAACGACTGAATAAGAATGGTTCAAAAATACCCTAACACGAACGAATGCGGAAAAAATTTGAATTGTAAATGTCAAAATCAAAATCAAAACAAATGAAAACAGCGAACAATACAACACCGAAGAAACGGGACTCCATACAATTGAGATTAATTTCACCTTCAACCAATCAATGAAAATTAAATGAGTCAAAATATAATCAAGATACTCATTTTGTTTCAATCTATTCAAAACCCCAGCTGTGAAAACGCCAAGGGTTGCGGAAATTATCAAAGCCAGCACGCTTGTTTGCCCGAAAGATATTGAATATTGATCTCTAATATCAGCAAAGAAATTGTAAGGTCTGAAAATTGCTCTGTTGAAATTTTCCCTAAACCAACGATATGAGTAATAAATATATGAGAGCGAGAGAAGAAGAAGTATTGCAAAAATCGTATAAATTTCTGGAATATTTTCCGAATAATCCCCAATTGCAAGGGTCGGGACTTTTCCATTTGTGTAAAGTGCCTTCAAGACATCATAAGCCGGTCTTTTTTCCCTGTGGTATGAAACAACTCCCATGGTGTAAAGATAAAGATCTGGATTCGGAAGCGTCATTATAGGTCGCTCACCGCTCCAATCAGCGAAAGTCCAAACAAAAGACCCATCATAATTCATCTCTTGAATTAACCTATATCGCTCAAGTATATATTTTGCTTGACTTTCATAAGAAAGCGGATCAGAATAACCATTTCTATTTCCAATTTGAACAGCTCTGCCATATTCAGTTACGATAACTGGTTTGTCATCATATTTTTTCTTCCAGAATTCTAACATCTCTGAAAATTTTTCAACATCATCAACATATACATTCACACAAGCAAGATCAACAAGGTCAGCGCAAACATCGTTTTTTATCATCCTTGACGCATAATAAACTGGTCTATCATCAATTGACTTAACAAACTTAACAATTTCATTGACATATTTCCTGGCTTTTTCGTTTGCTGAATCGAATTCATTTCCAATTCCCCACGCTAAGACGCTTGGATGGTTTTTGTCCCTATTTATCATCTCTGCGATATAATCCTTCGCAAAGGAAATGTATCTCTCCGTTGTTAATATATCAGATGGAACATTCCAAACTGGGATCTCCTCCAAAGCAAGGAGCCCATATCTATCGCAAAGATTGAGAACATATGGATGCGGTGGATAGTGTCCAAGGCGAACCGCGTTTGCTCCCATATTTTTTATTAGAACCATATCCTTCTCCATCTCTTCATAAGTTAAAGCATTTCCAAAATTCGGATGATCTTCATGCCTTGAAATCCCTTTCAAAACAATTCTTCGCCCGTTTAAATAAATATCCCCATTGCTAATTTTTATCTCCCTAAATCCAGTGACAATGATGAATTCATCAACAACTTTACCAAGATTTGAAACGAAGATTTTTAAAATGTAAAGTATAGGTGTTTCTGGCGACCAAAGCTTCGGAGCATAGATTGTAAAAGGTATTTTGACCCTTAGACTTCTCGAATCATCAATGAAAAATGTCAAGGGCTTTGTCGCTGTTACGAACACATCACCGTTTCTTTCAAAAATTTGAAGTTGAATTTCAAAATTTTTATTAACAAAATATTCAGATATTTCAGCAGAAGAAAGGTAGACATCAACTTCGCCATTCAAAACTGAATAATTTGAGGAAAATGAATATAAAACCCGTGCGTCATCTACCCAAACTTTCGGAGTGGCAAGTATGTAAATATCTCTATAAATTCCACCATAATTTCTCCAAGCCCAAACTTGATGTCTTAATGGTATTGTTGTCTTTGAATTAAGCTCATTGTTTACTCGGATTTCCAATATGTTCTCACCTGCGTTTAGCATTCTATCTGGAATTCTCACAACGAAGGATGTATATCCTCCGATATGTCTTGTGAGAAATTGACCATTGATGAAAATTTGACATTCGTAGTTTATTCCGTAAGCGACGAGAAACAAAACTTTGTTGTTAACAATAGTATCGGAAATAGCAAAATTTTTTCTAAATGTCACTTTACCTGTAAAGTTATAAGCTGATGGAACTAACACCTCAATCCATTTTTTCTCTCCCTCAACTTTCGCAAGCCATTTCCCAGATAAATCAATTTTGAATCTCGTGTTAGTATCTTGAAACATCCCGGCATCAATTCCAGTTAAAGTCGGGTTGCCATTGAATAAAAATCTTTCCGTCGCCGATTGAAGTGCTTTTATATCACACTGCAGAAAGAATAGGACAAACAGTATTAGAAAAAATCGTTTCACCTTTACTTCAATTTTGTTATAAAAGTGCAGTTAAATTTAATAAAAACGAAGGGAATGTTTACAAAATTTTCATTTTGATAAGTTTAAATTTGAAAACGCCTCTTTTATTTAATTTCATCATTTCCATGGTTAAAAATCTTTTCACCTCTTTAAAAATTTGCAAGTCGTTGAATTCATTACTAATTACTAACTTGTATCTGCTCTCCATTGAGCTGTATGAAACAATACCTAAATTTTAAATTGCACAATTTAAAGGTTCGCACAATCACTTTCGGTTTTTGTTAATCCACCTCGAACTTTGTCATTTCTTGAAAAGATTTAAACCTTTCTTGAATTTCACTCCATGTTAAGCTTTTGATTCTATTTATGCCGAAATCTTCAACGCAAAAGGAAGCAATTGCGCTTCCGTAAATCACTGCTTTTCTCAAATTCCCTTCAGAAATATCATCTGTTTTAGCTATCCATCCGGCAAAACCGCCAGCAAATGTATCGCCAGCCCCTGTTGGATCTTGAATAGCTTCAATGGGATAAGCGGGAGCGGAGAAGATCACACTATCGATCATCAAAACTGCTCCATGTTCACCTTTCTTGATCACCACGACATCAGGTCCGAGATCAAGGATTTTTCTTCCTGCTTTTATTAAGTTCGGTTCCCTTGCTATTTGTCTAGCTTCAGCATCATTTACAATTAAAACATTGACATGTTTTAATGTTTCAAGAAGTTCTTCGTATTTCCTCTCAATCCAAAAATTCATCGTATCAGCGATGACAAGCTTTGGACTATCAACTTGCTCGAGAACTCTCATTTGAAGAACTGGGTCAATGTTTCCTAAGCAAACATATTCACTTTTTCTAAACTCATCAGGAATAACAGGTTCAAAATTAGCAAATACATTCAGATAAGTATAAATAGTTTCTCTTGTGTTCATATCATAGTGATATCTACCAGCCCATTTAAATGTTTTGCCACCGTTTATAATTTTTAATCCTCTGAATTGACATTTCTCTTTTTTAAGTAATGAATCACTTCTCTTGGAAAATCATTAGCCGACAATTCCGACAAGTCCTATTGATTCCGTAAAATAACTTGCGGAAATAGAAATATAAAGCGCTGAACCACCTGGGGTATCTTCAACTTTAGCAAATGGTGTTTCAATTGTATCAAGTGCTATAGAACCAACTACGAGAAGCTTCAAAACGATTCCCTTTTATTTTTTCTTGTCTCCAGATTCAATAAATGGTTTTATAAGTTCAATAGGTATCGTGGAAAAATTGTCGTTGAATTCTTTTCGGAGGCAACCTCGGTTAATGTTTGTAGAAATCTAGTTGTATTGCTGTTGGATATTGTCCTATGATTTGAGTCGCTTCGCAAGGCGTTGAGCCGCTTGATACTCGCCTTCAGCGCTAATTATTTTCGCTTTTCTCTTTCCGCTTCTGCTTGTCTTGCCATTGCTCTCTTCATTTCTTCAGGAAGGTCAACATGTTTTATTTCAACCATTGAGACCTTGATACCCCACGGATCAGTGTGTGCGTCAATTATTTGTTGGAGATTTTGATTGATCTTCTCTCTTTCAGCAAGAATCTCGTCAAGCTCGCTCTGACCTAAAACGCTTCTCAAAGTTGTTTGAGAAAGCTGCGAAGTGGCATAAAGATAATCTTCAACCTCAACTATTGCTTTCTCGGGATCAACAACTCTGAAATAAACAACAGCATTAACCTTGATCGAAACATTGTCTCTCGTTATGACATCTTGCGGTGGGACATCAAGAGCGACTGTTCTTAAGCTTACTTTTACCATTCTATCAACAATCGGAATCAAAAATATAAGCCCAGGTCCTTTTGCACCTATTAACCTCCCGAGTCGGAAAACAACCCCTCTTTCATATTCACGAAGAACTCTTATAGCGCTTGAAAGTATGATAATTAAAAATACTATGATAACTGTTAAAAGCGATATAGTCATAGCCTGCCTCCGAGTTTGATTTTTTAACTTTCTTTTTTATCCGCTTTTTCAACTTTTAATGTTAAACCTTCAATCCCTCTTACAACTATCTCCTCATTTGGATTAATTTTATCTTGGCTTATCGCTTTCCATATTTCTCCATGAACTCTTACTTGCCCCGTTGCCCATCCATCTTTTGCTGGTCTAAATTGAGTAAGAGCTATTCCTGTTTCACCTATCAATGCTTCCCTTCCAGTGGTTGGCCTTCTGGTCTGAGCCTTTAAAGCCATTCCTATTGCAAAAAGGAAAAATAAAACCGTTAAAGCAACGGCAGTTA
>JBCNVC010000179.1:0-2101 GCA_039630395.1 Candidatus Kryptonium sp. | reverse complement strand
AGCTCCAGATATGTAAGAATTGCGACTAATATTTTTAATAGATATAATCCATATGATTTATCAATTGTGGAAGGGTAGCTCCAGATATGTAAGAATTACGACTTTGCTAGCTTGGTGTGAATTGTTAGTGGAACTGTTTTTTTTGTGGAAGGGTAGCTCCAGATATGTAAGAATTGCGACACAAAATATTCTGGAAATTTTTTGGGATCTACTTCGTACAGTGGAAGGGTAGCTCCGGATATGTAAGAATTGCGACTTGGTAAGGTAAATTCCAAACGATACGAATAATTCTGGTGGAAGGGTAGCTCAGGATACGTAAGAATTGTGACTCGGGAAGCTCTATGGTGTATGTTTTGAAATTTTTTGTTAGTGTGGAAGGGTAGCTCCGGATATGTAAGAATTGTGACTAAGAAATGCTTTTTAATTCTAAATTATTAATTGCAGGTGGAAGGGTAGCTCCAGATATGTAAGAATTGCGACTCTGGCGGGAGTTCGACAATGTAAGTCTTGAACGATTTGTGGAAGGGTAGCTCAGGATATGTAAGAATTGCGACACTAATTTCTCTGGCAATCTGGTCTCTATCAGACCGATTGGTGGAAGGGTAGCTCCGGATATGTAAGAATTGCGACTGGCGGAGCTTATTTGCCCCGCTTACTTCTAGCACGTGTAATTTTTCAAAAAATATGCAACACCTTCCACCTCTGAAGTCCTTGTCTATCAGAGACTTTACGGATTTTTGAGGAATTTGACAAGTGCCTCTTTGAAAGTTTCTCAAAAAATCTGCAACACTAAGTGGTTTTTGTAAAGTTTCTCAAAAATATACACCTGACAACATTCAAAAATTTAGTGTTTAAAGTAATCTAATTAAAATTAGATTACTTTAAACATTAAATTTTTGAGTGTCTAAAGTATGATTATAGTGAAGGGGAGTCTATAGTCCCTCTACCTGTAAAACCTGTTTTCATAGTGTTGCATATTTTTCGAGAAACTCCGTTTTTTGAAAGCCTTGATACTTAATGTTTTGAACTATATAGTGAAACACTCAAAACTTCTCAGAAAATATGCAACACTTGAGAATAGAAATTATATTAACAACATGTTTTAAAGTATTGAAAGATAAGGCTTCCCCGCTATTTCCCGCATAGTCCCTGCATGTCCCAGATAGTGTTGCAAAATTTCTGAAAAATTACACTTACTCTGATAACTTCCTATCCTTAAAAGAGATATATGCTTTAAGAAGACACTTAAAGAGCTTTCCATGGTTTCGATGCGTTAGATGTAAGAGTTCATGAACTATTATGTGGTCTCTTTTCTCTTCTGTCTCGCGAAGCACAGAAGGATCAAAGGTTAATCTCCCTTTGCTGGAACAGCTAGCTATTTTCCTTTTCATGGGTCTTATGTGGATAGACTTTACCTTATCAGATACTCCCATCTTCTTCGCCCACCAAAGCACGTAGCTTTTGAACTCCTCAGGACTCAAGAGCTTGCCCTTTGAGAGTAGTGAGAATTTTGTCAATTTTGTCAGTGAGGTTAGGGTCTTCTTTTCCTATATGTTTGTGGAATATATGAAGTATATCTCTTCTTAATTCTCTCTCTGTGCCCTCGTCTACTTTCCAGTAAGGTTTTTCTTTCATTTTTTCCCATATTTCTCTTGAAAGCTCCTGCGCTTTGGAAATTCCCATCTGTTCCAAAAGCCGGCATATGGTAAACTCCTCCGCTTCCATGCCTATGCTTCTGTATTTCTCTTTAGCACTGGATATTTCTTCCGCCATCTTTTTTAGCCTTTCTAGGGCTTCTTTTGTATCTATTTGCTTTTTTGTGTGTAGCTCCACTATGCGGTCAGCTTGTTCTGAGATCGATTTGAGATATGAAGACTCAAATTCTTCTTTTTCTGCATGTTCCTTTATGATCTGGTAGAGGTTTGAAACTTTATCTTTGTATGAAGCCTCTACTTGTTCAAGTCTCTGTATCGTTTCTCTGTCTATTGGATAAATCTCAAGGTCCTTTTCTATGTCTTTCTGTTTTACATGTTCTCTTACAAGTTGTTGAAATTTCCTGCCTAACTCTTTGTCAATTAGAGAAGTGGGTTTTTCTGCCTTT
>JBCNVC010000178.1:0-2126 GCA_039630395.1 Candidatus Kryptonium sp. | reverse complement strand
TTGAAACTTTTGAAAGTGAAACTTTTCCTGCTATTCTCATAATAAGTTTGAATCGAACCTGTGAGGGATTGAAACTTTAGTTTTTGATTTTTATATTGTTTTCACTACAAATGTTTGAATCGAACCTGTGAGGGATTGAAACGGGCTCATCGCCCAATACGCACCGCTCCCCCTCGTGGAGTTTGAATCGAACCTGTGAGGGATTGAAACTTTGAAATATATTCAGAAGCCCACCTGAAACCAGAGTGTTTGAATCGAACCTGTGAGGGATTGAAACGGGGTTACCTTCCAATTTATCTTTTCAGCCATCTGGGTTTGAATCGAACCTGTGAGGGATTGAAACAGTTTTCCTTTTTTCACTTTTTGCCCACAACCATCGGTTTGAATCGAACCTGTGAGGGATTGAAACCTTTTTCCACTACTTCAATTGCTTTCGCACTATCAATTGTTTGAATCGAACCTGTGAGGGATTGAAACGATAATATAAGTGAGTTAAGTTTTGAAATATACTTATGTTTGAATCGAACCTGTGAGGGATTGAAACATTTTATTGCCCCATTCTACAATCCATTCTCCAATCCGTTTGAATCGAACCTGTGAGGGATTGAAACCAAACTTTGTTTCTACTGTTTCTAAAGCTCTTTTCAGGTTTGAATCGAACCTGTGAGGGATTGAAACTGGGGATTCGAATTCTCGGAAAACAAGAGATTCAACAGTTTGAATCGAACCTGTGAGGGATTGAAACGATTTTGCCATAATTAACTCCGATTTTGTTTTTTTGTTTGAATCGAACCTGTGAGGGATTGAAACAATGCAAAAATTATGTTGTCTCCTTGTTCAATTTTAGTTTGAATCGAACCTGTGAGGGATTGAAACTTTACAAATTCCTTTGGATGGAGGAACCTATTTCTGTGTTTGAATCGAACCTGTGAGGGATTGAAACGAAGGTGATTATGTTTTAATTGAAAATCCGTTTTACGAGTTTGAATCGAACCTGTGAGGGATTGAAACAATTTAGGATTAAATTGTTAATTATTTTAGAATACCGGTTTGAATCGAACCTGTGAGGGATTGAAACTCGCCCAGTATGGACCCCCTCTGTTTGACGAGAAAAGTGTTTGAATCGAACCTGTGAGGGATTGAAACAGAAAACTATAATCAAACGGCATATTCTCTACGTTTGAATCGAACCTGTGAGGGATTGAAACTAATATTCATCAAAAAGATGGATAATCTCCGAACACTGTTTGAATCGAACCTGTGAGGGATTGAAACATTTCACGCTTCAAATTCTTAATGTTGTTTGCACTTTTTGTTTGAATCGAACCTGTGAGGGATTGAAACGAGGTTTAGATACAAGCCCGATGGGGATGAGAATTAGTTTGAATCGAACCTGTGAGGGATTGAAACATTCATCGCCATACATTCTTTTATTCCAGCCCCCTCTAGTTTGAATCGAACCTGTGAGGGATTGAAACGTGGTAAATTTGTTTTAAAGCAAAGTGGGAATTTACGTTTGAATCGAACCTGTGAGGGATTGAAACATTATATGATTAAAAAACAACATCTCTTTTCTTTTTTGTGTTTGAATCGAACCTGTGAGGGATTGAAACGCAGCAACCCAGATAATATAACTCGGCCTGCCATGAGGTTTGAATCGAACCTGTGAGGGATTGAAACTGTCAAATAATCGATGTCTTTCTGCGATCGGGAACGTGTTTGAATCGAACCTGTGAGGGATTGAAACAGCACAAAGTTTTCAAAGTTTTCAAGGTTCCACTGCGTTTGAATCGAACCTGTGAGGGATTGAAACAAAATTACAGTCTCGATAGTATTACTATTATAACTAGTTTGAATCGAACCTGTGAGGGATTGAAACCTTATCTCCTTTGGATAGGAATATTCTTTGAGAAATGTTTGAATCGAACCTGTGAGGGATTGAAACAAATAAATAACGAAAACCTTAGCATATTTACCTGTTAAGTTTGAATCGAACCTGTGAGGGATTGAAACCAACATTACTTCATTTAAAGTAAATTTTAGTTTTATGTTTGAATCGAACCTGTGAGGGATTGAAACTCAACAATCCGCAACACTTGCCTTGGGACACATAATTTGTTTGAATC
>JBCNVC010000177.1:0-2128 GCA_039630395.1 Candidatus Kryptonium sp. | reverse complement strand
TCCAGATATAATGTTTGAATCGAACCTGTGAGGGATTGAAACCCACAGTCTTAACCGACATCTGCACCAAATCCGCTAGTTTGAATCGAACCTGTGAGGGATTGAAACTTATTTGCCCCCACCTCCATAAACCTACCACCCAACTGTTTGAATCGAACCTGTGAGGGATTGAAACTGCTGAATAAAAAAGTTTGCCCCGCCAAATGGCGGGGGTTTGAATCGAACCTGTGAGGGATTGAAACTTGTAAAAATAAGAGGCGAAGAGCTATTATAAATGCGTTTGAATCGAACCTGTGAGGGATTGAAACCAGCAAGCAGTCAAAACTTTTATTTTTTTTGCTTATCCAGTTTGAATCGAACCTGTGAGGGATTGAAACAATTATTCCTCTTTTCATCAACTCACTTCTCAATTTGTTTGAATCGAACCTGTGAGGGATTGAAACATAAAACAACCAAGTCTCAGTTTTTATAACATGCTCGTTTGAATCGAACCTGTGAGGGATTGAAACATTGTTTAATCTATTAGACACGAATATCGCAAATCCTGGTTTGAATCGAACCTGTGAGGGATTGAAACGCCTGCCATGATGTTCAGCACCTATTTTGCCTTGGAAAAGTTTGAATCGAACCTGTGAGGGATTGAAACCCGCCCCCCTGGTTTGGGATTTTCGGCTTTGCTGGCTGTTTGAATCGAACCTGTGAGGGATTGAAACACGACATTTAACTTATATGCAACCCCACCCTTAATCGTTTGAATCGAACCTGTGAGGGATTGAAACATTGTTCAACAGTCAACTGATGTTGAATTGCTTTGATTGTTTGAATCGAACCTGTGAGGGATTGAAACGGCAAATCCCCAAAATAATCCATAAATACCATCTTTCCGTTTGAATCGAACCTGTGAGGGATTGAAACTGTTTTACAATTTCACCAACCACCATATCAATCGTTTTGTTTGAATCGAACCTGTGAGGGATTGAAACATTATTTTTTTAATTTTCTCATCGTGAAGAATCAGCCCGTTTGAATCGTACCTGTGAGGGATTGAAACAAGGAAGATTTAAAAACATAAGTTAGACTTTATTTAGTTTGAATCGAACCTGTGAGGGATTGAAACGTTACCAATATGTCGAATAGTTCCAGGTCCCTCAACATGTTTGAATCGTACCTGTGAGGGATTGAAACAACCAAAATGGTTATTGCAAAAGTCAAGGGAAATAGATGGGTTTGAATCGTACCTGTGAGGGATTGAAACAGAAGCAATTGAAAATGCACTGAAATTGATAAAGACGTTTGAATCGTACCTGTGAGGGATTGAAACTTTTACATCTACAAATTTTTCCTTCAACCACCCGGGTTTGAATCGTACCTGTGAGGGATTGAAACATAATCATTTGCGTTTGGATTAAATTTAACCTCATTCAAGTTTGAATCGTACCTGTGAGGGATTGAAACGATTGATGCCGAGAAAAAACCACAAAAAATTTTAGTGCGTTTGAATCGTACCTGTGAGGGATTGAAACAAAATGGAAATTATAAAGTCGGTAGAAGTTTTAAGTATCAGTTTGAATCGTACCTGTGATGGATTGAAACTAAAAACTTGACTCGTTTCCACACAAACAAACTCATATTGTTTGAATCGTACCTGTGAGGGATTGAAACGAAACAAAGCAGTGTTGATGAATACGATGATTAATTAATGTTTGAATCGTACCTGTGAGGGATTGAAACGTAAACATTGTTGGAGTAAATACTAAATAAATTTTGTTTCAAGTTTGAATCGTACCTGTGAGGGATTGAAACATGAAATCTTTGTTATCTTTTCGGATAATCCTTCCTCGTTTGAATCGTACCTGTGAGGGATTGAAACGGTAAGCTACCAGAAACCCAGATAATATAACTCGGTCGTTTGAATCGTACCTGTGAGGGATTGAAACTTTTGTGTGTCAACAGTCATTTTGCAGCTATTGAATTAAGTTTGAATCGTACCTGTGAGGGATTTAAATTAACATAACTCGGCAAAGTCACATTAACCCTAATTCTGCTTAAATTGCACACGCCCCAAGGAAAATCTATAAATGAACCTACCAAAATGGGGTTGGAATTACATCAACTTGAATTTAATCCA
>JBCNVC010000176.1:0-2132 GCA_039630395.1 Candidatus Kryptonium sp. | reverse complement strand
GTGAGAATCGAACCAGTGTGGAATTTAAACCTTACTATCAGCACGAGCAATCAACCCAAAATTACCGTGAGAATCGAACCAGTGTGGAATTTAAACGGGAAATTTTGGGGAAAATTCAATTTGCTGTTTATGGTGAGAATCGAACCAGTGTGGAATTTAAACATCACGAAACCTGGCGGAAAGGCGTTGGAGTTTTTGGGTGAGAATCGAACCAGTGTGGAATTTAAACCAATTTTCCAGCCTTCCCTTCCTCTCTCCCAAAACAGTGAGAATCGAACCAGTGTGGAATTTAAACTGCAATCACAAGCTCTTCCGTATTAACGCCCAGCGTTGTGAGAATCGAACCAGTGTGGAATTTAAACGCAATTCCCTCATAAAAAAATGAATTTTTAACCCAAGTGAGAATCGAACCAGTGTGGAATTTAAACTCTAAACCGAGGGAATCGTATATAGCGCTTAATCAGTGAGAATCGAACCAGTGTGGAATTTAAACGGTTTCATTTTAGGCAAAAAAGTTGATGAAGGTTGGGTGAGAATCGAACCAGTGTGGAATTTAAACAATTTCGCCCCGAACAAAACAAAAATTCGCCAAATCTGTGAGAATCGAACCAGTGTGGAATTTAAACCTATTTCAAATGAAAAGAAAGTTGTGGGGTGGAGTTAGTGAGAATCGAACCAGTGTGGAATTTAAACAGTTGGTATGTAAATGGGGAGTATTGGGTGCTTGCTGTGAGAATCGAACCAGTGTGGAATTTAAACTTTTATTTTGATTTTTTAATGTGATTGAAAGCCTGTGTGAGAATCGAACCAGTGTGGAATTTAAACAAACTATACTCTTTTGTTCTATTTAAATTTAAAACTGTGAGAAACGAACCAGTGTGGAATTTAAACTATGGATTCCAAAGGGTTATAGTCAAGTCGTGAAAGGTGAGAATCGAACCAGTGTGGAATTTAAACTTGTATATGTTGCAACCTATTGTAAATGGGGAAATTCGTGAGAATCGAACCAGTGTGGAATTTAAACGATTGGTGGAATATGCGTTTTGTAGTTTGCTTTGGCAGGTGAGAATCGAACCAGTGTGGAATTTAAACGTCTCAAGTAAAAGCGTTAACATCAGTTTTTTTCTAAGTGAGAATCGAACCAGTGTGGAATTTAAACATTGATATTTTAAGAAATCGCCGAGAGATTATTTACGTGAGAATCGAACCAGTGTGGAATTTAAACAAGGTCAGGGCGGGGGTGGTTCGTCAAGATATAGATGTGAGAATCGAACCAGTGTGGAATTTAAACCAAGCTGGTCATCTGTTAATTGATATTGTGTTATTTTGTGAGAATCGAACCAGTGTGGAATTTAAACAGACTTCATTATTTCGCGTCAAAGTCTTCGTGAAATGTGAGAATCGAACCAGTGTGGAATTTAAACAACCCTTTGACCGAATCATAAGCAAGTTTTACAACAGTGAGAATCGAACCAGTGTGGAATTTAAACTTTTCCTTAAAGCCAATTTTATATAGCTGTCTCCAAGTGAGAATCGAACCAGTGTGGAATTTAAACAATAAATTGACCATCAAATCTTCCCCAACTTTCTGAGTGAGAATCGAACCAGTGTGGAATTTAAACCCCTTGCATAAGGAGTTAAAAGTACACCTCTATAAAGTGAGAATCGAACCAGTGTGGAATTTAAACGCTTCTTTTTTGGAACCAGCTGATAAAGGGGAAGCGCGTGAGAATCGAACCAGTGTGGAATTTAAACGTTATTGCTTCCACTCAATTGCATAGAATTTCGGGCGTGAGAATCGAACCAGTGTGGAATTTAAACTAATTTATCCAAATACATTCAATTCTTTTTGCTTTTGTGAGAATCGAACCAGTGTGGAATTTAAACCCGGAACTGATGCTGGCGCAATAACAATTAGTTTGTGTGAGAATCGAACCAGTGTGGAATTTAAACACCCTTGAAAAAATCATCCCTCAACCTCATACCTGGTGAGAATCGAACCAGTGTGGAATTTAAACCTGACTCTTAACCTTTTAAGCATACCCTCACCAATTTGTGAGAATCGAACCAGTGTGGAATTTAAACAAAATCAGCGAATCCCGCAAGAAAGAAATTGTTTCTGTGAGAATCGA
>JBCNVC010000175.1:0-2138 GCA_039630395.1 Candidatus Kryptonium sp. | reverse complement strand
GCGAGTTTAAATTCCACACTGGTTCGATTCTCACCCGCCAAGATTCCGTATTTTTGCACTCCACAACAAAGTTTAAATTCCACACTGGTTCGATTCTCACCCCCGCTGTATCTTATGCTGTTGAATCCAGATTCCAGTTTAAATTCCACATTGGTTCGATTCTCACCAATTCTAAATCTTCGCCCTTTCGCTTCGGGATCAATGTTTAAATTCCACACTGGTTCGATTCTCACATGTATGGCGATGAATTGATACTTGAAAATCGTGCTTGTTTAAATTCCACACTGGTTCGATTCTCACAAATTCTCTCAAACTCCTGATAACTTGACACGAACACGTTTAAATTCCACACTGGTTCGATTCTCACGCAGCAATCAAGATTGCAAGCAAGACCAAGCAAAAGCGTTTAAATTCCACACTGGTTCGATTCTCACATCATTGTTAAATTCTTTCGCTCCGGTCGATTATATGTTTAAATTCCACACTGGTTCGATTCTCACAAATTGTCTTTTGGGCACTTATCAATACATAGCGGAGTTTAAATTCCACACTGGTTCGATTCTCACGTATCCAGTGGGTGTTTGCACGAGTCCAAATGACAAAGTTTAAATTCCACACTGGTTCGATTCTCACAGGAATTCAGAATTCCAATCAGTGTTGCAAGAGCATGTTTCAATCCCTCACAGGTTCGATTCTCACTCTTCAACCACAAGATCCGTCTCCAACTCAACAACGTTTAAATTCCACACTGGTTCGATTCTCACACATTGACTTGGTAAATAGCATATTATACCGCAAAAGGTTTAAATTCCACACTGGTTCGATTCTCACTTGATAAGAGCTTGAGATGCTGAAAGATGGTCAATCACGTTTAAATTCCACACTGGTTCGATTCTCACCAAATTCCCCAAAGTCCTCATCGCCCCACCAACACCAGTTTAAATTCCACACTGGTTCGATTCTCACAACCATTCAAGCATAAAAACTTTGAATAAGCATTCAGTTTAAATTCCACACTGGTTCGATTCTCACGGTGAGTCGCTTGATGATGCTTTGTTTTCGATTTTCGGTTTAAATTCCACACTGGTTCGATTCTCACAGTTTGACGGATGTGAAATCTTTGTCTATCAAGGATGTTTAAATTCCACACTGGTTCGATTCTCACTTTTGGGTAGAAAAATTAGCGAAAATTGGGTTAAGAAGTTTAAATTCCACACTGGTTCGATTCTCACTCATAATACTTGATTGCATCAAGACTTTTAAGTCTGTTTAAATTCCACACTGGTTCGATTCTCACTTGAATAGTTTGGAAAGTTATGATTGGTATTTAAAGTGTTTAAATTCCACACTGGTTCGATTCTCACAACTAAATCTTCCAGCCAAAGCAAAAATTCACTAAAGTTTAAATTCCACACTGGTTCGATTCTCACCAAGGAAAATCATTCACCAACAAGAGTGGAGGCGATAGTTTAAATTCCACACTGGTTCGATTCTCACATCAGTTGCAACTAAATAGTGAATCGCATATTCACCGTTTAAATTCCACACTGGTTCGATTCTCACTGAAACTGAAATTTTTCCCCAGCCAAACTTTGAATTGTTTAAATTCCACACTGGTTCGATTCTCACTGTTTCAATGCAATCGGGCGATAGATTAGTAATAAATGTTTAAATTCCACACTGGTTCGATTCTCACCACCACTGAAAAGCTCAATCAAATCCTCTTTCAATTTGTTTAAATTCCACACTGGTTCGATTCTCACTCAAACGGATGCTCCAATACCAAATTATTGCCCAAGTTTAAATTCCACACTGGTTCGATTCTCACCTTTTACTTGGAGGATGAAATAAATTGGATAAGAAAGTTTAAATTCCACACTGGTTCGATTCTCACACCACCGCCTCCAAATCGCCCAAACAACAAACTCCTGTTTAAATTCCACACTGGTTCGATTCTCACATTTCATCAATTATCTTAATTTCTTGCCTCGCTGGTGTTTAAATTCCACACTGGTTCGATTCTCACTCATAAAGCGCTGGCGTAAACGAAACTGGAACATAGTTTAAATTCCACACTGGTTCGATTCTCACACGGTCAAAAAGTAATTGAAAATTGAAAAGGTAAGTTTAAATTCCAC
>JBCNVC010000174.1:0-2173 GCA_039630395.1 Candidatus Kryptonium sp. | reverse complement strand
GTGTGGAATTTAAACTTTTGGTAAAATAAAAATTGTCAATCTACTCTTGTGAGAATCGAACCAGTGTGGAATTTAAACCTGTATCTTACTTCGCCCCTCACAATCGGCTGTTTCAGTGAGAATCGAACCAGTGTGGAATTTAAACAAGCGAAAGGGCGAAGATTTAGAATTGGGGACAGGGAGTGAGAATCGAACCAGTGTGGAATTTAAACTTCCCCCAGCGTCTTGCCCCACCTCCTCAAAAACCAAGTGAGAATCGAACCAGTGTGGAATTTAAACGCGGATATGTTGAGGTTTGAGAGTAGGGGTAGTAAACGTGAGAATCGAACCAGTGTGGAATTTAAACGTTATAATCTTACTACCCCCACCCTGTGCAAACGTTTGTGAGAATCGAACCAGTGTGGAATTTAAACAAGTTTAACCTATAACAACAGCACAATAAAACCCTGTGAGAATCGAACCAGTGTGGAATTTAAACTAATATCTAAACTACCCCCTCAAATACTTTTTTTTTAGTGAGAATCGAACCAGTGTGGAATTTAAACAGACGCAAGCTAAATTTTTGGAGGTAGTTGAGCAGAGTGAGAATCGAACCAGTGTGGAATTTAAACTTCACAGGGCAACAGGTTATTACGGAGTTAGATAAGGTGAGAATCGAACCAGTGTGGAATTTAAACATATTTTGCTGTTAAACAAAGTAGTTATTTTTTTCATGTGAGAATCGAACCAGTGTGGAATTTAAACCATAACTACACCAGTCCTCTCCCCAAACTCCGTGAAGTGAGAATCGAACCAGTGTGGAATTTAAACAGACTATTTCTGGATATGGCGAAAAAATCAGCGAGGTGAGAATCGAACCAGTGTGGAATTTAAACCTTTTCTTTATCTTCTATCATCTTGCCTTTTGAAAAGTGAGAATCGAACCAGTGTGGAATTTAAACTTTGGGGCAAGATTTGACAAAAGTTTTGTTTTGCAGTGTGAGAATCGAACCAGTGTGGAATTTAAACAAACCTGCAAACTCCCAGCCAACCGCTCATCCACAAGTGAGAATCGAACCAGTGTGGAATTTAAACAATGGAGAATTTCACTTTTTTGAGGGCGCTGTTTTTGTGAGAATCGAACCAGTGTGGAATTTAAACTTGTCTAATGGTTTGGTTTTGGAGCATCCGTTTGAGGGTGAGAATCGAACCAGTGTGGAATTTAAACAATAATGAATTTGTTAAAGGTATAATTGATTATAGGGTGAGAATCGAACCAGTGTGGAATTTAAACATACTCCCCATTTACATACCAACTCGGCTTGATCAAGTGAGAATCGAACCAGTGTGGAATTTAAACATGTGGCGAGAGAGAAAATGTTTGTTAGTCCTCAAAGTGAGAATCGAACCAGTGTGGAATTTAAACCTTGTTTCACCTTTAATGATGTTTGTGCTGGGATATGTGAGAATCGAACCAGTGTGGAATTTAAACACCGATATTTTGTTTTACTTACCTCGTTGAAAGAAAGTGAGAATCGAACCAGTGTGGAATTTAAACTTGTATATGTTGCAACCTATTATAAAGGGGGATACTCGTGAGAATCGAACCAGTGTGGAATTTAAACGGTGAGTTAAGTTTGCACGGGGTTTCGGAAAGTTATGTGAGAATCGAACCAGTGTGGAATTTAAACTAAAGTATCATTTCATCAGTTGCATTCTGAACCCTTGGTGAGAATCGAACCAGTGTGGAATTTAAACAATGAAGAAAGCGATAAGTTGGTGGGTGAATGGACGGTGAGAATCGAACCAGTGTGGAATTTAAACTCGCCTTCGGCATAAATTTTATCTTTGCTTTGTATTGTGAGAATCGAACCAGTGTGGAATTTAAACTCAATTAACCCCTCAACCATAAATTGCCTCGACCCAGTGAGAATCGAACCAGTGTGGAATTTAAACTTCAGTTGGGCGCTGAATTACGCTATTTGTGTTGATGTGAGAATCGAACCAGTGTGGAATTTAAACTCTTCGTCCTCAAACGGAACATGCACATCCGAAAGAGTGAGAATCGAACCAGTGTGGAATTTAAACGAGGAGATATGGATACGAGAAAATTAGAAAATTACGGTGAGAATCGAACCAGTGTGGAATTTAAACTGATATTAAATTATTCAAGTAATACGCAATTTCTTGGGTG
>JBCNVC010000173.1:0-2178 GCA_039630395.1 Candidatus Kryptonium sp. | reverse complement strand
AGATAAAAATAGATTGCATAATTTCACAAGAAACAAAAAAGGCGTGGCAAATGCCACGCCTTTTGGAAAATTTTTGATAAATTAACTTTATAAGTTTGGATTCGTATCTTTTTCCCTTCTACCAAGTGGGAAGAAAGCCATTCGTCCTTGTAAAAATGGATCGTTAAATCTTCTCAAATCTTGTAGATACATCCCTTCCAAGAAAAATTCTCTTTGCCTTTCCTCGCGGATGAGGTTTAATAAAGCGGGCAAGCTCGCAACTGTTGTATCTCTTAAACCTGCTGCCCTTCTATTTGCGTTAATTTCAGCAAGCGCTGCGGTAATGTTATTTTGTGAATGAAAATACTCAGCTCTTATCAAGTTCGCTTCTTGCCACTCCACTATTGGTATATCAGCAGCGCGCGTTGGATATTTCGTCTGTCTCCAGTATGGTCTTCCGGCAGTTGGTCGATCAACCGGAACTCTGGGATCCCCAACTATTTGATGTCTTGGTCCAACTGCAACCTCAGGTCTATCGTAAGCGTAAATATATACTAAATTATTTTCCCTGCTTGTATTTTCTGAATATACAGCATCAAACCTAAGCCCTGTAAATAAAGCTGGATTCGAAACATCGTTATAAGCTCCTGTTAAATCACCTTTGTGTAGTTTTGCTCTTGCTCTACCTAAATAGGCAATTGCTTTAACTTGATCTCTATTTAAGGTCTGATGTCCGTTTCTAAAGGTTCTTCCTGCTGGTAAACCATCAGCTATGTTTATGACTTCGGTAAAATGCGCAATAGCTCTATCATAAATTTCAACTCTTGTCAATAATGGACCTCCATCAATTGGAGCACCATTCCACATATCTGCCAAATGGATAAGCGCAAAGCCAGCATAAATACGAGCCATTGCATATTCAATCATCTTCTTTGCGGAGTCCTCCCCGACGATTTTTTTGATCCTTTCCGCTCCATTTTCGGCAACCCAGCGCGCTCTTTGAATAAAACCAAACCAATCTTCCATAGTTGTATTATTGTCTTGGACATTTCCATCATGCATCTCTCTAAATGTTGGGAACGAACCGATATGAATAAGCTCATTACTTAACAATCCGGAGCAAATTATGGTCCATTGATATTGAAAAGCGAAATCTGCTGCAATACCAGTTACAATTGCAGGGATCGCCGTAGACTGATTTAAATTTTCATCGGTTATTTGGTTCGGATTTTCAACTTGAAGTGATTGTTTACATCCAACATATAAAATCAAGAGACTGAATAAAATGATTGATTTTAAAATCTTCATCATAAACTCCTCCTTGAGAATTTTGTTTTGAAAAGCGGGCGTGTTCAACGCCCGCATTATTTTGATCAAATTAAAATTCAACACTTAAACTGAAAATATATCGCGTTGATTGAGGTAATGTTAAGAAATCCGTACCTTGGTTCAGGTTTGGACCAGAACCAGCATAGTTAACTTGTGGATCTGGACCACCATATTTTGTCCAAAGAGCTATATTTCTTGCTGAGAATGTGAGAGTTACTCTTCTTGAAGCAAAGAATCTAGTAAAGCTAGTTGGCAAAGTATACGATATCCCGATTTCTCTTAATCTAATGAAATCACCCTTCTGAACCCAAAGATCATCGGCTCTCCATTCATACTTCATCCATTCTTTAAGCGCCTGTTCAAGTTCAACCGTATCCCTTGCCATAAACACTTTCTGTTGCGCTTCAATTTCTGGAACATAAGTATTATATCTGACCATAAACCTTGCGGTATTGTTATAAACATAAAACTTCGTTGCCCATTCCACAAACGCATAAACACTAATTCTCCTAAACAAAGTTAGAGTTGCGGAAATTGAACCATTTAGTTTTGGATAGGCATTTCCAAGGAATGTTTTTTCGGAGGCAACTTCAACTGCAGTGCTGGCGATAGCGTTCATTATCGTTCTTCTATGGCTCGGATTCTGGAAGTTATTCGGCGTTCTTGCACCTGTTTTATATTGGTTAAGAAGTGTAAGTGCAGAGGTTAGTGAACCTGGTTTTATACCAATTAACTTATAGCCCCAGAAGGAGTTTATTGGATATCCCTCTCTTACCTCTCCAATTCCACCTAAACCATATGGAAGTGGTGCTGTGCCACCAAGAGAGGTTACTTTATTGTCATTTGTTGATATCATGAAGTTAACATCTA
>JBCNVC010000172.1:0-2180 GCA_039630395.1 Candidatus Kryptonium sp. | reverse complement strand
TATGATTACGAAGAAATAAAAAACGTAGAATTGTGTTTGAATCGAACCTGTGAGGGATTGAAACCTTGGATGGTCAAAATTGATTATAAAATCAAACCTAGTTTGAATCGAACCTGTGAGGGATTGAAACTTTGTTTATTAGTTTGTGAAACAAAATGCACCAAATGGGTTTGAATCGAACCTGTGAGGGATTGAAACAGTGCTTGCAAAATGAATGTGATACAGATCACACTTTGTTTGAATCGAACCTGTGAGGGATTGAAACTTTTCGGAGTAACAGGAATACTGCCACCTTTTTCGTGTTTGAATCGAACCTGTGAGGGATTGAAACATCTCAACCTGCGTTCCATCCCTCTTGACAATCCAAGTTTGAATCGAACCTGTGAGGGATTGAAACTAACCTCTCCAAAGCCCAAAGAGCTTCTGAGGTCTCGTTTGAATCGAACCTGTGAGGGATTGAAACCAATATAGCTGATGTGTTAATTGAAAGATCTTGAATGTTTGAATCGAACCTGTGAGGGATTGAAACCTTCTTGAATCGTTTGAACATTTAACTTGTTAGCAGTTTGAATCGAACCTGTGAGGGATTGAAACAGGAACACGTGTTTCCCATTTTGTACTAACAGCTTTCGTTTGAATCGAACCTGTGAGGGATTGAAACAAGGAGCACCACCCGAGGAACAAAACGAGGTAGCTTTGTTTGAATCGAACCTGTGAGGGATTGAAACTACCAAAACTGCTGTGCGATAAAATACCCGCCACCAGGTTTGAATCGAACCTGTGAGGGATTGAAACATGAATAGGACGAAATAATCCTCAGGGTTAATCCCCGTTTGAATCGAACCTGTGAGGGATTGAAACACACTTTTTAAAATGTGATTGAAAAACAAAAGAGATGTTTGAATCGTACCTGTGAGGGATTGAAACAGGTTATGAAAACGCCATTGATGATGTAGCAAGAATTCAGTTTGAATCGAACCTGTGAGGGATTGAAACATAATTTGAATAGCATTTTTAAGTTTCGCCAAATCTTGTTTGAATCGAACCTGTGAGGGATTGAAACCTGTAAGAGATGCTCTTTTTGAAAAAGAAACTTTTCTGTTTGAATCGAACCTGTGAGGGATTGAAACTGATTTTTTAACAAAATGATATTGTCATCATAAAATGTTTGAATCGTACCTGTGAGGGATTGAAACATTTTCGTGGTAGATGTTCCTGATGAGTTGGGAGAGGGTTTGAATCGTACCTGTGAGGGATTGAAACTTGAAACTAAAAAATTACCACTTGCATCCCTTACCGTGTTTGAATCGTACCTGTGAGGGATTGAAACGAAATTGTCCGAACTCGTAAACCCGTTCGCCTATACGTTTGAATCGTACCTGTGAGGGATTGAAACTATTGCGAAAATTCAGAACTAAAAACACAACTTTTGCAAGTTTGAATCGTACCTGTGAGGGATTGAAACATTTCATTTGCACTCAATTTTAGTTTTTTTGAAATAAGTTTGAATCGTACCTGTGAGGGATTGAAACATCCCTCAAACTCAATCACTTGTTGCGGGAAACATAGTTTGAATCGTACCTGTGAGGGATTGAAACCCTGTTTTACGGTATAAAATATCATTTACCCAATGGTTTGAATCGTACCTGTGAGGGATTGAAACACAGAATCCGCCATCGCTAACCAGAATTTTTATCTTGTGTTTGAATCGTACCTGTGAGAGATTGAAACTTTAATAATGCTATTACAAAAACATTGGTATACTTTGTTTGAATCGTACCTGTGAGGGATTGAAACTCTACCTCCATTTCTACCCATACAAGTTCTTTCACCTTGTTTGAATCGTACCTGTGAGGGATTGAAACGTCTGAAATTCTTTGATTTTTTCAACAAATTCTCTTGTTTGAATCGTACCTGTGAGGGATTGAAACTTTATTACCATATGGTAAAAAAATTAAAACATCTAGAAGTTTGAATCGTAGCTGTGAGGGATTGAAACACAACATTTAATAACAATTGATTATTTTTTCTTATCGAGTTTGAATCGTACCTGTGAGGGATTGAAACAAAATTTCTTTTACAAGCTGCGGAGTGAGAAAGTAAAGTTTGAATCGTACCTGTGAGGGATTGAAACAAGCGTATGATCTAAGGCATCTCCGCCTTTCCAAGTGGGGGTATAT
>JBCNVC010000171.1:0-2203 GCA_039630395.1 Candidatus Kryptonium sp. | reverse complement strand
GTTTGTGATTTGTGAGAATCGAACCAGTGTGGAATTTAAACCTTTCTCCAATATATCATCAGCACGAACATAATAAAGTGAGAATCGAACCAGTGTGGAATTTAAACCATATTGATTGTTAAAGAAAATTCCGTATAAATTATGTGAGAATCGAACCAGTGTGGAATTTAAACTCATCTTTTTCAATTCCTTGTCTATTTTTTGATAGTGTGAGAATCGAACCAGTGTGGAATTTAAACGGGCTTTGCTTAAGATAGGTAAATTTACGGCGGAAAGTGAGAATCGAACCAGTGTGGAATTTAAACATTAATTTTAGAAGTGTCTATCTTTATGCAGGCAATGTGAGAATCGAACCAGTGTGGAATTTAAACTTTTTAATGTTTACCAAAACCTCATTTTTCGCCGTAGTGAGAATCGAACCAGTGTGGAATTTAAACAATGGAAAAATATATAATTTTGCGTGCAAAGAGGGCGGGTGAGAATCGAACCAGTGTGGAATTTAAACTGCTTTTAAACTCAAATTTATTGTCTTTGTATTGAGTGAGAATCGAACCAGTGTGGAATTTAAACAAGCGAAAGGGCGAAGATTTAGAATTGGGGACAGGGGTGAGAATCGAACCAGTGTGGAATTTAAACGGGGAGTTAAAACCTGCTGATGAGGAGATTAAGCTTTGTGAGAATCGAACCAGTGTGGAATTTAAACGCAATTTACGATAACAAGAAGGGTAGGGTGAATGGTGAGAATCGAACCAGTGTGGAATTTAAACTTGAAAAGCTCAATCAAATCCTCTTTCAATTTTGGAGTGAGAATCGAACCAGTGTGGAATTTAAACCTTCAAGTAATTTAAACTAAACCAATACCTTACTCTGTGAGAATCGAACCAGTGTGGAATTTAAACAGTCGTCGTCAAAAGTCGTCGTCAAAAGTCGTCAAAGTGAGAATCGAACCAGTGTGGAATTTAAACTTTCACGTATTTCACTCCGTCTTTCGTCGATTCATGTGAGAATCGAACCAGTGTGGAATTTAAACGATGGAGGTTGAATTAAATTGTTATTCTTTGAGTCAGTGAGAATCGAACCAGTGTGGAATTTAAACTGTTTATTACTTACTCCCCCATTTGGAAAAAGGGGGGGTGAGAATCGAACCAGTGTGGAATTTAAACGAGATACCCGAAAATCTTGGAGCTGGTCAGGATGAGAGTGAGAATCGAACCAGTGTGGAATTTAAACCTTCTTTCGGTTGAGTCGCCTTCTCAATTGCCTTGTGAGAATCGAACCAGTGTGGAATTTAAACTGCTTGATTGCTTGCTTATTTTGCTTGTTTTGCTTGGTGAGAATCGAACCAGTGTGGAATTTAAACTTAAATCCACTTCAAAAACTGTATCCCCTTCAAAAGTGTGAGAATCGAACCAGTGTGGAATTTAAACGAAAATCCAGTGTTCGTGTCAAGTTATCAGGAGTTTGGTGAGAATCGAACCAGTGTGGAATTTAAACTTTTAAGTTTCATTGGGAGTTTGATGATTTTCATATGTGAGAATCGAACCAGTGTGGAATTTAAACATTGGTTTTTTTGGTAAGATGCCGAAGGCGAAAGGGGGTGAGAATCGAACCAGTGTGGAATTTAAACGTTGTTGTTGATTTGGTCGATCTTGATACTGTTTTCTGTGAGAATCGAACCAGTGTGGAATTTAAACAAATTTCGGATCAAAAACCTCATAAATCTTACCATGTGAGAATCGAACCAGTGTGGAATTTAAACCTTAAAATCCCTTGCGTAACTTCATCATCAAAATAGGTGAGAATCGAACCAGTGTGGAATTTAAACCTTGGTGTTATAGCTGTAATTTCATTAGCAGTATCAGTGAGAATCGAACCAGTGTGGAATTTAAACCAAATTGCCGAAAGATTGGCTGATGTTTATTTAGAAAGTGAGAATCGAACCAGTGTGGAATTTAAACTCGATTTATTTTGTTTCAACGGATTTTGCGTTGCCGTGAGAATCGAACCAGTGTGGAATTTAAACATATGTTTGGCGGACAAATTTGTTATGATGATATTGAGTGAGAATCGAACCAGTGTGGAATTTAAACATCTTTTGTTATATTCGCCCGAAAATACTCACAAAGGTGAGAATCGAACCAGTGTGGAATTTAAACGTTCGTGGCGAGAAAGACCCGACAAGGATTGAATTTTGTGAGAATCG
>JBCNVC010000170.1:0-2214 GCA_039630395.1 Candidatus Kryptonium sp. | reverse complement strand
ATTTGAGTGTGTGAGTTAGTTTTATTGAAGTATTATTTTACCGTGGGTTTGAATCGAACCTGTGAGGGATTGAAACAGTAAAGGATAACTATCCTTGCGAATTTTTGCGTCGTTTGAATCGAACCTGTGAGGGATTGAAACTATTACATAGACCTGCTCCTTGGCCCCTTTTTCAATGTTTGAATCGAACCTGTGAGGGATTGAAACCCCATATTTAAAGCGTTAAGTATTTCATACATAAATTGTTTGAATCGAACCTGTGAGGGATTGAAACTCACACTTGACATTGTGCAATTTATACAACTTATTCCCGTTTGAATCGAACCTGTGAGGGATTGAAACTAGATGATACTTGTTTTTCCGACTCCTGGGAGTCCCCAGTTTGAATCGAACCTGTGAGGGATTGAAACCCGCTCGCTGATGAAAACCACCTTCTCCAATCTTTTGTGTTTGAATCGAACCTGTGAGGGATTGAAACTACTACCTTTGGTAATTCACCTACAAATTCAAGATAGTTTGAATCGAACCTGTGAGGGATTGAAACTTTTTGATTGCATGGCACTTTTGCTTTTGTTTTTGTTTGTTTGAATCGAACCTGTGAGGGATTGAAACAACCAAATTCATAAAATACCTGCCAATCTCAAATTTGTTTGAATCGAACCTGTGAGGGATTGAAACTTTTTCCAATACCACTTGCCCTTTTTCACAAACAGAGTTTGAATCGAACCTGTGAGGGATTGAAACTTTAAAATCGCTATCCGAGAAAACGATATAAATTTTGCGTTTGAATCGAACCTGTGAGGGATTGAAACCCACGAAATCCACTAAAAATTACGAAAGCAAATAAAGTTTGAATCGAACCTGTGAGGGATTGAAACTAATACAGTAAACAAAAACACTGCTTTGTTTTGCTTTGGTTTGAATCGAACCTGTGAGGGATTGAAACTATATACCTTCATTTCCAAATCCCCTTTTGTTTTTGGTTTGAATCGAACCTGTGAGGGATTGAAACAACGATTTCTTTTTTCTTTTCGCTTTTCAAGTATTTCGTTTGAATCGAACCTGTGAGGGATTGAAACAAAGCATCTTTTTCAATGTCAATCACAACATTGTTTGAATCGAACCTGTGAGGGATTGAAACTGAAATTTAGGACAAGTAGGATAACTCTTGCGTATTTAGTTTGAATCGAACCTGTGAGGGATTGAAACGTAAATCTTCGAGCGTTTTGACAGCAATTCTGTTTTTGGTTTGAATCGAACCTGTGAGGGATTGAAACTATACTTTATCTTTTATTCTCACTCTTAAATATGGATAGTTTGAATCGAACCTGTGAGGGATTGAAACGATTAAAATAATGATAGTTGTTAAATTTCTTCAGCTGTTTGAATCGAACCTGTGAGGGATTGAAACAATACCACATAAACGCTTTCAAAGCAACTGGAAACATGTTTGAATCGAACCTGTGAGGGATTGAAACAGAATAAGCAATATAACTTCAGCCATACTGCCCCGTTGTTTGAATCGAACCTGTGAGGGATTGAAACCGCCGCCGTAAAGAACGATTCTGTGCGGTGCGATGTGTTTGAATCGAACCTGTGAGGGATTGAAACTGCTTGCTTGACGACTTTTGACGACGACCGACTGCGTTTGAATCGAACCTGTGAGGGATTGAAACTCTACAACAGGATAAAAAAGCCCCGTAACTGTGACGGGGGTTTGAATCGAACCTGTGAGGGATTGAAACGATAATAACCTTCTTGTTTTCCCTTCTTCTACAACGGGTTTGAATCGAACCTGTGAGGGATTGAAACTTGTACTCCCCATCCGTGATATGGATTACATAATCAGTTTGAATCGAACCTGTGAGGGATTGAAACGCGACCCCTTTTGGTTCACTTTTTAATTTAATCATTGTTTGAATCGAACCTGTGAGGGATTGAAACGGGGACATTGCCCAATACGCCCCGCTACTTTTTGAGGAGTTTGAATCGAACCTGTGAGGGATTGAAACCGCGGAAGATTACCGATATAATTCAGTCTTGCAACTGTTTGAATCGAACCTGTGAGGGATTGAAACCATTAATCAAAGTTTGCAAAACCAAACCCTGTTCCCGTTTGAATCGAACCTGTGAGGGATTTAAATTAACATAACTCGGCAAAGTCACATTAACCCTAATTCTGCTTAAACTGCACACGCCCCAAGGAAAATCTAT
>JBCNVC010000017.1:5193-39560 GCA_039630395.1 Candidatus Kryptonium sp. | reverse complement strand
TTAAATGTTAAATCATCATACATCAGATTGACTCTGAATCCGCCATTTGATTATATTATAAACGAAAAAGATGAAGCTTTTACAGCAAGGCGTTAAATGAGAATGTAAAGGACAAGTTGAGAGTTGATCAAGAAATTGAAAAATTGAAAACTGAAAAGAAAAAGTATGAGGATGAGTTAAGCAAAATTTTATCGGTTGAAGAGAAGGGCAAGATTGTTGAAGTAAGTTTGATATCAGATTCAAAAAAAGAGATCCAAATTGGGATTTCGTATCTTGTGTCTGGGGTAACTTGGTTTCCCGGATATGAGGTTAGGGCAAATTCAAAAACGAGAGAAATTGAATTTAACTTCTTTGCATTTGTAAAGCAGTCAACGGGTGAGGATTGGATGGAAACGCCAGCTGAGATCTCAACTTCTCAAGTTCAAATATGGGGGACGCCACCTGAAATTTCACCGTGGATCGTTGATGTCTATCGACCTACTCCTGTGCCATTTTTGAAACAGAGAGTCCCTATGATTCAAAAAGAAGAAGTTGCCGCAGAAGCTCAGGAAATTGAGCCGGAGTTTGTGGTGCCAGAAGTTGAAATTGGTATGACATCTGTTAATTTTAAATTACAGAGAATTAACATTCCGTCCGATGATCAACCGCATAAGGTTTTTCTCGCTTCATTTTCGCAGGCATCGCCTTTTGCTTATTATGCGGTTCCCAAATTATCAAGATATGCATATTTTAGAACAAGTTTAAAAAATGATTTCGTCTTTCCAATTTTACCTGGCGAAACGAGAATTTTTGTTGATGGCAAGTATGTGTCAAGTTCTTCGCTTAAAAGAATTTTATCTGGCGAAACATTTGATTTGTCTCTTGGCGTTGATGAAAATGTGAAATTAAATAGAAAATTGAAAAAGAAGTTCACCGAATATATCGGAGTGCTTGGAAGAACCAAGAAAATTTCTTACGAGTACGAGATTGAAATTGAAAATGGGAAAGCAAACGATATAGATATTGAGGTCAAGGATAATTTTCCTGTCTCGAGAAATGAGAAAATCAAAATCACGCTTGAATCCCCAACGAACAGAGAAGCACAAATAAGCGATGACGGGATCATAACATGGAAGATTAATTTAAAACCGCGGGAGAAGAAAATTTTAAATGTTAAGTTTTATGTAGAGCATCCAAAGGATATTGAGGTAATTGGGCTGGAATAAATTAAACACAAACAAACAAAGAGGTAACAATGGCCGAAGTCAAAAGCGGTTCAGGATTAAAGTACAAACCACTCGTTCCACCTGAACAGATGATGAAGGAATTCACAATTCGCGCACTTGTTCTTGGTTTGATTATGTCTGTTGTCCTTGGTGCGGCTAATGCATATCTTGGTTTGAAGGCTGGTATGACAATCGCTGCGACTTATCCAGCTGCGGTTATAAGCATGGCGTTTTTGAGATTATTTAGGGGAACAATTCTTGAGGAGAATTTTGCGAGAACGGTTGGATCAATAGGTGAATCTGTTGCTGCTGGTGCAATTTTTACAATTCCTGCGTTTTTAATCGCTGGGGTGTGGCAAAATTTTGATTCACCACAGAGATATTGGGAATCGTCATTTATAATGTTCATCGGTGGCGTCATAGGTATATTATTTGTTGCTATGTTGAGAAGGGTTTTGGTTGAGGATCCAGAATTACCTTTTCCTGAGTCGGTTGCTGCGTCTGAAATTCACAAAGCTGGGCAAGCTGGCGGAAGTGGAGCGAAATATCTTTTCGGAGCAATGGCAATTGGCGCGGTAATTCAAACGCTTGGCAAATTTAATTTCTTTGCGACGAGCTGGGAGAAGTTCACGATGTTTGTAAAAACTGGGGTTAAGTTGTTAGGGGGCAGAGGACAGGAAATAACGAGCATTTCAGCCGGTGGAGGAACTCTTTTAACAGCACCTGCTGTAAGCCCTGCTTACATAGGAGTTGGCTTTATCATTGGACCACGACTTGCTGCATTAAATTTCAGCGGAGGATTGCTTGCTTGGGGTCTTTTTGTTCCGCTACTTATGTATTTCTTAGGTCCACAACTTGAAACACTTGTGATGCAAGAGGGACAACCAACTTCTTGGACTGAACTTGCTTATGCGATATGGAAATTTATTGTCCGTCCAATTGCGATTGGCGGAATGCTTCTTAGCGCTATTTACACGCTTTATAGGATGAGAGCAAGTTTAGCAGCTGGATTGAAACGTTCAATTTCGGATTTAAGGAAAGCAACAGCCGGAGAGACAACTTCAGTTAGCAGATTGATCAAGATATGAGTTTAAAGTGGGTTCTTGCACTTCTTTTAATTTTTGCGGTGTTAACTTTTGCACTTTATTACTATTTTAGCGGATTATTCAATGCTTCCATAACGGCGACTATCGTTATGATTATTGCTGGCTTTTTCTTTGCAGCTGTTTCTGGTTATTTGGTTGGGATAATTGGCTCGAGTAACAATCCAATTAGTGGACTTACACTTTCAACTTTGATAGTAGCTGCGCTTTTGATGGTTGTCCTTGGTGTTAAGGGGGTACCTGGAGTTGCAGCCGTTTTAGGTGTAGCAGCTGTTATATGTGTTGCGGCTGCTGTTGCCGGTGAAATGTTTCAAGATTTGAAGGTTGGACATATCCTTGGTGGGACACCTTGGAAGATGCAAGTTGGAGATATAATAGGTGTTTTTGTTGCTTCATTTGTTTTATATTTCCCGTTGCTTATACTTCATCAGGGTGATATAAAAGCTGGTGGAACCGGATTTGGAGGAAAAGCACTTCCAGCGCCACAGGCAAGTTTAATGGCAATGCTTTCAAAAGGAATTGTCGGCGGAGAGATGGCGTGGCCTCTTATAATCGTTGGGCTTCTTATGGCGTTTGGGCTCATTCTTTTACAAGTTAGAAGTCCGATGCTCGTTTTCGTTGGAATGTATTTACCATTTGAAACAACATCCGCTATTTTCGTTGGTGGATTGATAAGAGGTATAGCGGATTTAATCGCTAAAAAGCGCGCTTTTTCAGAGGAACAAATGGCAAAACTTGAAAATAACGGAACACTCCTTGCTTCTGGCTTGATAGCCGGTGAAGCTCTTATGGGATTAGTGTTTGCAGGGCTTGCTTTCTATGAGGTAAAGATAACCCCAATTACACCAACTCCTTCTTATCTTGTTAGTTTAATTGTGATTGCTTTTATAGCTTTGCTTTTGATTACTACACCAATAAGATATGCACTGCAAACACAAGAGAAGAAATCTTAAATAAGAGAACTAAAAACTAAATAAGGGCGCGTCCACCGAAGACGCGCCTTTTTGATTTTTATTGGGGCTTTTTTAAATTTATAGCAAATTTTTGTTAAACAAAACGCACATAAATTATGTTAAGTGAATACTTGCCAATTTTCATACTGATGCTCTTCGCTTTAGCATTTGCCTCCTTTATGGTTTTATCAAACCGCCTTCTCGGTCCTAAAAAACCTAATCCTGAAAAACTTTCAACTTATGAAAGCGGTATGGAGCCGATACGAAGTGCAAGAGACAGATTTTCTGTCAAGTTTTATCTCATTGCAATGCTTTTTATAATTTTTGATATTGAAATCGTTTTCCTCTATCCATGGGCTGTAACTTTTGACAAACTTGGTGTGTTAGGTTATATAGAGATGTTTCTTTTCATCTTCGTTCTTTTAATTGGATACATTTACATAATAAAGAAAGGAGCGTTGCGATGGGAATAAATACTTTTAACTTAGAAGAGCAAGGATTTTTCACAACAAAATTAAGTGAGTTCATTAGATGGGCTCAAAGGAACTCGCTTTGGCCAATGCCGCTTGGTATTTCCTGTTGTGCCATTGAAATGATGGCTTTTGCTGCGCCAAAATTTGATGTCGCAAGGTTTGGCTCTGAATTTTTGAGATTCTCTCCGCGTCAATCTGATCTTCTTATTGTTGCCGGAACAGTAACATATAAGATGGCTCGCGTTGTAAGAAAAATTTATGATCAAATGCCTGATCCGAAATGGGTTATAGCGATGGGTGTTTGCACTTCAACTGGTGGAATGTATAGATCATATGCTGTTGTTCAAGGGATTGATCAGTTTTTGCCGGTTGATGTTTATGTTTCAGGTTGCCCGCCGAGACCGGAGAATTTGATAAATGGTTTGCTCAAAATTCAGGAACTTATAAAAAATGGAGTCCCACCAAAGAGAGATCCGATATACATCTAAATAAAAATTCTAAGCCCATGACGAAAGATAAAATCCTTGAAAAATTAACTAACTTCTTTAAGGAAGACATAGTTGAGTTCTCGGAATTTCGCGGTGAACTCACCATTGTTGTTAAAAAGGAAAAAATTGTTGAAGTTTGTAAGTTTTTAAAAGAGGATCCCGACCTTTCTTTTGATTATCTCGTGGATATTTGCGGTGTTGATTATTATCGTGAAAAGGACAGATTTGCTGTGGTTTATAATTTATGGTCGCTGAAAAATAAATTCAGGTTGAGATTGAAAGTTTATGTCGATGAATCAGATCTTGTTGTTCCATCAGTTACTTCTGTGTGGTCGGCTGCGAATTGGCATGAGCGTGAGACATTTGATATGTTCGGTATCAAATTTTCTGGACATCCGGATTTAAGAAGAATTTATATGCCGGAAGATTTTGAATATTATCCATTGAGAAAAGACTTCCCATTACAAGGCATTCCAGGTTCAATTCCTCTACCTGGACGAGAAAAAGTAAAAATTCAACAAGGTTGAAAAATGGAAGAGAAAATAGAAAAAATAGTAGAATCGCTCGGAAAAAAGAACATACAAGCAGAGTTTAAAGAAGATCCTCTTGGGACAGAGATGATTTTAAATGTTGGTCCGCAACATCCAGCTACACACGGAGTATTGCGCCTTGTTCTTAAGCTTGATGGTGAATATATAGTTGATGCTGTGCCTGAACTTGGTTATCTTCATCGTGGCAAGGAAAAAATAGCTGAAAACATGACTTTTCTTGAGTTTTTGCCTCACACTGATAGGATGGATTACCTTGCGCCTCTCTCAAATAATACTGCTTATATGCTTGCTGTTGAAAAGTTATTCGGAATTGAAGCGCCAAAAAGAGCTCAATATATTAGGGTGATTGTAAGTGAGCTTTCAAGGATCGCTTCGCACCTTGTATGGCTTGGAACTTTTGCAATGGATGTTGGGGCTTTGACTGTGTTTATGTGGTGTTTTAGGGAAAGAGAGAAAATTTTAAGCATATTTGATCTTGTAACGGGAGTAAGATTTACCACAAGCTACGCAAGAATAGGCGGAGTTGCACAAGACATAACAGATGAAGCAATCCACGCAATAAGAGAATTCATTGATAATTTCCCAAAGGAACTTGCACAAATGGAGAAACTTCTGAATAAAAATAGGATTTTTATTGAAAGAACCGATGGAATTGGGGTGATAACGAAAGAACAAGCAATTGATATAGGTTTAACTGGACCTAATTTAAGAGCCGTTGGTGTTCCGAGGGATTTGAGAAAAGATGAACCATATCTTGTTTACAATGAACTTGACTTTGATATACCTGTTTATGAGGAAGGGGATTGCCTTGCTCGTTATTATGTTCGACTTGACGAGATGAGAGAAAGTGTTAAGATAATAAGACAGTGTATTGAAAAATTACCTTCTGGACCTGTAAAGGCAGATGAGCCAAAGGCAACACATCCAAAGAAGGAGAGAATATATACAAAGATGGAAGAATTAATTCATGATTTCATACTAACCAACTTTGGTGGAACTCCACCTGTTGGCGAAGTTTATCACGCTGTTGAAAATCCAAAGGGAGAACTTGGTTTTTATATTGTAAGCGATGGAACAGGTTACCCGTGGAGATTAAAAGTAAAATCTCCTTCTTTCGCAAATATACAAGCATTACCTCTGATGTTAAAGGGATATATGATTGCCGATCTTGTTGCGATAATTGGTAGCATTGATCCTGTAATGGGCGAGGCAGATAAATAAAAACAAAAATAAATTCTCTTCCGCAAATGTTCACTGAAGAAAACTTGAAGAAAGTTGAGGAAATTAAAAAAAGATATCCAACACCTCAAGCAGCACTTTTACCTGTTTTGTGGATCGCACAGGAACAATATGGCTGGATCTCCGAAGATGTAATGCGATATGTTGCTGAACTACTTGGCATTCCATATAGTCATGTCTATGGAGTTGTTACATTTTACACAATGTATAACAGAAAACCTGTTGGCAAATATCATATTCAGGTTTGCACTAATGTAAGTTGTATGTTAAACGGAGCTTATGAAAACCTTGAATATCTACAAAAGAAGCTTAAAATTAAGGTTGGGCAAACAACACCTGATATGAAGTTTACACTTTCTGAGGTTGAATGTCTTGGTTCATGTGGAACTGCGCCAGTTGTGCAAATAAATGATGATTATTATGAGAACATTGACAGAGAAAAACTTGAGAATTTAATTGAAGAATTAAGTAGGGATGAAAAATGATGGAACAGATAAAATTAATTTTAAAAGACATACCTGAACTTCACAAGATAAAAGTTTATGAAGCAAACGGTGGATATTTAGCATTGAAAAAAGCGCTTGGAATGAAACCAGATGAAGTCATTGAGGAGGTTAAAAAATCTGGATTAAGAGGCAGAGGTGGAGCTGCTTTCCCGACAGGATTGAAATGGAGCTTTATGCCTAAGGATTCAAGACCAAAGTATTTAATTGTTAATGCTGATGAAGGTGAACCTGGAACATTTAAAGATAGAGCAATAATTGAAAAAAATCCACATCAATTAATTGAGGGAGCTTTAATAGCTGCATATGCAATCGGAGCTCAAACGATTTATGTTTATATTCGCGGTGAATATGTTAAATGGATGAAAATTCTTCAAACTGCAATAGACGAGGCATACTCCCAAGGTTATATTGGGAAAAACATACTCGGCTCTGAATTTAGTGTTGATATGTATATTCATCGTGGTGCTGGTGCTTACATCTGCGGTGAAGAATCCGCTTTGATGGAATCAATAGAGGGCAAGCGTGGTTATCCAAGATTTAAACCGCCCTTTCCCGCTCAATATGGTTTGTGGGGTTATCCAACAACAATAAACAATGTTGAAACGCTTGCGAATGTTCCTGTGATAATTCAAAATGGTGGTGAATGGTACGCAAGAATTGGAGCCCCAAAACATCCTGGAACAATTCTTTTCGGAGTAAGCGGACATGTGAATAAACCTGGGATTTATGAGCTTCCAACAGGTGTTCTTTTGACAGATTTAATTTATAAATATGCAGGTGGTGTAAGAAATAACAAGAAGATAAAGGCAGTGATCCCTGGTGGTTCCTCAACCCCACCTTTAAGAGGTGATCAAATTGAAGGAGTGACAATGGATTTTGATGGGTTGAAAAATGCTGGATCAATGATCGGAACAGGTGCTGTCATCGTTATGGATGAGGATACCGACATGGTCAAAGTTTTATGGAGGATCGCAAAGTTCTATTGGCATGAGTCCTGCGGTCAATGCACTCCTTGCAGAGAAGGAACAGGATGGATGTTTAAAATTCTTGATAGAATTATAAAAGGCAGTGGGAGACCAGAAGACCTTGATTTACTTGTAAGCGTCGCAGATAACATAGAAGGAAATACAGTTTGTGCACTTGGAGATGCTGCAGCATGGCCTATAAAATTTGGTGTTCAAAGATTTAGGGAAGATTTCGAGAAATATATAAAGTTTAAATCAACCGTGCTGGTTGAAAAATAGTTTATGAGAAATCCAAGAAAATTATTCTTTCTTATCTGTCTTTGTTTTGTTTTTGTATCGTGTCAAATATTTAAAACAAGACAGCCTGAACTGCCAACGGAGGTAGCTCAAGCAAATTGGAAACAACCAGTAACTCCTGAGATAACGCTTGAAAATTTAAAAAACGCCATTTACGATAGAAACACGGAAAATTATATTCGTTGTTTTATTGATTCAAATTTTTCAGAGAAAAGATTCGCTTTTATCCCAACTCAGGAAGCATTGATACAATATCCCGAGATTTTCAGAAGCTGGAATTTGAACAACGAGAGAAATTATTTCAATAATATAAAAGCAAATGTCCCTCAAGGTGCAGTGTCCGATCTTATCTTATCTGGCAACTTTCAAAGCTATGGGGCTGATTCAGCTGTTTATTATGCAAGCTACATAGTTAGTTTTCAGCATATCGTGAAAGATGTACCTAAAAGTGCAAGAGGAAATCTTCAGTTCTATTTAGCGTCCGATAAAAACGGAAACTGGGCGATTTATAAATGGATTGATATAAAAATTCAAAACGAGTTCAGTTGGAGTGAATTAAAAGCAAAATTTAGTTATTGATGCGAGTTTTTTATTTTACACTTTCAATTTTAATGCTTTCATGTATTAATCCATTTGCTCCTGGGCTTGATAGAAGCACGGAAGAAACAGCTTTACTTGGTGATCAAAGAACAATTGAGGGCGTTTTTCAAAATTTTAAATATTCTTACACTTTTAAAGATACCTCTGTTTATAGCAGATTACTTGATGAAAATTTCGTTTTTGTTTATCGTGATTATGATAAAGGTCAAGATATCTCTTGGGGGAAAGTTGATGAGATGAGAGCAACATATGGGCTTTTCAGAAATACTCAAAACCTTGATCTTATCTGGAACAATATAATAATTGATTCTGGCGATTCTGTTTACAGAAATGTTGTGCGGGGTTTTAACCTTACAATTACATTTAATCCAGCTGACATAATAAAGATAGATGGAAGAGCGAACTTCATTCTGCGTCGCAGTAATCCTTCTGAACCTTGGTTGATTGCTTTTTGGCGTGATGAGTCAAATTATTAATAAATTTTTGGGGGTTGAATTGAAAATAAAAGTCGGATTTCAAGGAGAAAGAGGAGCGTTTAGTGAGCAAGCTGGATATGAGTTTTTTGGAAGGAAAATGGTGCCAATTCCATTTCATTCTTTTGAGGATGTCTTTAAAAGCGTGAAAAGAGGTGATGTAGATTTTGGAGTTATACCAATCGAAAATTCGCTCCATGGAAGCATACATCAAAATTATGATTTGCTTCAAAGATATAAAGTTTACATAGTTGGGGAGGTGAAATTGAGAATAAGACATTATCTTTTAGCAAACTACGGTGTTAAATTAAAAGATGTAAAGAAAATTTATTCGCATCCGCAAGCGATTTCGCAATGCGAAAATTTTTTAAAAAGTTTGCGCAAAGTTGAGATAATTCCAACATATGATACAGCTGGTTCGGCAAAATTTGTAAAAGAGAACAAAATACTTGATGGTGCAGCTATAGCCGGAAGGCAAGCCGGCAAATACTACGGTCTAAAAATTTTGAAAGCACGGATAGAAAACCATGAAAAAAATTATACGCGATTTCTTATTTTGTCTAAAAAGAAAATCATCGCCAAAGAAAATCCAAAAACATCCATTATTTTTACGACCAAAAATGTCCCTGGAGCACTTTTTTCTGCTCTCGGTGTTTTCGCCCGTAGACATATAAATCTTTTGAAAATTGAATCAAGACCAATAATTGGACAGCCTTGGAGATATATGTTTTATCTTGATTTTGAAGGAAGTATATTAGATAAAACTTGCAAGGATGCGATAAGGGAATTAAAAAAGATGGCGCAATATTACAAGTTTCTTGGAACTTATGAAAAAGGGAGGGAAATTGGATGAGGTTTAGATATGCTTTTAAAGAAGCGATATCTGGGTTTAGAAAGTCAAAACTATCATCCTTCGCGTCAATTTTTGTGCTGTTTGTTTCACTTTTAGCAATTGGGATATTTGTGATTGCGGGGTATAACATAAATCGGTTGATCAAGACAATAAAGAGCAAAATTGAGATTGAAGTTTTTATAAAGGATGGACACGCACATAGTCAAATAGACTCACTGAGAGAAATTATTGCGTCATTTGATGAAGTTGAAGAGGTGATATATGTTTCAAAGGAGGAAGCGGCGAAAATATTTGAGAGAGAGTTCGGCGAGAATATTTTTAATGTTCTTGATTTCAATCCGCTCCCGGCATCATTTAAGATAAAGTTGAAAGAAGAGTTCAGAACTACATATGGGGTTGAAAGCGTCGTGAGAAAGTTAAAGAAAATCCCTGATTTTGAAGATATCAAGTATAGAAAGTTGCTACTTGGGATAATGGAGCGAAGATTCCATATCCTTACACGCATATTTTTCGGTGCTGGGATTTTGTTAAGCCTGATATCGGTTCTTTTAATAATAAATACCATAAGGTTGACAATTTATGCAAAAAGGAAGTTGATAAAGATAATGCAACTTGTTGGGGCAACGCGTGGATTCATAATGTTGCCTTTTTTAATCCAGGGTTTCTTGCAAGGGTTGCTTGCTGGGATCTTTTCGGCTGTTATAATTTATGTTGGAATTAAAATTATCATACCGCAACTTCCAGACGATGTAATAAGCAGTATAAATGTTCCAGATTTATTTTTCCCAATTTTAATTTTGACTGGTTGTATACTTGGATTCGCTGGTAGTTGGTTATCTGCACGTAAATACATAACATATAGGTTGATTCCGTAAAATAAAAAGGTTGGGTTAGGAAATGAGAGAATGCATATTTTGTGAAATCATCGCAGGGAGAATGCCTGCTGATTTCGTTTATGAGGACGATGAAATAGTTGCTTTTAAAGACATTAATCCGCAGGCGCCGATTCATATTCTCGTTGTTCCAAGAAGACATTTTTCAACGCTTCTTGATCTTAAGCCTGAAGACGCGCCGCTTGCTGGGCGATTGCTTATTGTTGCGAATGAAGTTGCTAAAAAATTTAACATTCACAGTCGCGGCTTTAGGCTTGTTTTTAATTGTAATCGGGAGGCAGGACAGAGCATTTATCATGTTCATCTGCATCTTTTAGGTGGAAGAATAATGATGTGGCCCCCGGGATGAATAATTAAAAAATGATGATCTATGGTGCTACATCCGATCTTTGTGCATTTCCCCATTGGTCTTTTTACGACTGCGTTTATTTTTGAGATCATTGAATTTATTGCAAGAGATAAGTTTAAAAATTTATCCTTATTTGTGTTATCTCTCTCTGTTTTATTTTCCATCATAGCAGCTCAAACAGGAAATATTGAAGCGAGAGAATTACCATTATCTGGAGACCTTAGAAAAACACTTATACTTCATCAGGAAAATGCCAACTTGTTTTTATTTGTCTCTGCGCTGATTTTCATGCTGAAACTTTACATTTCTTTGAGATTTAAAAATTTGTCTTTTCTTGTTTTCATACTTTTGATTGCGCTTTATTTGGTAGGGTTATTATTTGTTAGTAGAACTGCTTATTACGGGACGAAACTTGTTTTTGAATATGGCGTTGGGATAAAACAAAATTAATTTTTTACTGATGAAATCTTTTATTGTAAACTGGAAGGAATTAAACTATCCCATAAATTTGGATGAAATCTTTTGTAGAAATTCCGAGCTTGAACTTGAGGTTGGTTTCGGTAATGGCATTTTTTTGCTTCAAATCGCTTCGGATAATCCTAATAAGAACTTTATCGGAATTGAATTAGTTAATTTTTTTGCTAAGAAGGCAGATAAAAAGCTTAAAAACGCAGGGGTTGAAAATGTGCGCTTGTTTGTTGGGGACGCAAAGCTGTTGCTTTTGATTTTATTTAAAGATAAAGTCTTTGATCATATATATTTTAATTTCCCTGATCCATGGTTCAAAAAGAGACACAAGAAGAGAAGATTGCTTAAGTTGAATTTCAATCGTTTGCTTGCAAAACGACTCAAGGACGGTGGATTTGTTTCAGTTGCAACTGATCATCCTGAATTTAGAGATTTTGTGATCGAATCAATGATAGATTCGGGTGTTTTTGCAAGTGAGTATCCAGAAGGTTATACGCTTGAAAGTCCCGAACACTATTCAACTAAATATGAGCAAAAGTGGAGAAGTCAAGGGAAGGAAATTTACTATATGAAATTCAGAAAAGTTCATCATCCGGTTGTTTTTGATGTCAACGAATATCTCACGGAGGAAAATTTGTGGTATTTGATTTATTCAAAAGGTTTAAACGGAATTGTGAAAAGATTGTTCAGTGAAAAGTGATTAAATTTTAGACAAATTAGACCGAATGGGACACAAAAATTTGTTTATGTTCGCGACGACAAGGTGAGAAAAATTTGTGACCCTTATAAACATTGGCGCTGATAAACGGGGGAAAATTCGTTTTTAAGTTTCAAACAGATACTTAAAATTTTCCTTGACTTAGTGAATAAAAATTTGGTAAATTAAATACTTGGATAGCAAAAATATCACTTGTTAAATTATGCATCGTTTAATTTTCTTAAGTGTTGTTAATTACGGATTTTAGTGCGCAAAACCTGCCTGATACTATTATTATTTCAAATTTTTCCACTTACATTGATAACACATTAAGTCAAGGGGTTGATGCTTCTGGTTCCTCGGGTTATTTAATCTTAAAAACTAGTGAGCAAGAAAATCTTGCAAGAAGAAGGAGAGCGACGGTGACTTATTATGGAACTGGCGAGCCAAAAACTTCCACAGGGGATAGGGACACTGTGACTGGAAACCCTATGAGGGCAATTGATGGTGATACTAGAACATTTTTCCAGATAAGACCTGGGGGAGATGGAAGTTATGTTTTAATCGATTTACTTGCTTTAAGAAGGATCAACAAGGTGATCATTGTAACCTTTGGCTTAAATCAAGCATTAAGACCGAGAGCCTATACAATTTATGTAGGGACAGATTCACTTCAACTTACCAGGATTGTTCAAAGAACAGATAATCAGGATGTAAGGACTCTTGATATCTTTGATCCGGTGATAGCAAGATTCGTTAAAATAACTTTTGATGTTGTTGATAGGCTTAGCTCAACTGTGATATCCGAAATAGAGGTTTATGGGGTTGGATATCTGTCCTCTGGTGAATATTATTCCAGGGTTATTGATGTAGGACAACCTGTTAATTGGGGATGGGCTGAATGGAATGCTGAACTGCCTGAGGGGACAGGAATAACTTTTCAATTTAGAACAGGTCCAACAGCGAGTATTAATGATAGTTGGAGCCCGTGGTCAAAAGAAATTTCTAAATCTGAAATAATTAGGGTAACTGAACCACGGCGTTATATTCAGTTCAAAGTGAATTTATCAACAACGACAACTGAAACTCCTGTATTGAAAAGGCTTTTAATTTTTTATAATAAAAGACTTGTTGCCAGAAACATCTTTATTGAAATTGAACCATCTGTTGTCCCGATCTTGAGAAAGACAGAGATAACTTGTAATTTTGATGTTGAGGCAGATGACAATTCCCTTGGTATTGATACTTTAATTATTTTCACTCCATCTCCAGCAAATGTTGAATCTGTAACTTTAAACGGAAATCCCGTTGCATATTCAGCTGTGTCAACTCCTGAATATGTGAAGATAGCTTTTCAACAATCAATTAGGTCAAGTGCCAGAATATCTGTTAGGTTAAGTTTAACTCTTTATCTTGATATAAATGAATTTCCAGCGGTTGCAATAAGCAGGGCAACTGCATCAAATCCTCAATTCGTTGATACAAGGAAAAGAGGTAATCTAAACAGTTGGACTGTTCTAACAACCGATGTTCCAGAGAGATTAATAGTTGATTTAAGAGTTAATCCAAATCCATTTTCTCCAAATGGCGACGGCATAAATGATAATATTCAAATCAGTTTCTTTCTTGCAAATCTATCTGTGGAAAGAAATTTGAAAATTCAAATTTTTGATCTTACAGGTAGGCTTGTAAAAACGATTTTTGATGGTCCAAGCAAAGCATTTGCTTATATCTCTTCAAATTCATTTTCATGGGATGGAAGAGATGAAAATGGAAAACTTGTAAGACCCGGCGTTTACTTGTTAAGAGTTGCGATAAATGCTGACAGCGGTCCTGAGTCAATTTTTAAAACTATAACCGTTGTTTATTGAAAAATAACTTCACCTTTTAATGATGAAAAAAATCATTTCTTTAATATTATTTGTCATTTTGCCTTTTAACTTCGTCTGGTCTGGTGCTTTTAGAGATCTTGGAAATGGGGCTCGGGCTGTGGCTTTAGGTTTAACCTATATTGCGGTTGCAGATAATCCATATGCGATGTTTTATAATCCTTCCGGAATTGGGCAGATAAAGAGATTAAGTTTTGCGTCAAGTTATTCACGGCTTTATCCATTTGTTCAAGATGAAAATTTATATTATTTAACATTTTCCGGAGTTTTGCCTGTTTTTTCGTTGTTTAATTTTGGAGTTGGGGTTTCTTATTTCAAAACTGGCATGTGGAACGAGAATCAGTTTATTTTTTCAGTCGCAAGAGAATTTAAGTATATCAAAGGTTTATCTTTGGGCGGGAATTTGAAAATTTTAAGATGGTCCGCAGTTGCACCGATTGGTGAATCTGGATATTCATATTTTGGATTCACATTTGACGCTGGTGCAATTTTTGTATGGCGTGATTTTATAAATGGTTCTGACCTTAAGTTTGGATTAACTGCAAGAAATATAACTCAGCCGAGCATTGCAGTTAATAAATCAAACGATGCAAAATTACCTCTTGAGATCGCTGGTAGCGGTGTATATGCGTCAAGAAGTTATAATTATCAAATTGGATTTGGGGTTTTGAAATCAGGCGATGAATTGAAAATTGATGTCGGGTTTGAAATTCAGGCTATTTCGGCGGAATTTTTAAGAAGCAATTTTGAATTTGTTATCAGGGCTTCCAGTGGAACAATCGTAAATGGTGGTAAGCAATCAAGTTTAAATCCGGGCTTTGGAATAAAGTATTGGAAATTTAGGGTTGACTATGTATATGTTCACCAGTTTGAAATATCCGATGCAGGCGGTAGCCACAAATTTAGCATTGAATTTAATCTATAAAAAAATTTTTTATTCACTTGCCATGAAAAAATTTATTATGCTTGCACTTTTAGTCATCGGTTTTGAAACAACATTTGCACAATTTATCGCAAGGGACAAGGAAAGCTATCTTAATTATTCAGGGAGAAACTACGAAAATTACAGCATCTCGTTTTTGAGAAAAAGGTTTTATGATAACTTCGGGAATTTTTTGATAGATGGGAGCTTGATTTTCGAGTTGCTTGAGAATCAAAGACAATTTACAGGGCAGGAGCTTGGTGGATTTAGTAGTTTGACAAAATCAAGATTTTATTATCAGTACTTCCAAAATCTTGTGATCGCAAGCGATAATTACAGTGATTTTCAAACCAGGTTAATGATCGGTGATGCGATAAGAACTAAGTTTACATCTCTTACATTTGATAAAGCGAGGTTTAATGGTGTGCGATGGGATGGAGCCACAACGAAGCACAGGGGTACATTTATAGTTTCAAGAATCAGTGATCCAGTTAGATTTAGGTTTGATACACCGCTTTTAATAGATGGAATTCAAAGGGTGCGAAATTGGGCTCAATATCTGTTTGGTGGACATTTTGAAACAGACATTGGAGATGTTTTAACAATTGGAGCAACTTATGTCAATCAACATACAAGAAGAATGGATGTTAACGCTCGTGATGTTCCTTTTAAAGGTGTCCCACCAAACGGAGTGCCGAGAATAATTTTCGTTAGGATAAGTGACGATTCTCCAAGGGATGGTTCAGGTCCGATAATTTACTCTGATCCGGTTGTAAAAATTAATGGAAGAGTTGTTTCAACCAGAAATATAAATGGTAAAGTTCCAACTGCTCAAGAAACAGTTTTAGGTGCGTCATTGCAATACTATGTTTTTAGGAACTTCAGCATTGATAGAACACTTTGGGTTGCTGGAGCTGATACGCTAAGCTATACTGCATATACCCCAATTCAAGGTGGACCTGGTTATAAATTCAGGTCAATGTTATCAACATTGCCTGTTTATCCGGAGCAAATACCAAGCGATGGGAATATAACTTTTGCTTATATAATTCCATCTGGAGTTGAATCAGTTGAATTTGAGATCATCGTTGCAAATGATTTTAAAATTGAAGCAGCCCATGATTTTGTTAATCGTCTTGATGACTGGGAGGAAACTGGTGGCGCAAGATTTATTCCTCATTATGATTCAGTTGCAGTTGGAACACCGACATTTTTTCGCTTGATAAAGAGAGCTGATGGAAATGTAAAAGATGCATCAAATCGTCAAATAGTAAGATTCAATTATGCCCTCACAACTGGAATGAGCGTGTATAGTTTGAATTTCAAATTTAATTGGCAGGGATTTAACATAGAAGGTGAATTTGCTCAGAGTTTGGAGTGGTCAAAGTATCCAGTCGGTCGCGGTCCTTGGTTTACACAAAAAGGTAACGCTTTTTACATAAAAGCATCAAAGAAAGTTGGGCGATTGACCTTTGGATTTGAACGATACAAAATTGAACCAAGATATACAACCGCTCTTAACATTTATTCGCTTGAAAATAGTTATTATATGATGTGGACCGGCTCTGGCTATTCCTATCTTGCGCCGGATGTTTATGGAGTAACCGCATATGATGTTTCAAGTAGTATATCATTTATCCCCGGTGGCGCCTATTTTTCGCTTGTTGATGATAACGATGACAGGGACAGATGGGAAGATGGATTCTATTTCTACAATGCAACGCCAAATCCAACTTTTGAAAACAGCGATGTTTTGAATCCAACACCAGATCCATTTTTGCTTGGTTATAGACAAAACGCAAATGAATTAATTGGCTTAACAAGCATAATAAGAAGACCCGACGCTGGTATATTCCCAGGTAAAGATAGAAATAATGACGGAATACCCGATGACGATCAAAACGCAAATGGAATTCCAGATTACCAAGAGGATTTTCTTACATATTACAGCGATCCGCCAATTTTTGATTACGGTGATGACTGGAACAATAATGGTGTAATTGATGAACAAGAAAATGATATTTATCCAGATTATCCTTATGAGCCAGACATAAATGGATATCACGCTTTTACAAAGATAAATCTCACAAGAGGCTGGACAGCGCAACTTGGTTTCATAAATGAAAGGGCTATCGCAAGAGGTGGAATAAATCAGGTTTCTTATGTTAAAACATTTTATACAACTTCAAACCCGCGTCTTGGTTCACTTCTTTTATACTATGTTGCAAAAAGAGTAAGGGATGAGGTTCCAAACCCGGTTTATCAATACAAGGGCGTAATAACAATAACAAGCCCCTTCCCAGTTTTCACAGAAGATCAATTAAGATATAGGAATAGTTTTGTTCATAATCTTTATCTTGAGACAAGATATACTCAAATCCCGAACCTAAATATTGAAAATAGGATTCGCTTTGAGATCAATTTCCAGCGCCCGCTTGGAAATCCTTCAAGAGCTCTGCTACCGGAGGCAAAATACACAGGTGATCAACTTGACGGAAGGATTACGCTTTGGGGTCTCGTCCATAAAATTGATTACACTCTTAAATTCTTTAATGGTCGTCTTGAAATAAGACCGCAATTTAAAATTAGGACTGTTAAAGAAACAAAGCTTGGTTATGTTGATATCGGTGGGAATTTAAGAAAGATAACAAACATAATTCAACACACACAAGAGACGATACCGATCTTTAGAATAGGATATAAATTGACAGATAGATCTGTTTTTAACTTTGGAGTTCAAGGATTAAGTATCGTCGGTTTCCCTGAGTTATTTTCTTACAGGATAAGAAACTTAAAAGATGATTCTGGAAGTGAAAATAGAGGAACGATAGCATTTTCTCTTACGAATCAGAGCTCGTATAAGGGTTACTCAATAGTTGTTGACTTTGGATATAAATTCACAAAACGAAAGTTCACAAAACCTGGTGAACAAAAATACAGCAGAGATGAATCAGCGATATTTTTCACAGTTATCGCTGGGTTTTAATTATGGAGGTGAAGCAATATGTGGAAAATTATCATTATAGTCACATTAACTGCGTCAATAATTTCTAACTTCGTTCCGACTCCGCTTGAGCTTCAGAAAGCTTTTATATCTGGACAAAACTTTTATGCAAGCGGGGACTTCAAAAAGGCGATAAAGCAATACGATATAATTATAAATACTGAAAGCAAACTTTTAAATGAAGATAGTGTAAGGGTTGCGCTTTTTCATGGAGATTTAGTGGTAAGTGTTAAGACAGCGGCTTATTATCAAAAAGGCAATGCATTAAGAAAACTGAAACGAAACGCGGAAGCAATTGAAAGTTTCAGAGTGGTTGCGGAGCAAAGAAAAGATTCACCTTGGCTTTCCGCTCTTGCTCAATATCAAATTGCTGATATTTATTATGATGAAGGTAAATTTGAGGAAGCTATAGCTGAGTCAAAAAAATTGATTACGAAATTCCCTAAAGATGAGCGCGTTCCTAAAGCATATTACACTATCGGATGGGCATTTAAGGAATTGAAAATGCTGGATAGTTCAATTTCTTATTTTAAATCGCTCGTTGAGAAATTCCCACGCTCGGAGCTTGTCCCTCACTCAATGTATCAACTCGGGCAAAACTATTATGATAAGGGAGATTATAGCACGGCAATTACTTGGTTTAGAGATATTGTTGAAAAATTCAAGCCTGAGAGATTTAAAAAGGAGGAATTTGAAAGAATTGAATTAAAAGCTGTAAGAGAGAGAAAAATTTTTGAAGCGGTAACTGGACGTGAAGGTGAAGAGACACCTCTTGAGATCGTTGCGAAAGCGAGTTTGAGAATCGCAGATTGTTATAAAATGATGGATGATTTTGATGAGGCAATAAAGTCATATAGAAATGTAATAGCAACATATACACTGCTGCCAAGTTTGATTGAGACAGCTTACATAAAAATGGCGGAGTATACTTTGCAAAAGAGAGGGCTTAACGATGGAATTGCAGTTTACAAAGAGGCGATTGATAGAAGTTTTGAGAACAAGCAGATGCAAGCGAAGATGCAATACTTGATCGCAAAGACATATCAAGATTCACTTCTTTATGATAAAGCAGCAAATGAGTATGATTTTTATATAAAAGCATATAGTGAAGTTGCGTTTTTGATTGATTTCCCAGTTGAAGATGCGACATATTCTAAAGTTATATGTCTTTACAACGCAAAGAAGTATAAAGAAACAATCGCTGAGTGTGATTCATTTTTGATCAAATTCCCAGGCTCAGATTATACTCCGGATATGCTTTTCTTCAAGGGAATTTCTCACCTTGCGCTTGGTGATTACGCTTTAGCTGAAAGTTCGTTCGTCAAAGTGAAAACAGAGTATAAAAATTCACCGCAGTACACGCCTGCTTGTGTACAACTTGGGCGGACATATTATGAGTGGAAGCGATATGATGATGCTTTAAATGAACTCAACAGATTGCTTACAGAAAACCCGTCAGATCTTAACAAAGATGAGGTTTATTACTATATTCTTTTGACCTATTTTGACACGCAAAAATATGATAGTTTGCTAAACATCTTCACTCTGATCAAGCCTGGTTCAAGCTTTTACTTGCCAGCTTTTATCAAGGTGTCTAAATCCTTCAGTTTACAAAACAAGTTTACAGAGGGTGAAAAATTTATAAAAGATATTTTAAAAACAGCTGAAACTTTAAAGGATAGTATTTATTTCGTTCCCGAGGTTCGTTTCTCGCTCGCTGATATTTACATCGGTCAGGGGAAGTATAAGGAAGCGATCGATGAACTAACGCTTGTCATAGATGATCCGAAAGCAAATGATATATTAAAACTTCAATCAATTTACGCTCGTGGTTCGCTTTATTATCAGATTGAGCAATACAAAGAGGCAGTGATTGATTTTGAAAAATGTGTTTCAGATAAAAGGTTCAGAGAAAATCTGCCTCAACTTGTTTCACAAGTTAACGAAAAATTGGCGATTTCTTATGTGAAAATTGGACAGATTGCAAAAGGTGTAAATCTTGTTTCAAAGTTGATCAATGAGGTGCCCGAACCATTGGAGAAGACAAGATATACTGCTGTGCTTGCCGAAGCATATTTTGAGGCGAAAGATTACAAAAACGCAATAAAATTTGCAAGCGATGTTTTCCAAAGTGATGTTTCGGATGAAATTGTTTTCACGAAAGCAACATATGTGCTTGCTAACTCGCATAGGGAACTTGGAGAACTTAACAAGGTTTTAAGTGTTTTGTCAAAGGCGAGTGAAAAGTTTCCGAATTCAAAGTTCGTTCAAGAGGTTTTCTTCTCAACGGGGGCGGTTTATTATGATAAAGGTGAGTATGAAAATGCAATTGAAATTTTTGATAGGTATTTGAAATTTTTCCCCAACTCTGAAAATTACAAGAACGCTTTGTTCTTTTTGGCATATTCTTATTTCCGACTCGGATACTGGGATAAATCTGCAACATATTTCAAGAGGTTTGTAAAAGAATTTCCAAGGGATGACTTTGCGCCCGAAGCTTATTTTAATATTGGCGAGTCATATTATAACATGGCAAGGTATGAAGAAGCTATTCGTGAATATAGAAATGTTTATAGGCTTTATCCTAATGATGAACTTGCACCTGTTGCTATTTATAGCGAAGGTTGGTGTTATTATGAGCTCCAAAAGCCAGAACAAATGATTGAAACCTTTAAGCAACTTGTCAAGCGTTATCCAAAAAGTGAACATTCACCAATTGCCCTCTTCACAATTGGAGATTACTATTATAATTCAAAAGACTATGCAAAGGCTCAGCAAGCGTATGAGGAATTCGTTTCAACATATCCTGACCATGAGAAAGTCAACGAGGCAAAACAGCTTATAAAGGACCTTAGGCTGATAAATGTTTATGCCGAATATCAGGAGGCAATGAAATACTTTGACAATAAAGATTATCGTCGTGCTATTGAGGAGCTAACGAAGATATGGCAAAAATATCCAGATTCAGATATCGTTGTTGGTTGTCGTGTGAATATAGCTGCTTCATATGAACAGCTTGGTGATTGGCGAAAAGCGGCGAAAATGTATGAGGAGATAATTCGGGATTATGAAAATTCAACGGATGAGAATGCTCGTGCAGCGGTTCTTTTTGCAAGAGAACATCTCGAATGGTTGAGAAGTAATTTTAATTTTTGAAAAATAAATCTCGGTGATTGTATATGTTGCTTTTAATTCAGCAAAAATCATGGTGGTCTTGGCTTTGGGATAATTGGCTTGTTGATATCATCATCAAGGGTGGACCTTACATAATGGTTCCTCTTTTTATCTTCTCGGTAATTTCAATGGGGATAATAATAGAGAGAATTTATCGGTATGTTCGCATTCCCAAGGACAAAAAGATAGCGCAGATGCTTGAGGAAGTTGAGAAGATTTTAAAAGAAAACAAAAAGATCGAGCCAGTTGTTAAATATTTTGAGGAGAAAAGAGATGCTCTCTCTTTCGTGTTTCTTTCAATCTTGAAAAGATATGAGTTCCTTTTGCAGGAAAATCGGCAAATAAATGATATGCGTCAAGAATTGATGGAAACGGCGGTTGGTTCAACCTCAGATTATCTTGAAGAGTTTCTGCCTATAGTTGCAACAATTGCTAATGTTGCAACATTACTTGGGCTCTTTGGGACGATAATTGGTATGATTATGTCATTTGATGAACTTGCAAAGGGTGGGAGAGGCGATCCAGCTGTTGTTGCGCAAGGTATCTCGGTTGCTCTTATAACCACCGCTGCTGGATTAACAGTTGCGATTCCATCTATTCTCGGATATAGCTTTTTGAGAAGGCGAGCAGAGAAAATAACTAAACATCTTGAACCGTTTGAAAATCATTTTGTGAATACGCTTCTGCGTGAGCATGGAAGAATTGAAACTTACAAAGTTATTGTTTCAAGCATTTTTAGAATAAGAAATGGAGATTTAACCGAAGAAGAAAGGGAGTATTTAAGGCGCAAGCGAATTGAACTTGATATTTCAGATGAGGAAGCCAAGATTATAGAAAGCGAAGTGATTAAAAATTTGGAACAGAAAAAATAACTACGCTTGAAAATGAAGAAGAAAAATAAAAACGGCGACTATTCAGTTGACATTAACTTAACTCCGATGATTGATTGTGTTTTTCAGTTGTTGATATTTTTTATGGTTACAACTGTCTTTGCAGTTCAAAGTGGCTTAAAAGTAGATTTACCAACAGCAGCTTCGTCTGATGCTCCACCAGAAAAGGATTTGACAATTGTCATTTCATCAAATGGCGAAATGGACCTAAACGGAAGGCGAGTTACATTTGATAACTTGCAGGAAGAGATGTTAAAAGATAAAGAGATATTTGGGAGCAAGGTTTTGATAATTAAAGCGGATAAAAAAACATTGCATGGGATAGTTGTAAAAGTTATGGATATCGCAAAATTATGTGGGATTGATCAACTTGCTATAGCTACTGAAAAGGAAGAAGAGGAAATTCAAGTTAGATAGTTCAGAGATGGCAGATGGAAATTATAAAATACCTGGGATTGAATTAAGCGAAAGGATAGCGCAGTTTATTTACGAGAATAGAAGAGCCTTGTTGAAGTTTTTGCTAATTGCTTTTTTGATTCATAGCATTCCCGTGGTTTTGAATGTTAGATTGCCCGAGAAAAAAGAAGTTAAGCGACCACCGACAACTGTAAAGTTTATCCAAAGACCACCGCGGTTGACGAAGAGCATTGAGTTCCGAAAGATGCCCACCATTGTTGAGCGAGTTCTTCAAAGGTTTGTATCACCTCAAAAACCTCGGATGTCGGCTCGTTCGATGACAACCGCAGCGGTTCACGGAGGAACATCGCTTGCTTCGCTTGCAAGACCAGGTGAGTATATTGAAAGAACTTATTCACCACCCGCGATGTTGACAGGACCGAGTTTAAATTATGATATAACTGACACAAGACATGCTGGAAAAACGATAAAAAGTTTACAAGAAGAATTAATAAGTTATACGAACTTTATGGATAGATTTGAAGGTTGGCTTGAGCGCGGACGAAGCAAGGAAGATTGGAGGGGTTTTTTGAATGTTTATCAAGTTGAATACAGAAGCAGTAAATCTGCTCCTAACGGGGAACCGATGTGGAATTATAGACCGGCAGCGTTGCAAAATCTCCAAAGATATGCTATGGAGGTTTTACCAAATCTTCAACTTAATCTTATGGGTTCAATTCGCCTTGATTCAAAAAATATACTTGATGTCCCAATTCTTATAATGATGGGTTATGATGGCGAGGTGATATATACAAAAAACGAAGTAGAAAATCTTGCTAAATATCTGCGATCGGGTGGATTTTTATTTATTGATGATGGTCTTGCTTCTGCATATGGTCCATTCACAAGATCGGTAAAACAACTTATCAAAGATGCGCTTGGTTATGACGCTGTTTGGGAAAGAATCCCAAACAATCATCCAATTTATCATATTTGGAAAGATTTTGATGGTCCACCTGCTGGTGATGACCTTGCAAGAGTTGATACGAGAAGACCAGCGCGTGAGGTTTATAATTACCTTGAAGGAATCTGGCTTGGAGGGCGTCTCGCGGTTGTGTTTTCAAATCGTGGGTATACACAAGCTTGGGGCGATTGGCCATATGCAACTCCGCCTCTTGATAACGCAAGACAATTACAAATGGGATTGAATATACTTATATTTGCAATGAATCAACCTGGCGGAATCGTTGCGAAAAATAAACAAAAAGTCGTGATGCAACAGTGAAACTAAAACACAAAAATTTAATTTTATTTAACGGAGGCGATTTAAAATGAAATTTAATTTTTTACTTTTATTTTTTGCTTTGACATTTTGGGGTTGTGCTTATTTTTTGAGCGAAAATAATGAAGAGCAAAATAAACCAATTGCCGAAAATGTCCTCGCTGTTTCCGATACTCTTGCAACAGTTGTTAAAGATAGCATCAGGGTTAGTGTAAAACTTCTGACACCAACAGAAATCAGGAAAATAACCGCAGGGAAAAGATATGATAAAAAAGATTTTGAGAAAATTTTGAAAGATGAGTATATAAACTATGCGCAAGATGACAACGCGGAAGTTCTCTCAGCTTATAATGAATACATCCACTTACAGGAACAGGGGAATTACTATGATGTCTTTGGAAATCCGATATCGCCTCAAGGCGTCCCGAGTCCATTTGAAGATGACTTCGGAAAAATTCCATATCTCGTTTTTGAAGTCAGAATTGAAAATTTGCGCTCAGATAAAATAGAAATAAAACCATCCTCAAGCGTTTTACTTGATGATAAAAGAAATCAATTTAGAGCTCTTGAAGTTGATGATATAATTCAGACGGAGCCAATACCATATCAAATGAGATATGTAAATCCATATACGATCTATGATCCATTTCTTGCCGGTTATTTATTGAACATGCAAAGGAGAGTTGAACTTAATAAAAAGTTTCTGCGAGATGTTTTGCTCCGCGATGAGAAAATTTATCCTGGCGTTATTAGAAAGGGATTGATAGTCTTCAAAAAACCTGTTGAAAAAGTCAAATGGCTTCTTCTCGTTCTTCCAGAGGTCGCGATTTACGAGAATAATGAGAAAATTAAATCCATTGATTTTAGGTTTGAATTTGTAAATGAAAAATAAATTCTTGCTTAAAAATGAAAAGGTTCTTATTTGTTATTTTGTTGCTTTTCGTTTTGAGTGGTTGTGATAGCGTTTATCGTTTTCTTTTGTTGCCACCTCAAAAAGTTGAATATGAAATTTTTCCAGATGTTGAGATGATTAAAACAGTCGGCGATACAAGTTATTATATTGGGAAGGATTCAATGACGATTGTTTTTGACAAAGGCACTTTCAAGGTTGAAATTAAATATATGAGTGATTACCAATTGAATAACTTTGAGTTCCCAGAGGAGTCAAAGGGTGGAATTTATTCAACAAATCCTTATACATACGGAGATTGGGTTGATCCTGAACTTGGCTATACCCCAAATCGTTTCACTGTTTTCAAAGTTTCAATTTACAATTATACTGCACCAAAAATAAATTTTGATCCAGAAAATGCTATTTTGTTAAGCGATCGCGGGGATAGATTTATTGCTTACGGGCTTGACGCTAAGACCAGCAAATTTCATAGCATAGAGGAATATTACAGAGCAAGAAAGGGTTCTTCTGGCATTGATGAAGAAGTTTTCGAGGCAAGAATGGGAATAGCAAGAAGGACGATGCTGACTTATGGACGACCACTTTATAAGGGCGATAGTAGAGAGGGATTGATCGTATTTGATCCATTATCGGAAGGTGTGGAAAGAATAAAGGTTGTGTTGAAAAATTTTATAATCGGTTATGATGAAAACAATGTTCCAAGTGATTTTATTGATATAAATTTCTATTTCAAGCGGGTTCCGATAATTCGCAGAGCAGAAGAAACGGGTAAGTTGGTTGCAATTGGTAATGAAAGCGTTGATATAAAGACGATTAAAGATAGAGAAATAAAGATTTTTCAGGTAAAATATGGTGGAGATGGTGAAGAGATAGTTGAAAGTGGGTTAAAAAATCTTATTGAATTTCTGAATAAAAAAGAAGGTTTAAACATCACTCTTGAAAGTGGACGAGCAGAATCTCCAAGTGTTTCTAAATCCGACTTTGTTGTGATTAGTGGTGGTGTGGTGAAACCACAGTTTTCTCCGTTAGCGATTGATAATTTCGTTGCTTGTATAAGAAATGGCGGGGTTATTTTAATAGATGACTTGAACCACTCAAGATCAAGTCAGTTCAACCTTGGCGCCAGAGATCTGCTTGATAAAATAAAAGCAAGATTTGAAAGAAGTTATATTGAGAAAGTCTTTCTTTCTCATCCTGTATATTCAATCTGGGCTAAAATAAAAGAACTACCTCTTGGAGCTGATGACATAGTTGAGACGAAAGAGTTTGAAAAAGAAGAAAAATATACATATCTTGAAGGACTTTTTTGGCAGAAGAGGCTAGTAGTTGTCTTCTCAAACAAGGGTTATATGCGAATACTTAGCAAATTTGACAATCCATCAATTGATAACACATCTCAACTTCAACTTTTCTCTAATATACTACTTTATGCGGTTTCAACTAAACAATTGGCTATGAAACCAGAATGAAATCGTTTATAGATTTTCAAGTATAAAGTTTGTTATCAATGTGAATAGATGATATCTTGTTTCCCTTCCAGCTATGCTGTGATCTTTGTTAGGATAAAACATCGTGCTGAATTGTTTTCCTGCTTTTTGAAGTTTATCAACGAGTTGGATTGTGTTTTGCCAATGGACATTGTCATCAGTTGTGCCGTGAATTACGAGATATTTACCTTTCAAACCGTCAACATATTTTAGCACAGAGCTTTGCTCATATCCTTCTGGATTAAGTTCGGGGGTTTGCATATATCTTTCTGTGTAAATGGTATCGTATAATCTCCAGGTTGTAACAGGTGCGACAGCGACGGCAAGCTTGAAAATGTCTCCGAATTTGAAAAGAGTTAAACTTGACATATATCCGCCATAGTCCCATCCCCATATTCCGATTTTGCAGCCGTTAAAAACAAATCTGTATTTTCTGATAAAGGTAAAGCGCAGCTTCCGCTTGATCTTTTGATTCGTAGTAACCAAAAATTCAGAAATAACATCTCTAAATGCTTTACCTCTTGCGCCTGTTCCGCGACCATCTCAACGCTGAAAGATTATATATCCGTTTTGTGCGAGATATTGATACTCAGTGTAGTTCCCAAGGTAAGCGTTTCTTACGGTTTGACTTCCGGGTCCTCCATAGACATAGAAAAGAACAGGATATTTTTTTGTTCTTCTAATCAAAATTTACTGGTTTTATCATCCATGCGTTAAGTTTCACACCATCACTTGTCTCGACAACTTCAAATGTGACTTCGCCTTTATCATAACCTGCAAGAATATCATCCGGGTTATCAACGAGAGTCCGCACAAATTTACCAGTGCTTTCATAAAGTTTCCATTTCGGTGGCTTTGTAATTGTAGAATGGTTATCAATATAAAATTTCCCCGAAGGTGAAAAATCAATAATATGCCAACCTGATTCAAAGGTCAGGCGCTTTTTATTCGTGCCTTTGAAATCAATAACATATAGGTGTCTTTCCAGAGGTGAAACCTCTGTTGAGGTGTAATAAATTTTCTTGTTCTTTTCATCAACGAAGCAGATTTGTTCAACCTCAAATTCGCCCTTGGTGATTTGATTTACAAGTTTACCGTCAATCCTATAAAGATATAAGTGAAGCCAACCATCTCTTTCACTCGACCAAATAAAGTGTTGTCCGTCCTTTAAAAATGTCAAATGATCATGAACATCAACCCAAGTATTTGATTCTTCTGTTAAAATTAATTTTTGTTCGCCGGTTTTAATGTTGTATGATATGAGCTCGAGCTTATTCTGTAATCTGTTAAGTTTTTGATAGAACAAAATATCCGAGTTCAGAGTCCAGTTGATCCTTGCGATGTAAATATCTTCGTTTCCAAAGTCAATGTATTTTGTCTCGCCCGTTTGGACATTGACAATTCCAATTTTGACTATTGAGTTTGGATAACCAGCATATGGATAACGTTGATCAATCACTTTAAGATATGTAAGGTCATAGTCAATAAGTTTAAAGATGGGAACATTTGATTGATCAAGTCGCCAGAAAGCTATATATTTACCGTCGGGCGACCATTCATAACCATCAATTATGCTGAATTCTTCTTCATAAACCCAATCAAAAAGCCCATTTAAAATTGTTTCAGAACCATCAAAGGTAAGCTGCTTGAAATTACCAGTTGAAATTTCATAGACGAAAATGTTATTGTTTCTCACAAAGCTTATGAACCTGCTATCCGGAGAGAACTTTATAATTGCCTGTTGCTCATCTGTGTTGGTTATTTGCTTCAATGTTTTCGTTTGAAGATCGTATAGATAAAAATTTCCCCCAGTTTTCAATCTTCTTGCCGGTAAACTTCCTGTGAAGAGAATATATTTTTTGTTTGGCGAGAAAAAGTAAGCACTCACATTTTTTGAAAAGTTTTCAACTTGTCTATCAAGTTCAGCATAAGTTACAACTTTTTCTTCCCTTCCTGATTTCAAATCGTATTTGTAAATTGCCGTTGATTTTGAAAGGGTATCATATTTTAGCGTCGTATAGGCGTCTTCATCTGATAACCATTGTTTTGAAAGGAAATTGGTCCTAAATTTCGCCGTTTTAAAGATGTCTTCAATTGTTAACTTTTTTTGAGCGAGCGAAGGGAGGACAAAGATGAGAATTAAAATTGGAATGAGTGAAAATCTGATCCTTTTCATTTCAAAAGCGGTAATTTGTTTTGCAAAACTTTATATAATGTTACTTCAAAATTTTAAAAAGTTCAAGTGTGATCGTTTTTAATTGATGCGATTGGTTCATAATCATCACAGTCAAGGCGAAGTTCAGATACAGATAAAGTTTTATCAAGGAAGTTGCAGTAGTAAGGGGCACTTGAATGCGGATTTTGGGATTTTTTAAGATAAACGCATGAAAAGCACATCCGTTGGAGCGTTATAACATCGGCATTATAAAACGACTTTATGAATTTTAAAGACAAATTCAATTATTGTTTCCTTTTGATTTAATTTTTTCGGCTATTTTTTTAACCTGTCTGTGCCGAAGTTGGCTTTTGATCTTTTTACCTTTTGGTGTTATAGATTTGGTTTTTAGAATGATTTTTGTAATTTTTCAGCAAAAAGCTTCGGAAAGGTGAAAAGCGGAGGATTTTTCGAAAGATTTCTCAGATTCATTGAAAGAGTAGGGAATAAATTGCCCCATCCTGCAACTCTTTTCGCTATATTTTCGCTATTTGTAATTTTAATATCGTATCTTGCAAGTCTTTTGAACTTGTCCGTTGTCCATCCCGGAACAGGTCGGGAGATAAAACCTGTGAATTTGTTATCAATAGAGGGATTGCATAGAATTATTCTTAACTTGGTTAATAATTTCACTTCATTTGCGCCGCTTGGGACCGTCTTAGTGGCTTTGTTGGGAATTTCAATTGCTGAACATAGTGGTTTAATAGGAACTTTACTTCGTCTTGTGGTTGTTAAATCGCCGAAAAAGCTTTTAACGCCTATTATTGTTTTTCTTGGCGTCTTGTCAAACGCAGCTAGCGAAATAGGTTATGTTCTTTTAGTTCCGTTGGCTGGTACTATTTTTCTTGCAGCAGGAAGGCATCCAATCGCTGGTCTTGCTGCTGCCTTTGCTGGCGTCTCAGGAGGTTATAGTGCAAATATCTTTCTTGGAACTATTGATCCATTGCTTGCTGGGTTAACACAAGAAGCAGCACGTATAATTGATAAAACATACGAGGTAAATCCAACGGCAAATTATTACTTTATGGCTGTTTCAACTTTCTTCATCACTATCGCTGGGACAATAGTGACGGAGAAAATAATTGTTCCAAGGTTGGGAGATTATGAAAATAGTTCTGAGGCTGAGGAAATTAAACCACTTACGAGAGATGAAAAACGAGGATTAATTTATGCGATAATTTCTGTTATTGCATTTGTTGTAATTATCTTGATAGGGTTGTTACCTGAAAAAGGATTTCTTCGTGATCAACAATCTGGTGATTTTTTGAAATCTCCATTTTTAAGAGGGATAGTTTCTTTCATTTTCTTTGCTGGTTTAGTTACGGGCGTTGCATATGGCATTGGAGCGAAAACGATAAGATCGGATTCCGATGTAATAAAGGGAATGAGCAAGGGAATGGAAACCTTGAGTTCGTACATAGTGCTTGTTTTCTTCGCTTCACAATTTGTTGCATTTTTTAATTGGACAAATCTTGGATTGATCATTGCTGTGGAAGGAGCTAACCTTTTGAAGGCATTAGGTCTTGGACCGATACCATTATTTGTTTCTTTCATTGCTTTTTCTGCGTTTATCAATCTTTTCATGGGAAGTGCGTCTGCGAAGTGGGCAATTATGGCTCCCGTTTTTGTCCCAATGTTTATGCTCCTTGGTTATACTCCAGAGATAGTTCAAGCAGCTTACAGAGTAGGAGATAGCGTGACAAACATAATTTCACCGATGATGTCTTATTTTGCTTTGATAATTGCATTTATGGGTAAATACAATAAAAAAGCAGGGATTGGAACTTTGATCGCAACTATGCTTCCTTATACTATCGTATTTTTTATCGTTTGGAGCTCGCTATTTGTCATATGGTTTTTGCTTGAAATACCAGTCGGACCAGGAGCGAGAATTTATTTAAGCGAATGATTCATTCATAATCGTTCCAAAAGGCGAAAGTTATGAATTCAATTTTTCTTCGCTGAAAAATAGGTCCTTCTTGAGTGCGAAAATTTGTCTGGAGATTAAATTGAATAATTTTCTTAAATATCATGGTACAACGATTTTTCAGCGAAATGTATAACCAATAGAGATTCCACTCCAGGCTAATTGTTTGGAGATATCTTCTTTTGTTGCTTCGTAAATCAAAAAAGATAAAAGGGGTGTCCAAGCAATGCGGAAAAAGAGCTCACCTTTTTTAGGTTGAAATCTATATCCTATGTTCGCTGTTGGAAAAATAAACAATTCAGCCTCGACACCACTACCAACTTCTAAATAAACAATTCCCCCACCAATTTCTAAATGATGAGAAGATTCAGGAAATGTTAAGTAATTTATTGTTGCTATAACTGAAGCCGCTGAAAGCGCATATCCAACTCCAACCTTTGCGCTCAAATTTGGTTTAAATCTATAATCGTAGTTAAGCGAAAAAATCAAACCTTGACCAAATATTTCAAGGTAAACGGACGATTTAGCGTATTTATCCTCCTTAGAAGTCTTTTCTGATTTATGTGGTGATGTATTGATATAGCTTTGTGAAAAAGCGTTGTTAGATAAAGCAGATATGACGATAAGCAAAAATAAAAGGACAGCGTAATGAATGTTTCTGCGCATTGTTTTGTTCCATTTTATTTTTGGTTTCATTTAATATGTCTTGTGTAGCCGATGGAGATCCCACCTAATAATACAACTGGTGATTTTTTATCTGGACCAAAAAGATATTGATTTAGTCCGTTATCCCCCTTGGAATAGAGATCATAAATTGGCGTAAAATTGATTCGTAAGAAAAAACCTCCGTTCTTTCGTTGAAATCTATATCCTATGTTTGCGGTTGGAAAGGGATAGATAAAGAAAGGTAGCAGAGGGATAATAGATAAAGAAAAAGGTAGCTCCGACACCAAGTTCAAGATGATGTGAAGTTTCAGTTCCGGTTAGGAAATTAATTGTAGCTGGAATTAAAGGAATGATAAAAAATGGTGCTGGCAAAAAACCGAGGCCGATTCTAAAGGTTAAATTTTGACGAAATCGGTAATCGTAATTTCCAGAAATCGTAATACCTTGACCTAATAGCTCAATGAAATGACTACTTTTTGCGTATTTTTCTTCACTCCCAAATTTAGTCACATTTTCTTCATCGTCGCTGTTGTAAATTGATAAATAATTTACACTATTAGTGTCCTCTTTTTCAGGATATCCAAGTAATTTTTTCAAGACCATTTCAATTTTGTCAAGTTTATCCGGTGTGTCGTAGCGCAAGATGTAATTTTGTTTTTTATTTCTAAATTTGAAGTTAAAATGAATTTCGTCTTTTTTTCTTTCAACTTTTGGATTTTCAATTTCAGCGTAGGAGTAAGTTTCCTTTATCTGGCTTTTTAATCCAATTTGATTTAAAGCATGAATAAAATTTTCAACGGTTGGATTTTCAGATGCCAATTTGATCGTTTTTTTAACTTCTTCATTCATTTTTTCTTCAAGTGATTCTAAAACTCCTTTTAAAATTTCAGCAAGAGTAAATTCTATTATTCCAAAAAATATAACTTCGTATAAAATTTTATAACCATCAGTTTTAGTCCCTGGTGCGCCACTTGAATATCCAGGTTGCCTTGAAATTCGATTTGTTTCTATATCAACGATATGGGAATCTGTAAAAAGAAGGATATGTCTTATATAACCTCCGCCGAAAGTTTTCCAGCCGAAGTGATATTTCCAACAATCAAGAAGAAATTTTACATTTTCTTGCATGACAGTTTGGGAAAAACTTAGATTAGAAAAAATAACCGAAAAGATAAGCAAAATTAAAATCGCTTTTTTTACTGTCCTGATCTCGCACATTTTTTAATGCCTCATTTTTTATTTTTAAAGTTTTTATTCCTTCAACAATAGGTATATTGCAATTGCGGTGGTCAATTCAAAAATTACGAGCGTAAGCCCAGAAATTTTATCATAAGTTTTTACAGCATTTAACTTCTCAATATCGCCGGTTTTTAAATACTCTTCATATAGTTTGTCGGCTTTTGATTTAAAATACACTGAAATAATTCCATTTGCTAAACCTACTCCGACTATTGGAATTACGGTTTTTAATTTATCCTTTGGCTCAGTTCTAAGTTCGGTTTCTACACCATTTTGCGGTGTGAGATTAACTTCAATTTTCCGTGTTTTTCCATCTATAAAGACCTCGGCGTCTTTATAACCTTTCTTTGTAATTTTTAAAGTTTTGCCAAGTAAATTTTTAAGTTTGAAAATCGCTGGGGTCGTCCCGATGATTGAATCCCCGAGAAAAATGTCAGCAGAAAAGGGGTTTGAGTCAATTTTCACGAATTTTTCAAAAGTTATAAAAATATTCAAAGTATCGTTCTCTTTGATTTCAATTCTTTGGCTTATATCTTGCTCAAGCCAATCGGATAATTCTGGATTTTTAATTTTAAGTGTATATGTGCCGACTTTGATTTTTAAATTCACAATTGGAGTTTGTCCAACAAGTTCAGAGTCAATGTAAACAAAAGATCCACTTGGTTCAGTATTTATATTTACAAAACCATACTTCGCTTGTGAGAAAGCAAGTTGAATTGTAAGAAAAAGAAAAATTAAAATTTTCATTCTTGTTTCATCTGTTGTGTTTTAAAAGCATAGACGAATCTGTCTTCGGAGACCACGAATAAATAATTTTTCCAGACGACAGGTGTTGACTTTATCCTTCCTCCTGTTTCGTAATTCCAAAGTAGGTTTCCGTTTTTGATGTTAACCGCATAGATATTTTTATCGAGTGAGCCGAAGAAGACAACATCGTCTGAAACAAGAGGTGACGAATTTATCACACTTTTCGCTGTGAAGTTCCAGATCATGTTTCCAGTCTTCTTGTTTAATGCGTAAAGTTTTCCAGAAGCAGTCCCGAAAAATATCATTGAATCTTTGATTGCAGAGCCACCATAAATTTTTGAATTAGTTTGAAATTTCCATTTAATATCACCGTTTTTTGAATTTAAAGCGTAAAACAAACCGTTCAATGTCCCAAAGAAAATTTGTCCATCTGAAACGGCAATAGGTGCGAATATGGGAGATTTGGAATCAAATTTCCAAAGCAATTTCCCAGTTTCAAGATCAAGGCAATAAACATTTCCGTCATCACAACCGAGGAAAACATTTTTCCCATCCGAGGCAGGAGAGGAACGGATTGGTTTTTGAGCTTTATATCCCCACAACTTTTCCAGTATATCATGCTTTATTATATAGTTTATTACAGAGCCATCAATTGTAGCGATGATTATGTTGTTATTAACAAGCAGTGGAGCGGATTCAATTCCGCCGATTTTTTCACGCCATAGAACTTTTCCGAGGTTTATATCAATCAATTCAAGTGTATTCTTACCATAAGCGCTTGGTAGTATCAATTTATTTTCATAGAGCACAGGAGTTGCAGATATTGAGGATTCAGATTCAATGACGCTGATTTTTTTGCCGGTTTCAGTATCAATTATGTGTATCTCTCCAGCAAGCGTTGCGACAAATAAAATTCCATCGGCAATTAGAATTGGACTATATGAAAATCCAGAGCCTGCGTTATATTTCCAAGCAAGTTGAAATGGTGGTGCGATGTTAAAGTATGAAACATTTAAATTCTGTGGAGAATTTCCGTATTGAATCCAATCAAATTCTTTCGCGATTATGTTTCTTTCAAGTTTGAACGAGGCACAGGAAGCAAAAGACAATAATAATAAGAAAAAAAGAATTTTTTTCATGTTGGAGATGTTGATTTTTTTAAAAATCCCAACCGAAGAAGAACTGATGAAATAATGATCTTTGAATTCTTGAAAGATTATTTTCAAGTCTTTTTCCGACATCGTATCTTAGCACGAGAACTCCGCCGATGTTAAATCTTATCCCAAATCCAAAGCTTCCAAGTGTTTCGGTATATCTATTATCCCACGCGTTCCCTGTGTCAAAGAATAAAGCACCTCGTATTGAGCCGATGAAAATTCCACCGAACGGAAATTTTATATCAAATTTATCAATGAATGGAAATCTTAACTCTTGGCTTACAAGCCAAAGTTTTTTCCCTCTTATTGACCATCTTTCGTAACCTCTTAAGTCCCAGCTTCCTCC
>JBCNVC010000017.1:0-5099 GCA_039630395.1 Candidatus Kryptonium sp. | reverse complement strand
GGGGACCAGAGCGAATTGTCAAAAATATAAGAGAGTGAGTTTGAAAGAAGCATCGCTTTCCTTTCACCATATCCGAAAAATATCTCTTTATCAGAGCGATTTAGCATAATACTTGCTTCAATTCTTCTAAATACTGAGATCGGGTAACTAAGTGCGAAGTATCCGCCGTATGCTTTCTCATAATAAAATAGGTCAGGATCTGTAAGATCATACCTTCTACCAGCAAAGTGAAAGATTCCATAAGCGAAGTTGGTTCTTCGGCTGAGGGAAACTCTGGATATCGCTATGTTAAAACTTTTCAAGATCTCATCTCTTGTTTGGGCGGTATTGTAGACAAGGAAGTAATATCTCTCATTCCCCAGTAGATCACTTATGGCGATTGCAGCGCCTCCGACGGTCCCGAATATCGGATCTGTTGAGATTTGGCTTTGTGCTATATCAAGGTCATATTTCCCGCGGTATGTGGCTACATTTACTTTTTGAATCCCTTTAATTTGTGGTGTGTCCCAATGTGTTTTGTCAATTTCATTGAAATCTATTTTCAAAGTTAAACTCGGTTTTTCAATTTTTTCAGTGACATAATCAATCATTCTTATTTGGAATTTCAAATTTTCAAGAGCGACAAAGATTATTTTCCCATCATCTGTCCAAACAGGATCAAATGCGGATGTGGTTAGGTTTGTAATTTGTTTTATTTCAAATGGTTCATATCCATCAGATATCAAAGAGCCGTCAGCTTCTGCTATGAACTTTTTCTGTGATAGATCGAGCACCCAAATGTTTTGAGTTCCATCAATATCTGCGACAAAGGCGAGAAATTTACCGTCGGGGGACCAAGAAGGTGAAGCACATGAGAAATTACCGTAGACAAGATATTCAATTTTATCGTTTTTAACATCATAGGTAAAGATGTTATATTTTCCGTCAATTCCGAAATTAGTTCTATCTGAGATGAAAGCAATTTTATCACCGTTCGGCGCCCAAGCGACTTCGCGGTCATCATAAAAATCATTTGTTAATTTCTTTAAATGTTTTGTTTGAATGTTGAAGATGTAAATATCGCTATATCCAGATTTATCAATCGCCGTCAAAGCCAAATTGTTTCCATCGGGTGAAAAGGAAAGTGAAGTTATCATCACAAGAGAATTAAACTGGAATGTATTGATGATTTTTTCATCTTTTAGATCGTATATGTGTATTGCATCGTGGTCACCTGCTTTCGTTATAAAAGCAAGTTTATCTTTTTTGATGTCAATTTTAGTTCTGAAAAGATGGAAAGCCTCAAGGTTATCTGAGCGTTCTCCTTCAATGACCACCTTGGGTTTGGCGTTTGCTTTGAGTTCAATTTTATAAATGTTTGTATATCCTGTTATGTTTCCAACGAAGAAAATTTCTTTTTTGTCACCATCTTTGTTAAAAACTGGTTTCATGTTAAATCCTTCAACTACGATCGGTTTAGATATTGCACTTGGTGGGTCATTGTATTTAAGCAATGGATAATACTTTTTCTTCAAGTGATACAGCCATTCCTCATCAAATTGTTTATAATTTTTCCCGATCGTTATTTCAAAAACTTTTTCAAATGTGCTTGCTTTCCAGAAGTTTTCAAGTAGTAGCAAAATTTTCTCTTCACCGTATTTTTGAGCGATGTATTCGAGGATGTTTTGACCTTCTTTATACATTAAAAAGGTTCCGTGAATTCTGTCCATTTCGGATAAAGGGACAATGTAGTCGTTTAGGACAGCGTCTCTTAAAAGCATTTCAGCTTGGTTATCCCATTTTGTTGACCAAAATTCGGCAAGTCCTTCCGTAAACCATAGAGGTGGCATTCTGTCGGAAGGTTGTTTTCGGTCTTTAAGGACGCGTTGAATTTTATGAAATGTGAAGACATGAACAAGCTCGTGTTTTATCACATGTTTAAATTGGTAGATTGAGCCGTCAAATGGTATGACGACCCTTCCCTTTATGAATTCAAAAAATCCACCGACTCCTTCCGGAATTAGTCCAGGAGTGGTGTTTGTTTGTTGGAAATATAAATGTGAGCTGTAAAAAACAAGTGGGATCTTGTTTAGGATGTTTATATTGAATTTTTCTTGGAGTTCAGCGTATGCTTCTTCAGCGAAGTAAGCACCTTTTTCAGCGAGATCTTTCATCTCGGGATGATAATAAATATCAAAATGTTCAGTTTTGAGGACATCCCACTGAAACTCCGTGTATTGAACCTTGTTTCGCCCAAAATAATACCATTGTGCAAGGCAGGAGGAATAAAGAAAAAGAGAAATAAAAATTAAATTTATCGTCTTCTTCATAGCTTTCGGTCAAAGTTTATTTGAAACCTACTTCAAATTTAAAAACGCTTGGAGATTTAGTCAAGTTCGGATGTGTTAATTGTCGGAGTGCAGTTTTATGTTTTTGCGAAAAGTTTTTAGTATATTTGTAAAGAAAAATCAAAAAACATTTAGATAAGTAGCCATGAACATTGGAATTCCTAAGGAAAGCAGTGACGCTCAAAAGATTTTAGAAAGAAGGGTAGCCCTTACACCAGCGGGGGTAAAAGCACTTGTTGAACGAGGTCATGAAGTTTATGTTGAATCTTCGGCTGGAGAATATAGTGGCTTTAGCGATGCAGAATATGAGAAAATGGGGGCAAAAATTGTTTTTTCCCGAGAGGAAGTCTATAAAAGAGCGCAAATGGTCGTAAAGGTTGCGCGACCAACGGAGGAGGATTACGATTTTCTGTGTGATGGACATCTTTTGTTTGGATTTCTACATCTTGCTGTAGCACCTAAAAAGTTTATTGAAATTTTGCTTGAAAGAAAAGTAACAGCGATAGGATACGAAATAATTGAACTACCGGATGGACGGTTGCCTATACTTCAAGCAATGAGTGAGATCGCGGGACAAATGGCGATAGTTGTCGCAGCAAGATATCTTCAAAATGAGGATGGAGGACGTGGAATAATACTTGGGGGAATTCCTGGAGTTCCACCGGCAACTGTCGTTATACTCGGTGCCGGAGTTGTCGGACAGAATGCGATAAGAGCAGCTCTTGGTCTTGGCGCTCATGTAATGGTTCTTGATAATGATATCGACAAATTAAGAGAGGTTGAGAGGTTATTTGATAAAAGAGTTGAAACAGCCATCGCTAATGTTTACAACATTGAGAGAGCGGTTCAATTTGCTGATGTTCTTATTGGAGCTGTTTTAATTCATGGTGCTTTGACGCCAAAGCTTGTTACTGAAGAGATGGTTAAAAAGATGAAGCCAGGTTCAGTTATAATTGATGTTTCAATTGATCAAGGAGGTTGTGTTGAAACCAGCAGACCAACAACTATTGCGAATCCTGTTTTCATAAAACATGGCGTTATTCATTATTGTGTTCCAAACATGGCCTCAAATGTTGCAAGAACGGCAACGCATGCTTTAACGAATGTGAGTTTGCCATATATACTTCAAATTGCTGAAAAAGGTCTTTCACAAACATTGAGGGAAAATCCATTATTTGGTCGGGGAATTTACACTCATGCAGGTTATTGCACAAATAAAAATATCGCGGACATTTTTAATCTTGAATATAAAAAAATAGAAGAACTGGTATGAGCTGGACAAAGCACTTTAAAGAAAGAACCGTAACAGCAGAAGAAGCAGTAAAAATCATAAAATCAGGAGACAAAGTTTGGGTTCACCCTGGATGTGCTACTCCTGAACCATTAATAAAAGCGCTCGTCGCAAGGAAAGATGAGCTTGAAAATGTTGAAATATCGCATATTTTAACATTTGGAGAAGCGCCTTATGTAAATCCAGAAATGCAAGGACATTTTAGGCATCGTGCATTTTTCACAGGTGCAAATGTAAGAGAAGCGGTGAATGATGGAAGAGCTGAATTTGTCCCGATTTTCCTTTCAGAAATTCCAAAGTTATTTTACAGTGGTGAATACAAAATTGATGTTGCCTTGATAACTGTGTCGCCACCTGATGAATATGGTTTTTGCAGTTTTGGTGTTGGTGTTGAATGCACGAAAGCAGCAGCTGAAACTGCAAGGGTTGTGATTGCCGAGGTGAATTCAAACATGCCAAGGACGCTTGGAAACAGCTTCATTCATGTGAGTAAAATTCACTATTTTGTTGAATCAAATAGACCGTTGTTTGAACTTCCTAAAGAAGAGATAACTGATCTTCATAGAAAAATAGCGGGCTATATTGCTGAGTTAATAGAGAATGGTTCAACTTTACAGATGGGTATTGGTGGAATACCTGATGCAGTTTTACTTTTTATGAAAGATAAAAAGGATTTAGGAATTCATACCGAAATGTTCAGTGATGGATTGTTGCCGCTCATAGAATCAGGTGTTGTAAATAATGAGAAAAAAACTTTACATAGAGGAAAAGTAGTGGCAAGTTTCGTGCTCGGGACGAAGAAACTTTTTGATTTCATTGACAATAATCCGCTATTTGAATTCCATCCAACTGATTATGTTAATGATCCATTTATCATAAGTCAAAATGAAAAGATGGTTGCGATAAATTCTGCGCTTCAAGTTGATTTAACTGGTCAAGTCTGTTCTGATTCTATTGGGCATAAAATATACAGTGGCATAGGTGGACAGGTTGACTTTATTCGTGGAGCTGCTCGCTCAAAAGGCGGGAAGCCAATAATAGCTTTGCCTTCAACAGCGAAAAATGGAACTATTTCAAGGATCGTCCCAACTTTAACAGAAGGCGCTGGCGTTGTTACATCTCGTGGAGATGTTCATTATGTCGTCACAGAATATGGCGTCGCTTATCTACATGGCAAAAGCATAAGGGAAAGAGCTAAAGCATTAATTGAGATCGCTCATCCCGATTTTAGGGATTGGTTAAAATTTGAGGCAAAGAAGAGATGTTATTTGTAAAAATTTTAAAAACAAATTTAAACTGAAGGGTCATGTATTCATTAAAGGAACAAGACCCAGAAATTTATGAAGTAATTGCCAGCGAAGTTGAAAGACAAAATTACACACTGGAACTTATAGCAAGTGAAAATTTCGTTTCAAGAGCTGTCCTTGAGGCGATGGGTTCGGTTATGACAAATAAATATGCGGAAGGTTATCCTGGAAAGA
>JBCNVC010000169.1:0-2225 GCA_039630395.1 Candidatus Kryptonium sp. | reverse complement strand
CAGTTATAGGTGGGATTAAACCATAATCTGAAGAACCTGGTGCCAACGGTAATTGAGTTACATGTGTAATGTTTCCTATTTGAGAATCCTTTAAACCAAATGCTCTTAAACATTCTCTAAAACCACACTCTTCATAGAAGCAGCAGTACATAAATGAATATTGAGCACAAGTTGAATGATTATACGATAAAGAAGCTATACCTTCTGAATTAGTTGTTATTCTATAAAGTTGTGAAGAAGTTGCATTCTTTATAAGAACTACGATAGAACTATTTTTTAATGGAAATCTGCTTAATGTAAGGGAATTTTCTCCTAATAATTGAATATATAATTTTTTATTATTCTTATCTTGATTAATAAATATGTGTGAAAAAATTGTATTATTGAGCCGTTCGCATGCCTCGCAACCTGGAGGGATAACTTTAGTAACATAATATGTTGCACTAGCTACTTGCCCTACACCTTCAAGATAAGCTTTAACGTCGTAAGTTCCATTTTTAAGAAAAACTGTTGCAACACATTCATGTTCGTAAATTTTTCCGTAATATTTTATTCCTTCAGGTGGTAAATTAGATCCTGTAATGTGAAAAACGCAGCGTGAACCTGAAGTAAAAAGTTTAATCGAAAAAGAATTCTGATTAATATAACTTCCAGAAGGTGGATCAATAACTGTTGCATTTATGATGGAAAACAGGGCAACAATAATTAAACAAAATTTAAGCATTTACTCACCATTATTTTATTACACATTCTATTCTATAATTTTTTTGTGGTATTTCAACTCCACAGAAAGTAGTGTTGCTACTTACTAATCCACAATCAATATTTGGATCTCCTGTTGATGGGAATAGGATAGGTGTTGGTGCTAAACCTTGAATGCTAAGCTTTAAATAGCTGAACTTTTCAAGCGGACAAGATGTTGAATTTTCTAGTACTGTGCATGGAAAAGATGCTTCACACATATTATTTTTAACTTCACACTGAACAGATTTCCCGTCAGCAAAAATAATATAAGTAGAATTACAAGCGTTTAAAGGAACTTTTGAACATTCGTTTGGACATGGATATGATGAACAAGTAAGTGAAGAATTAAAGGCTGTTCCTTTACAGCAATTAAAAATTGTGGAATTTAAGCAACATTTTTGGCCATGTGGTAAGGCAGCGATAACATCAGGATAAAGAGATAGATCATTTTCGTTTTGAATTATAAGATTTTTTCTAACTCCATCTAAATAAGTAATATTACACTCAATCTTTTTACCAAATTCAAATAACTTTGAGCAAGGTAAACATGGATAAGCAGAAGAATCTATAATAGTAAGGGGACATTTCTGTTTATCTAACGGATAATTAGGAATTTCTTTACATTGAACATTACTCATAATGCCATTACTCAAAACGTAATTTAAGCATGTTTTATTACAACTGTTAGAAGTAATTTCTAATTCAGTACACTTAACACATTCAGGAACATCTAAGAAACTTCCATTATGACTAGTGAAATTTTGCTCTGCAGCAACTTTCAACTGAACTGTCTTCTGTTGAAATGTGTTTAAGAACATATTTGTGGCTCTTTGAAAAGCGCAGAATTTTTCATCTTTCTCTCTTAAGTTATCTATTTGTAATGCTTTCTCTTTTTGTCCAGTATAAGGTAAATAAATTATTCCAAACACTCCTGCTGAAATTAGCTCAGGTTGATTTTGGTAAAGATATTTGAGAAAACCGAAAGTATCTTCTTCTCTATTCCATAAGTAACCATCGGTAATAGTGAGAAGAACTAAACTAGGTTTGCCCGTTTTATTTAAATAAAAGCGAGATTTACTTATTAATGTAACAAAAATACTTTTATACATCTCAGTAGTGGTTGGTAGAGAATAAACATATTCTGGATTATTTGCTTCAAAGCTAAAGGCAAAGGCATCATAACATGCATAAGTGTTTTTTAAATCAAATTCACTTATCTCGCTATCAATCCACAAAACAAGTAAACATCGCGGACATTGTTTTCTAATTTCTCTAATTCTTTCATTAAAACAGTGAGCCTTTTGGGGATTTGAAGATTTTCCAGCTATAATTATTGAGGCGCTATTCCCAATTAATCGTTTTAAAAATGGATAGTATGCTGTCCAACGAACAAAAGCATCATATGCACGCTTTTTAAAGAGTAAGAAGTAAGAATTCTCAAAATTTAAATCATAATCTAAATTAACAAATGTTTCTTCATA
>JBCNVC010000168.1:0-2248 GCA_039630395.1 Candidatus Kryptonium sp. | reverse complement strand
ACTCTTCCCAGAATTAATTTAAGAGAGATGACTTCTATTGTTAAAGCCAAACCAAATGACTTAATTGTATTAGGAGGATTGATTTTAGATAGAGATAGAGGAATAGAGAGAAAAGTTAATATCCCAATTCTCTCAGAGATTTTCAAAACTCAACAAGTGGATTCAAGAAAAGCAGAATTAGTTATTTTAATTAGATTAATTATAGATTAAACAATAGAAAATCTATGAGTAAGTTAAGTGAACTTCTGAAGGAGCTCCAAAAGGGAAATCAAGATAAAAATTTTTCAAGAAAAATCAAAAGAAGGTTCTTAACCTTAACAATTTTTGCCTTTCTATTAACAGCTTTAATTTTAGGAGGTTTTTATATCATTAGAATAGTTGAGAACCTAAAAATAGTATCTAAGGCGCCTGAATTACCTAAAACTTCACCTCATCCTGCTATAGAATCAAAACAGCCTATTGTAACTGCTCCCATAGGTCCTGAAAGTAATAAAAGTGAAGGTAATAAAAGTATGCCTTTAGAACAAAAAGAGACATTAAAACAAGTTGCCATTGATACAAAACAAGTTCAGAACAACAATACTAAAGACACTAAAACTAAAATCAAAAGTGAAAAAATGAGAAAAATGCCTATCTCAAAGGCACCTCCTAAGGTGAAAATTGATAAAAATATAACTGAGGATAAACTTGCAAAAATAGAAACAATTTCACCTAAGGAAATTACCCCTCTTAAAGAAAGGGGGCTTCTTGAAAATCTCCTATTAAATGCTGAAGAGTCAAGAAAAAAGGGGGATCTCGAGGAAGCCCTTCATTTTTATTCAGAATATCTTAAATATCGCGAAGATCCTGATGTATTAAATAATATGGGAAGTATTTATATGTCACGAGGAGATTATAAAAAAGCAGAAGATCTTTTTGCTAAAGCTTTAAGCATTAAATATGATCCTGTTTATGAGCTTAATTACTCTTTATCCCTCATTATACAAAACAAAAAGGAAACCCCTTGTCAAAAGTTACTTAACAAAATGTATCCCCAACATCTGAAAGAACAAGTGGAATTCATAAAAAAACTTTGTAAATAGATATGGAAAGAAAACCTATCGGTGAAATCTTAAAAGAAAAGGGCTTAATAACCGAGGATTATCTTAAATTTGCTCTATTAGAACAGAAAGCAACCGGAGAGAAATTAGGTGAAATTTTGTTAAGGATAGGAGCAATTATGGATTTAGATCTTGCTAAGGCACTTGCTGAACAGGCCAATATGCCCTTTATTGATATTACTAATTTATCACCCCATCCTCAGGCGTTAGATTATTTACCATTTATTTTTGCCAAAAACAATCTTGTTTTACCCTTTGGTATAGAAAACGGAACCTTAGAGGTTATTATATCAGATCCTTTCAATTTTCACTTAATGAATGCGGTAGAGAGAATTGTAGGAAGAAAAGTTAAATTTTATATAAGTGGGCAACAGAACTTAGCTAAAGCTATTGAAAAATTTTACTATTTTAAAGAACACCCCCTGGAAGAAGAACTTAATAGCCTTGCTCAGAATTTGAGAATTAATCCAGGTATGAATTTTGATGTTGAAGAACTTCTAAATAATCTTTTAATCTTGGGAATTTCTAAAAGGGCTACAGATTTACATTTAGTTCCTACACCAAAAAGTATTCAAATTTTCTATAGAGTTGATGGCATTCTTGAGCCTACAATAGTATTTCCTCATACTATTTCAAGAAGGTTGATTAATATTATTAAAATACGAGCTCAGCTTGACATAGCTGAAACCAGAAGACCGCAAGATGGAAGAACGAGCTTTTCTTTTTTAGAGGGAAAATATGACCTACGAATTGCTACAGCCCCTACTTCTTTTGGAGAAACATTGACTATTAGATACTTACCTATGGAAGCTCCGGTGCAAAACTTAGAGTATTTAGGATTTGATCCGGAAGAGATAGTTTTGATTGATGAGATCCTCCATCAACCATTGGGGATGTTTCTTATGACAGGACCAACAGGATCTGGAAAAACCACTACTCTCTTTGCAAGCCTAAAGAGGCTAAATCTCCTTGAAAAGAATGTCCTCACAGCTGAAGACCCCATAGAATATCTTTTACCTCTTGCCAGACAAACACAAGTAAATGAAGATATAGGTTATAATTTTGCTCGAGCTATCAGAGCCTTTCTAAGGTTAGACCCCGATGTCATTTTAGTAGGAGAGGTAAGAGATGAAGAGACAGCCTCTATG
>JBCNVC010000167.1:0-2249 GCA_039630395.1 Candidatus Kryptonium sp. | reverse complement strand
ATTTGTTTTTAAACTCTGAAAAATTTAAAAATAGAATGCTTAAAATTCAAAAGATAAAAACTTGATTTTATGATTTAGTTGAGCTGGGTTGGCGGGTAAATTCTTGATGGAAGGAGTTATTCTATCAAGGCAATCTTCCACAATTAAGCCAAAAATAACAAACGAACTTGCTTGCACTACAAAGCCATATCTATCGTTTTTCATTTGCTATTACTTTGGTAAATTTTCTCGATCATCACTTCTTTTTCTTTTCTTTCTCTCGATACTCCAAATCCGCCAAAGTCATCCAACGCCCAAAAAACAAACCTGAAAAAAATGCAAGTATAATAGCCAATATTATTAAGTCTTCGCAAATGTAATTAAAAGAAAATTTCATTTATATCCCCTCCTTTTTCTTTGTTTATTTATCAAAATTTTTAGCGACACTGACCATATCGACAGTCTTCAAAAATTTCATTAACAACTTACCTCTGTATTACGCTATCTGTGCCAAGGACATATCTTTTGTTTCAATCCCTCACAGGTACGATTCAAACATTGTTCAAAACGGAAAGATATACATTCAAAAACTGTTTCAATCCCTCACAGGTACGATTCAAACATTTCACATTGACGCAGTTTTTACTTGCTATGTCAGCGTTTCAATCCCTCACAGGTACGATTCAAACCTGGATTGTAAAAAACAGCGAAATGACCTTTCTTAGTTTCAATCCCTCACAGGTTCGATTCAAACAATAAGGAGATAAAGCTATGCGCGCAAGAGATTTGAGTTTCAATCCCTCACAGGTACGATTCAAACTTAGAACAAGAAGAAATGAAAACAGCATAAATAGGTGTTTCAATCCCTCACAGGTACGATTCAAACATGATAAGGATATTATCCAGCTACACTTGCCAGAGTTTCAATCCCTCACAGGTACGATTCAAACGAGAGCAGTTTTAGATTTTTGAGTGATGTTGAATCTTGTTTCAATCCCTCACAGGTACGATTCAAACTATACTAATGACTGGTGTTTTGTTTATTCTTTTAAAAGTTTCAATCCCTCACAGGTACGATTCAAACTTTGCCGAATTATTTCCAACAAAAGCCAAATCAACGTTTCAATCCCTCACAGGTACGATTCAAACTTATATTTAAGCGCACTGGTAGATTGTATGGAAGCCCCTGGTTTCAATCCCTCACAGGTACGATTCAAACTATTTTTAGAAAACTTAATGCTTTCGGTTTTAACTAGTTTCAATCCCTCACAGGTACGATTCAAACTATTAAAAGAAGAACTGGGCGATTTTTATCGCTTGTAGTTTCAATCCCTCACAGGTACGATTCAAACAAAACAGAATTGCTGTCAAAACGCTCGAAGATTTACGTTTCAATCCCTCACAGGTACGATTCAAACATACCTTCCGCAATGGTTAGCACTTCTTTTAAGCATCTGTTTCAATCCCTCACAGGTACGATTCAAACTCACTTTACCAGGAATTGAAATAATCAAAAAGTATTTGTTTCAATCCCTCACAGGTACGATTCAAACAAAAAGAACGAAATTATGTTGCCAATAAAATTAAAATTCGTTTCAATCCCTCACAGGTACGATTCAAACAATGTATTTATGTATTTATAACGATGGACAATACCGTTTCAATCCCTCACAGGTACGATTCAAACTGGAGAAGCCTATTACAAGGGAGATAAGTTAATAATTGGTTTCAATCCCTCACAGGTACGATTCAAACTTATATAGCAAAGTTCCCAACAAACAGCAGATTATAAAGTTTCAATCCCTCACAGGTACGATTCAAACAAAAAATACGCAAAAGCAAACAGCGTAGTTATAACCGTTTCAATCCCTCACAGGTACGATTCAAACTTTTTTAGAAATTACAAAATTGAAGCGAAAAGAAGTGAGTTTCAATCCCTCACAGGTACGATTCAAACACTCCCCAAATTCAGGTTGAAGGAGTGATTTTCCAGTTTCAATCCCTCACAGGTACGATTCAAACTATTTGGTCAGCAACAATTTTGATGAAATTGTTGATTTTGGTTTCAATCCCTCACAGGTTCGATTCAAACTATTGAAAAGAAAAGCAATTTTGAAATCCATCTTCCCGTTTCAATCCCTCACAGGTTCGATTCAAACAGGTTGAGCCGAAGATAGTTGTTAGCGGAGGAGTGTTGTTTCAATCCCTCACAGGTTCGATTCAAACCCACGGTAAAATAATACTTCAATAAAACTAACTCACACACTCAA
>JBCNVC010000166.1:0-2267 GCA_039630395.1 Candidatus Kryptonium sp. | reverse complement strand
CTTTTTTACCTCAACAACCACACAAACCAACAAACAAAATCAAACATACCCCAATCCCTCACAGGTTCGATTCAAACATGATTATGACAAGTTGGTTAAAATTGATAGTGCGAGTTTCAATCCCTCACAGGTTCGATTCAAACAAAATTTACATTGTTTTTACCCCGCAACAATTTAAGTTTCAATCCCTCACAGGTTCGATTCAAACTTGGTATATGCTGGGTTTAGAGGTGATGCTCAAATTGTTTCAATCCCTCACAGGTTCGATTCAAACATATTGATATCGGGCAGAAGTATGGTTTCCACTTCCAGTTTCAATCCCTCACAGGTTCGATTCAAACTTTAAACATTATTGACATTGACTGTATAGGTCTATTGTTTCAATCCCTCACAGGTTCGATTCAAACTCCAGAATGGAAAGATGGTATTTATGGATTATTTAGGGTTTCAATCCCTCACAGGTTCGATTCAAACTTAAAGGGAGAAAGCAAAAGCAATAGCAAGATTTACTGTTTCAATCCCTCACAGGTTCGATTCAAACTTATGATCAAGTTAAAAGGGGAAAGCAAAAGCAAGGGTAGTTTCAATCCCTCACAGGTTCGATTCAAACTTTTTGATCCGTTTGGAAGAGTTGTTTTGCAAATTGAGTTTCAATCCCTCACAGGTTCGATTCAAACAACTTATTAACGATACGATAAAGAGATTCAGAACAGAGTTTCAATCTCTCACAGGTTCGATTCAAACTTTAAATCCTTTATCAATTCCGAAATCAACTTTCGCAAGTTTCAATCCCTCACAGGTTCGCTTCAAACTGGGTAGCCAAGGACACCTGGAAATTTTTAAGACGTTTCAATCCCTCACAGGTTCGATTCAAACATGTGCCGAAGCATATAATGGGTATTGTTAATGATTAGTTTCAATCCCTCACAGGTTCGATTCAAACGCGAAACCTTTAAAGGTTAAGCCCAAGCAAAGTGTTATGTTTCAATCCCTCACAGGTTCGATTCAAACTAATAAAAAAGGAGTAACAAAAATGAAGCAAACAGAACAATGTTTCAATCCCTCACAGGTTCGATTCAAACACGGGTAAATACGCAAGGGTTGTGTTTTTAGTAATGAATTGTTTCAATCCCTCACAGGTTCGATTCAAACGCAGGTTTATTGATCGCTATACCAACATCAACGTATGTTTCAATCCCTCACAGGTTCGATTCAAACTTGTTGATTCAGTTGACGCTTGGGATTGACCCATTCACGTGTTTCAATCCCTCACAGGTTCGATTCAAACAGTCTGAAAGATGTTCCAAATGTAGGATGGATAGTGTTGTTTCAATCCCTCACAGGTTCGATTCAAACATACAAAATGGGAAACATGTTTTTTTAGAATTCTTTGGGTTTCAATCCCTCACAGGTTCGATTCAAACTTCGTAATAGGATTGTTCTTAAAAGTTTACAAGATTTGTTTCAATCCCTCACAGGTTCGATTCAAACTGATTTTCAATGAAGCAATCTCACGCTTTTTCTCGCCGTTTCAATCCCTCACAGGTTTGATTCAAACGGAATAAAGAAATAGGATTCAGCGATGAGCACGGAAGGTTTCAATCCCTCACAGGTTCGATTCAAACTTAGTATATGCAGGCTTTCGCGGTGAGAGCAGTTTCGTTTCAATCCCTCACAGGTTCGATTCAAACTGGTTATGCTGATTACATTAATAAATTACAGTAAAAACGTTTCAATCCCTCACAGGTTCGATTCAAACTAAAAATAAGTTGTTTATTAAAAGTATAGAGGACTTGGTTTCAATCCCTCACAGGTACGATTCAAACGGGCAGGTAATGAAAAGAAAATTGTTTGCTGTAGTTGAGTTTCAATCCCTCACAGGTTCGATTCAAACTAAAAGGAACTTTGTCTTATTTGCGTAGAAATTATCCAGTTTCAATCCCTCACAGGTACGATTCAAACAGAATCCAATGTTGTTTGATAAACTCGCCGACGAGATGTTTCAATCCCTCACAGGTACGATTCAAACGAAAGTATGATCCAAATTTTTTTGCACGGGCGACGAGTTTCAATCCCTCACAGGTACGATTCAAACAAATACCGTTTGGGAGCTACTGCTGGAAAAAAAGTTGTTTCAATCCCTCACAGGTACGATTCAAACCCCACTTAAAGAGCGGGATTGGACGGTTTCTATTTTACAGTTTCAATCCCTCACAGGTACGATTCAAACAGCTATATAGCGAGCAAGACAGGTTGCACCCATATCC
>JBCNVC010000165.1:0-2274 GCA_039630395.1 Candidatus Kryptonium sp. | reverse complement strand
TATTTTACCGTGGGTTTGAATCGTACCTGTGAGGGATTGAAACTCAATATCTTGTAATTATTTTCGCTCATTTTTGTTCTTGTTTGAATCGTACCTGTGAGGGATTGAAACAAAAAGAATAAATTGTTTCTGGGTAAATTATAATTTGTTTGAATCGTACCTGTGAGGGATTGAAACGATAAAAACCGAGGAGGTTTTTTATGACAAAGCACATGTTTGAATCGTACCTGTGAGGGATTGAAACCCTTGTGTATCTGTCAATTTTTTCTTTTATCGTCTCCTCGTTTGAATCGTACCTGTGAGGGATTGAAACTCCATCAGTTTAAGAAACTGTTGAAATTGATCGGGCGAGTTTGAATCGTACCTGTGAGGGATTGAAACTTTAGCATCTTTTCAAGGTTATTAAACATTTCGGGCGGTTTGAATCGTACCTGTGAGGGATTGAAACTGGGGATGATCCCAGGAGAAAACAATGGCTGAGCCCAGTTTGAATCGTACCTGTGAGGGATTGAAACATTTTTAAGTATATAAAAATCACCTGTTTTTTCAGTTTGAATCGTACCTGTGAGGGATTGAAACTCATCAAAGTATTCTTCGCTAAATATACCACTTAGACCAGGTTTGAATCGTACCTGTGAGGGATTGAAACTGCAAATCACAAACTCAAACTCAAAACCATTGCCCGTTTGAATCGTACCTGTGAGGGATTGAAACTTTAAATGATACGCAAATCCAGTGCAATCTAAACCGGTTTGAATCGTACCTGTGAGGGATTGAAACAAATCATTTGCATTTTTAATAATACTTTCAATTTCTTGTTTGAATCGTACCTGTGAGGGATTGAAACAATAAGGAAAAACAGTCCAGACAATTAATATGTGTTTGAATCGTACCTGTGAGGGATTGAAACAGGGAAGTCCATTTGAAAGCGATAGGGAATACTGGAGTTTGAATCGTACCTGTGAGGGATTGAAACATGTCGGCAAACTCGGTCGCAAAAATTTTTCCGTCTCTGTTTGAATCGTACCTGTGAGGGATTGAAACTTTTACTTTTATTATTTTGTTTTAAATTTTGGAAATTCGTTTGAATCGTACCTGTGAGGGATTGAAACACCGAAAGAAGTGGAGCGAAAAACTGGCGCAGAGAAAAGTTTGAATCGTACCTGTGAGGGATTGAAACTCAAGAAGACCTTTCATTCAGCAAAGCGCAATAAATAGTTTGAATCGTACCTGTGAGGGATTGAAACGGGTAAGTTTTTTCCCATTGTACTAGGTTTTCCTCATAGTTTGAATCGTACCTGTGAGGGATTGAAACTACCACGCAAAGTAAGCGGTATAAATTGACGCAGTTTGAATCGTACCTGTGAGGGATTGAAACTTCTTAACAGCCAATATGCCTGCGCTCTTAAATTTGGTGTTTGAATCGTACCTGTGAGGGATTGAAACAAAACATTGCTTTTTTCGGCAAGCTCTCACACGCAGGCGTTTGAATCGTACCTGTGAGGGATTGAAACAGTGGCAACTCTCCGGTATACGTGAGAAATGCGTGTTTGTTTGAATCGTACCTGTGAGGGATTGAAACGCTATAAAGCGGAATACTTTTTTTGACTTGTACTATCAGTTTGAATCGTACCTGTGAGGGATTGAAACAATATCATCTTGATATTCTGCTTCAAAACCTTTATTGTTTGAATCGAACCTGTGAGGGATTGAAACGACTGGTATTATCACATTACCTGGTTTAACCTGCTGAACTTGTTTGAATCGAACCTGTGAGGGATTGAAACTTTACATAAATCCTCATTTTTTAATCCTCTTTTGTGTTTGAATCGAACCTGTGAGGGATTGAAACCCAAAAGAATCGGAAGAACCACATCTCTTAAATAAGGTTTGAATCGAACCTGTGAGGGATTGAAACGAAGACGATGAATTTGCGGTGTTTAAACACGCTTTGCTGTTTGAATCGTACCTGTGAGGGATTGAAACTATCCTATCTTCGCCTGGAAGTAACCAGGCGAAGCAGTTTGAATCGTACCTGTGAGGGATTTAAATTAACATAACTCGGCAAAGTCACATTAACCCTAATTCTGCTTAAATTGCACACGCCCCAAAGAAAATCTATAAATGAACCTACCAAAATGGGGTTGAAATTTCATCAACTTGAATTTAACCAACCACAAGTAAGGCAAATATCACAATGCTGAAACTTTTGTTGATATCGCTTTGACAAATGCTTCGAAAATTTGTGAAGTTTTAAACAATCAATCTTTATTC
>JBCNVC010000164.1:0-2293 GCA_039630395.1 Candidatus Kryptonium sp. | reverse complement strand
CATCTGTAATAGAGCTTGGAGTTGCTTATCAGTTCAATGTTGGTGAAAATAATAACTTCCGCGTCGTGGGAGCATTTCAAAACAACAACTTTGCATATGATGAATACAGATTTGGTTTTGAATACTCCTTCAGAGATGTTCTATATTTGAGAGCTGGTTACTTGTTATCTCCTGAGTCAGGCAGATGGATTCCATCTCCAGATGTAACTACGCCAAATATATTCCAGAATTTCTCCTTTGGTGCTGGTGTTAATTTAGGAAGTGTTGCCGGAGTTGCGTTAGCAGCTGACTATGCCTTTGTTCCGGTCAAGTTCTTTGGGAATAACCATGTGATTTCAGTAAGTGTAGGATTCTAAAATCGTTCGAATAACTAACAAGAGCGGTGGAATTTTTCCACCGCTTTTTTATATTTTGATGGGGGTCTTTCGTAAGGATTAAAGGTTATATTTTTTCTCTATGTTGCCATTGTGTTTCTATGTGAATCTACCAAAATTTTACTTGACTTTGTAATCTTTTGTTTCTAACTTTATTTTGGTTTTTTGTATAGCACCTTGTGCAATTCAAAAGCATGTCCTTTGTTTCATCAAGCACCTCATCCTTAGTTCAATCGTTTAAGTTAAACAAAATTAAAAAGGAGGTTAAAGCTGATGATGAGAAGAATTTTTATTTTATCAATCTTTTTTGTCCTTGCATATTTTGAAGTATTTTCTCAGATTAATTATCCGCTTGATTATTTAAAGCCTGGTTTCCATGTTTCATATGTTGCGAGATATCCTGAGATCCACAAAATTGATGGATGTGATGATGTCATTGCTGGTCTTGATTTAAATAAAAATGGGAAATTAGAGATTCTTGCTATCAATGATCCAACTATTTCAAGCCCGGCATCAGGTGATACGACTAAATGGATCTTTTGGTTTGAAAACGATGGAAATGATAATTATCGACTTTTATGGAAAGTTGCTTTACCCTTAACTTCAATTACTACTGGTTTTAGCTTCCCTGGAGTAAATGTAACTGATGTTGATGGAGATGGGAATTATGAGATTGCATTTGCTAATCCATCAAACGCAAATCCTGCGGCTGGTATAACGAATCCCGAAAAGTTATTTTTCTATGAATATGATCCGCAGTCAAAAACATTCCCAAATGAACCGACATTTGCTTGGAATCTAAACTATCCTGCCGATGGGAATGCTGGCTTTAGATTAACATATTTACTTCCTGGTGATTTTGATAAAGATGGGAAACAAGAAATTGCCTTGATTGACAGAACTTCAAGAATTCACATGTGGATTATCTCTCTTGAGTCGCCCGAACTTGATCCATTTTCAAGTTTTAAAGTTGAATTTCAAGATAGCTCTCTTACTGCAACTTGGGCTTTTGATATTGTAACAACTGACTTTGATAAAGACGGAAAAAACGAGATTTGGTTTGGAACATGGACAAACTTTACATGGCTTATAGTTGAAGCTGAAGGACCCGACAATTATGTAAAGAAAAAAGTAATTACGAACTCTCAGATTGGTTCAGGAACAACGGTTGGAACTTTGAGAAATCTAAAGTTCATGGATATGAACGCAGATGGTTATCCAGAAGGTTTTGCTTTCGCTACAAATGGGCAGCTTGTTTACATTGAAAATAGAGCTCCAGGTGATGTAAGTGAAGTTGATTCAACTTACTTTTATAGAGTTGGCGGATGGGACTACACTCGTGGCGCTGATTGGGGCGATTTCGATGGGGACGGAAATTTAGATGTTATAGTTGCTGGGAATTATAGAAATGTATATCATGTTGAATACAAAGGTTCAGGCTTATTTAAAGATTCAACGAGCTGGGATTGGAGCGTGTTTCTCGTTGATACGAGTAAAGGCGTGCCAAGACATTATTATGTAAGTGTTCCTCCACGCGATATGGATGGTGATGGGAGAAGAGAAGTTGTGATTGGTTCTTTGCAAAGACCTGATTCAACGAGAGGATTTTTCATAGTTTTTGAATATGCTACTCCAGTGAGAGTTGAAAATAAAGATGAGATTTTAACTGGATATTATCTATCTCAAAATTATCCAAATCCATTTAATCCCAGAACATGGATTGAGTTTGTTTTGCCAAGGGATGAAATCGTAACGCTAAAAATTTATACTATTGATGGACGTTTGGTTAAAACCTTGATTGATAACAAATATTATCCGGCGGGGAAACATGTGTTAAGCTGGGATGGAACAGATGATAATAACAACGAAGTCGTAAGCGGTGTTTATATTTACAAAATCACAGCTGGAAAGTTTGAAGC
>JBCNVC010000163.1:0-2355 GCA_039630395.1 Candidatus Kryptonium sp. | reverse complement strand
CTCTTTATGATGAGATCAAAAAAGAGGTTGGTCCTGAGACTTTCAAGAAATTAAAAAAACTTGACCCAAAGACCATAGCTAATTTTTTGGCAAATGAACACCCTCAGACTATTGCCATTATCCTAGTACACCTGGAGCCAGAGTTATCTGGACAGGTTTTGCAACTTTTAAACGAGAGGATACGAGGCGAAGTGCTTTTGAGAATTGCCCTGTTGGACAAGGTTGATCCAGAAATTGTAAAGGAGATCAGTGATGCACTAGAGGAGGAGCTAAAGGCTGTTGGAGGTGCCCTTGGTAAGAAAATCGGTGGAGCTGAAAAGGCTGCAGAGATCCTTTCCCACGCTGGAAGAGATCTCGAAGATGAGCTTCTGACGGAAATCGAGGATGAAAATGCTGCCTTGGCCGAGGAGATAAGGAAATATCTCTTCACCTTTGAAGATTTCATCAAGGTGGACGACTTTGCTATCCAGACCTTACTAAGAGAGATTTCTACAGATGATCTTAAACTTGCATTGAAAGGTGCATCAGAGGAAATAAGAGAAAAGTTCTTCAGGAACATGAGTAAGAGAGCAGCTGATCTTATGAAAGAAGAATTAGAAATGATGGGTCCCGTTAGAATAACAGAGGTTGAAAAGGCACAGATGAACATCATTAGAGTTGCCAAAAAGCTGGAACAGGAAGGTAAGATTGTACTTGGAAGAGGGGAGGAAGAATTTGTCTAAGCTGATAAAATCTGCAAGCCTCACCGGGCATACGATAATTAAACCAAATTTTCAATCAAATCAGGAGAGTTTTGAACCTGTTGCGACAGATGGTACTGAAAAATGTGACAAGAAGAGTGAAACTACCGATTTCAAAAAACAGTTGGAAGAGAGTATTAAACTTGGCTACGAAGAGGGTTACAAGAGAGGATATGAGGAGGGATATGAAATAGCAAAAAGAGAGGGATATGAGGTTGGTTATAAAGAGGGTATGAGGGAGGCAGAGCGGCAGCTTGAGGAGGAAAAAACTAAAATCAGGCGTCAGCATGAGTCTGAAATCAATGCCCTCTTGTCTAATTTTAGAAATTTTATGACTCGATTAGAAAAGGAGTTCAGTGACGTCATACTGGACCTTGATGATCAGATTTTGAGAATAGCTCTTGATATAGCAAGGGTACTTGTTCTCAGAGAGGTTGAGGCGGATAGAGAACTCTTGATCAGAATTATCAGAGAGGCACTAAATTACATATCAGAAGGTGCTTCAATCACTGTGAGAGTGAATCCTGAGGATGTAGATTTTCTCCAAAGAAGGCCTGAGTTTTTCTCCATGAATTACAAGATTAAAATCATATCTGATATGTCAATTTCTAGAGGAGGTATGGTAATCGAGTCATCTCTAGGAGTTATCGATGCAACCTTTGAAAAGCGTTGGGAGATAATCCTAAAAGAACTCGTTGGAGAACCAATTAAATTGCAAAAGTATGTAACAGACTTGGATCATCATGAAGTGTAAAGAATTTCTCGGTGGATCCAGAGCTTTTGAGAAAAAAATAAGAGACATAATACCTTTTGAAATATATGGTTATATTACAAAGATTATGGGTATGTTGTTGGAGAGTTCAGGCCCATTTCTAAAAATTGGTGATATATGTAAGATTCGTGGTAAGGATGTAGAGGCATTAGCAGAGGTTGTTGGCTTTAAAGATGGAAGGATAATTCTCACTGCTTTGAGCGATGTTAGAGGTCTTGAGGTTGGAGCAAAGGTATATCCCCTGGGTGGGGTCCAAGCTCCCGTTGGGCAGAATTACGTTGGCAGGGTGATAAACGCACTGGGAGAAGCCTTGGATGGAAGCCCAAAACCTCAACCACAGGATTATTACCCCATTCATGGTGAACCTCTAAGACCCTTTGAGAGAGCGCGAATAGAACGAATTATAGATGTGGGAATAAAGGCTATCAATAGCCTCTTGACAATCGGTGAAGGACAGAGGGTGGCAATCATGGCAGGTTCAGGGGTTGGTAAAAGTACCCTGTTAGGTATGATAGCTCGTTACACCAAAGCCGACATTAATGTTATTGCTCTCATAGGAGAGAGAGGAAGGGAGGTCAGAGAGTTCATAGAGAGGGACCTGGGATTAGAAGGTCTGAGGAGGTCTGTTGTGGTTGTATCAACCTCCGATGAGAGCCCTGCTATGCGTTTGAGGGCTGCCTATTATGCTACCACCCTAGCAGAATATTTCAGAGATCAGGGATTAAAGGTCCTTTTACTCATGGACTCGTTGACCAGATTTTGTATGGCTGGAAGAGAAATCGGATTAGCAAGTGGAGAGTCACCTACAGCAAGGGGCTACACTCCTTCTGTTTTTACCCAGCT
>JBCNVC010000162.1:0-2387 GCA_039630395.1 Candidatus Kryptonium sp. | reverse complement strand
ACCGTCCAGTTTTAAAAGTGCCGGCAACCTACTTCGTATATATGTTTTCAAATTTCCATATGTCATCACTTCGTTTAAATCCTGCGGTAATATATTCGCTGGATCATATCCGAACACCTTAATGAGATATTCTCTCACAAACTCCGCATCGCGCTTTGCATATTCAACCTTAGGAACATCTTTTCTTGCATAATCAGATATCCCTATAACCAGCGCAACTGCGTTTTTATTCTTGAATTTAACCTCTGGAATTCCAACCTCAATATCAATAGTTAACTTCTCCTCTTTTCTCTCTACTTCTCTTTTACTGCTTTCTTTTTCTGGTTCAACAACAATCTCAACTACTCCTGGAACTTGAGTGTTAAACTCAATCGGCAATCTTTCAACCGTCCCGAATTTATTTGTCTTCTCGCTTATATCGGCAAAAATTGCCAGCTCCTTTGCTCTTATATTTGTATAGATTGAAAACTTAACATCTTTATACTCACCCGCTTTTAACTCAGGAAAATAAAACTCGCTTTCACTATCAGCAGTTAGAAATACATTTTCACCTGTCTTGATTTTAACTTTTACATCTTTTCCATCGCCCAAACCGATGTTTTTTATCCTCGCTGTGATATGTGCTAACTCCCCAACTTCTATCTTTCCATTTCCAGACGCATCTTCAATACCAATATCAGATATGACGAATTTTGGTGGCTCTAATTCTTTCGTGTTAAATTTCAGACTTACTGCTGGTGGTTCAAAGCCAAATTGTTCAGTGAATTTAATAACAAAATTAACGGTGTCAGTCAAAACATCCTTAAACGCTACTACTGGTATTTTAACGCTTTTAACGGAGCCAGTGTCTATATTTCCTATGATAATTTTTGGATTATACAAAAGCCCTTTATAAGACGAAGGTTGTATTTCAGCCTTTAAACCTGTTGCATATCCTTTACCAGTATTTTCAATTTTTATCCTTATAGTGCCAATTTCATAAGCCGAAAGAACTCTATCTCCGTTTTCGTCTTCAAACGAAACAGCAACCGAAAGCATGGGCGGATATGAAGGTTTTGTTCTCTCACGAAGTACTGCAACTCCTCCGCCATCCGTCCCAATCCACTTGTTTCCTTGTGCATCTATAACAATCGTCTGAACATCATTATTCGGCAACCCTGAATTTGATGTGTTATATACCATCCAGTCTGTTCCATCAAACTTTGCAATTCCTCTGTTTGTTCCAATCCACTTGTTTCCTTGTTCGTCTATAGCAATTGCATAGACCATATTACTCGGCAACCATGAATTTGATTCATTATAAACTACCCATCTTGTCCCATCAAACATCGCAAGTCCTCCACCCCGTGTCCCAATCCACTTGTTCCCCTGCGCGTCTATAGCAATTGCTCCAACATTATCATTTGGCAAACCTGAATTTGATTTATTGTAAACTGTCCATCTTATCCCATCAAACTTCGCAAGCCCTCCAGTATATGTCCCAATCCATTTATTTCCTTGTTTGTCTATAGTAATTGCATTAACCCAATAACTTGGCAACCCTGAATTCGACATGTTGTAAACCGTCCACTTTGTCCCATCAAACTTCGCAAGTCCTCCCAACATCGTTCCAATCCACTTGTTTCCTTGTCTATCTATAGCAATCGCATTAATAAAATTATCTGACAACCCTGAATTTGATTCGTCGTAAATCGTCCATCTTGTCCCATCGAACTTTGCAAGTCTCCAATTTGTTCCAATCCATTTGTTTCCTTGCGCATCTATAGCGATCGCTTGAACATCATTACTCGGCAACTCTGAATTTAATTCATTATAAACTGTCCATCTTATTCCATCAAACTTTGCAAGCCCTTCATCCGTCCCAATCCATTTGTTTCCTTGTGCATCTATAGCAATTGCTTGAACACGATTATTTGGTAAACCCGAGTTAAGTTTATCATAAAATGTCATATCACCAGTCACCTTGTTAATCCTAACAAGACCTCCGGTTGTTCCAACCCAAACATAGTTTCCCTCAAATGCTATGGCTAATATATTTCCACCATATGTAAAATTGATCCATTCTTGATCTTGTGAAAAAGAGATGTTTGAAAGCAAAATTAAAATTGCCAAAATTAAAATGTTGACTTTCTTCATATCCCTTTACAGCTATTTGTTTTTGTTTAAACCCATGAGAAAAATAAAAAAAAACTTGAAAATTCAAGACTCTAAACTTCCAATTTTCACATCGAAATTTTAATTGTTGAGGCACGAAAAGACAAATAAACACAATAACTTGCTAACCATTATCGCTTCGTTTACAATGATCATTTCTTTCCCAAAGATTGCGGATATCCCCTACTTTACAAAGTAGCCTCAGATAAATTTTAAAGTAGGATTCGCAAATT
>JBCNVC010000161.1:0-2391 GCA_039630395.1 Candidatus Kryptonium sp. | reverse complement strand
GATTCAAACAAATTATGTGTCCCAAGGCAAGTGTTGCGGATTGTTGAGTTTCAATCCCTCACAGGTTCGATTCAAACTTATTTGTTGCAAAATTCATCAACAGGGAAATATGCAGTTTCAATCCCTCACAGGTTCGATTCAAACTGAAAGTAAAGCGCCAGAAAAGGTAGAATCAATCGTTTCAATCCCTCACAGGTTCGATTCAAACTTAAAAAATTAAATCCGTTTGAATTTCTTGAGATCAAGTTTCAATCCCTCACAGGTTCGATTCAAACTTTCTTGAGATCAAGAGACGTGCAAAAGAAATAGCACGTTTCAATCCCTCACAGGTTCGATTCAAACTGATTTTTCGGGTCTTGCGGTTTTGAGTTTGAGTTTGGTTTCAATCCCTCACAGGTTCGATTCAAACTTTTTACTAACTCTCGTATACCAACTCTTTAATATAGTTTCAATCCCTCACAGGTTCGATTCAAACCCCGATTTTTGAGTTTGGGCTGGCGTTTTCAAATTCTGTTTCAATCCCTCACAGGTTCGATTCAAACCGTTCCAACCGTTTCAAATATGTCAAATTCGCCCAAAACGTTTCAATCCCTCACAGGTTCGATTCAAACTCTCCTTCCAATCAACATAAGTCCTGTATCCATTTAGTTTCAATCCCTCACAGGTTCGATTCAAACCTCAATTGGATAAAAAGAGTTTGGAAAACTTTTTAAAGTTTCAATCCCTCACAGGTTCGATTCAAACTCCATAATTTCAATAAATCTTTTAAAATCGCTATCCGGTTTCAATCCCTCACAGGTTCGATTCAAACGATGAATGGGATTGGGACGATTGGAGATGGGATTATGTTTCAATCCCTCACAGGTTCGATTCAAACGCAAATGCTTCGTCCTTATATCAACCGCTAAATTTGTTTCAATCCCTCACAGGTTCGATTCAAACGAGCCATCAGGTTGTGGCTTTTCTTCAGTTATTCTTTCGTTTCAATCCCTCACAGGTTCGATTCAAACTAAATTAAAGGAAGATGGGATTGTTGAAGATTTTTATTGTTTCAATCCCTCACAGGTTCGATTCAAACTGTGGATTTGGGGGATTATGTTTGTGATTATTGCGGTGTTTCAATCCCTCACAGGTTCGATTCAAACCCTGGGCGATGAGCCCAGAACTTCAACTCGCTTTAAAGTTTCAATCCCTCACAGGTTCGATTCAAACCCAAAATTAATTAAATCTATTCAGCATAATTTGACTGTGTTTCAATCCCTCACAGGTTCGATTCAAACGACGACGACTTGACGACGACGACAATTTCCGACGATTTGTTTCAATCCCTCACAGGTTCGATTCAAACGTATTCCACGCGAAATGGAGGTCAATACTGGGCAATGTTTCAATCCCTCACAGGTTCGATTCAAACTTATATTATCTTTTCGCCCGATCAATTTCAAAAATTGTTTCAATCCCTCACAGGTTCGATTCAAACATGACCTAAAAAGACGAAAGTTTATCGAAAAAATTGGGTTTCAATCCCTCACAGGTTCGATTCAAACTGGTATTTACTCTGTTGTTTTGATTATTAGTAATGGAAGTTTCAATCCCTCACAGGTTCGATTCAAACATATAATTTTTTGTGAAAGCGAATTTTTGTATTTGCGTTTCAATCCCTCACAGGTTCGATTCAAACTGGGAATTTGTGGCACGGGCGTGCGAGAATGGATTCTGTTTCAATCCCTCACAGGTTCGATTCAAACAAAAAGGAGATATAAAATGCGAATGCAAGAGCAGTTGTTTCAATCCCTCACAGGTTCGATTCAAACAAATACCATTTGGGAGTTGATATTGGAGAAAAAGTTGTTTCAATCCCTCACAGGTTCGATTCAAACTTGAATGATGTGTTGAGGACGGATTACAAAGTTGCCAGTTTCAATCCCTCACAGGTTCGATTCAAACGCATGGTGAATTTATATTTGAGTATTCATTGATGGGTTTCAATCCCTCACAGGTTCGATTCAAACAGGGGGTAATCCATCACCCAGTATGGACCCCCGAGTCGTTTCAATCCCTCACAGGTTCGATTCAAACCGCTGCTAAAATCCCCAAAAATCAGCGAATCCCGCAGTTTCAATCCCTCACAGGTTCGATTCAAACGGGCTGACGAAACGATTGTTATCGGAGGTTTTTCATCGTTTCAATCCCTCACAGGTTCGATTCAAACCCGCCAACCTGCTTGTAAACCTTCGTCTCTACTACCCGTTTCAATCCCTCACAGGTTCGATTCAAACCAAAATAAGGCTCAAGGGCAGGATGCTGGAAATATCCGTTTCAATCCCTCACAGGTTCGATTCAAACCCACGGTAAAATAATACTTCAATAAAACTAACTCACACACTCAAA
>JBCNVC010000160.1:0-2422 GCA_039630395.1 Candidatus Kryptonium sp. | reverse complement strand
CAAAATTACCCTTCTTCGTGAGAATCGAACCAGTGTGGAATTTAAACCAAAAATTGAAAACAATGCATCATCAAGTGTCTCATGTGAGAATCGAACCAGTGTGGAATTTAAACCATCCTCAATAAAAACTATCGGCTTGGCATAATTCCGGTGAGAATCGAACCAGTGTGGAATTTAAACAAAAACGATAGAAAAATTTGTAGATTTGGTAATCAAGTGAGAATCGAACCAGTGTGGAATTTAAACCGCTTGGGGATAAAGTTGATGAAACGAGGTTTGTTTGTGAGAATCGAACCAGTGTGGAATTTAAACAATCTGTTTACAAACAAGCAATAGAAAAGATATTTAGGTGAGAATCGAACCAGTGTGGAATTTAAACCTTCATCCCTTTTGATATCCAAAACAGCAATCATATGTGAGAATCGAACCAGTGTGGAATTTAAACGGCGTAACCTCTATAAACCTAATCTTTCTCAACCCCCGTGAGAATCGAACCAGTGTGGAATTTAAACCAATGGCTTGCTGGTAGAGATGTCGCTCTTGAATTTGTGAGAATCGAACCAGTGTGGAATTTAAACAGAGGTGGATATTTCGGAGATAGTTTTTGAGGCGAGGGTGAGAATCGAACCAGTGTGGAATTTAAACTTTTCAAAACATACAAAACAAGCGTAGGTGAATAAGTGAGAATCGAACCAGTGTGGAATTTAAACTCGCAACACTAAACCAAGACGCCATATAAACAGCAACGTGAGAATCGAACCAGTGTGGAATTTAAACTTTTATACCAGCCATCTTGTTTATCCAATCAGCGAAGTGAGAATCGAACCAGTGTGGAATTTAAACCAAAAATGCGAAAAATGTCAGTCTGAAGAATTTAATGTGAGAATCGAACCAGTGTGGAATTTAAACTTATTTTTAATTCAAATCGTTTTAAAAAAGCAAATGTGTGAGAATCGAACCAGTGTGGAATTTAAACACCAGAACAAGCTATGAAAAACAAGCGCCATTGAGTGTGAGAATCGAACCAGTGTGGAATTTAAACGCAACGGGGGACAGATTTGAATTGATTGGACAATTAAGTGAGAATCGAACCAGTGAGGAATTTAAACCTCTATATTCGTTTTCAAAACGCAAATCATCAATTACCGTGAGAATCGAACCAGTGTGGAATTTAAACAAATTTTGGGCTTATCATACTGGGTTGGGGGCTGAAGTGAGAATCGAACCAGTGTGGAATTTAAACATTATGTTAAAAATTTTGTTGAAGAGGGGAGCTATAGTGAGAATCGAACCAGTGTGGAATTTAAACATAAAACGAATACTAAAATAAAATAGGGAATTTAAATGAAGATAACCCTATTCCCTTACATCGGTGGAAAATCTATGCATTTTGACTGGATAATACAGTTTTTCCCGCAACATAAGGCATATGTTGAAGTCTTCGGCGGCTCTGCCGCCATTCTTTTAAACAAACCACGCTCGGAGATTGAAGTTTATAACGATATTGATGATAATTTAGTGAAATTGTTTAGAGTATTAAGAGATAAAGAGAAATCGCAAGAGTTATATCGCAAACTAAAATATACCTTATACGCAAGAAGCGAGCTTGAACTTGCAGGAGAGATATTGAAAAACAAAGAAAAACACGATGATATAACAATCGCTTGGGCTGTCTATGTAGCCGCAAGAATGTCGTTTGGCTCAAGAATTTATTCACCAACTTTTAGCTACTCATCTGAAAAAGTCGGTAAATCAAAGACATATTTTGATAGCTTGCGAAATTTGATTTTAATAAAGAAAAGACTTGAAAATGTAATAATTGAAAACCTTGACTGGGAAGATTGTATGAATAGATACGATAACGAAAATACGCTATTTTACCTTGATCCACCATATCCAATTGAAATTTTAAATAGCGATAAAGTATATACAATTGATAACGGATTTAGAACTTTAGAACAGCATAGAGTTTTCCTTGAGAAGCTCAAAAAATATAAAGGTATGATAATTTTATCAGGCTATGAAAACGATGTATATAATGAGGTTTTAAGTGATTGGCACATTGAAAGAAGGAAAACCTATTCTCCAACAGCAACTTTTCATTACAAACACAAGGAAAATCATTCACCAACAAGAGTGGAGGTAATATGGATAAACCCGCAATGTTTAGCCCGACTAAATCAGTTAAAACTATTTCAGATTTTATAAGGGAATTTGCCGAAATTGAAAAAGAAGCAAGAAAAAAGGGAGTTGAGCTTTTAACTTTGAAATTTAAACAATGTCAAATTATAAAAGAAGCGTATGATTACTACGGAACCGACGGACTAAAACGAATGGCAAAAGCTCTTGGATACAGCGAGAAATATCTCTATGATTACCTCAAAATAGCAATGGTTTTCAAAGATGAAAAAGAATTTTTGCA
>JBCNVC010000016.1:2029-40963 GCA_039630395.1 Candidatus Kryptonium sp. | reverse complement strand
TAAAAACAGCAATATCAGCTCTTTTTCCGACCTCAATACTCCCAGTTATATCAGAAATTCCGAGCGCTCCAGCTGAATTCAATGTCACTGCTGTTATAACCTCTTCAACAGTCATTTTCATTTGAACACAAGCGATCGTCATCATAAGTTGCATGTTTAAACTCATACAAGATCCAGGATTGAAATCTGTAGCAACTGCAATCGGCACACCAGCTTCAATTAATTTCCTCGCCGGTGGATATTGATAATTCAAGAAGAACGAAACTCCCGGTAAAAGTACAGCAATTGAATTCGACCGCGAGAGAATTTCTATATCGTTATCTTCTAAATTCTCAAGATGATCAATTGAAATCGCTCCAACTTTTGCCCCAACCTTGACCCCTCCATAATTTGAAAATTGCTCTGCATGAATTTTCGGCAACAGCCCAAAACTTTTACCAACATTTAAAATCTTTTCAGAATCATACGGCGTGAAATAACCCTTTTCACAAAACACATCACAAAATTTAGCGAGTTTTTTTCTTGACACTTCCGGAATGACCTCATTTATCAGAAACTCAACATAATCGTCCTTCCTATTTGCAAATTCAGGTGGCACTGCGTGGGCTCCTAAAAATGTTGCAACCGTGAAAACTGGATTTTCATTTAACTGATTTGCCACCTCAAGAATTTTAATTTCATCTTCAAGATTTAAACCATAACCACTTTTTATCTCAATGGTCGTAGTTCCATAAGATAACGCTTTCAAAGCGTAAGCGTGAGCGATTTTAAAAAGTTCATCCTTTGTTGCCTCCCTCGTCTTTTTTACTGTATTTAAAATTCCCCCACCCATTTCGGCGATTTGCTGATAAGTAAAACCTTTTATCCGAAGATCAAACTCATTTTCTCTCGTTCCAGCAAAAACAAGATGTGTATGGGAATCAACAAATCCAGGCAAAACAACCTTATTTGTCGCATCAATAATCTCAATCTCACCTCCATACAGACCAAAATTAAAATCAATCGCCCTTCCCACCCACTCAATTTTTCCATCTTTTATAAGGATACTTCCCTTCTCAATTATGTAAATTTCCCCCTGTTCTTTACCCCGTTTGAATTTATGTCCAAAAGACGAAACAGTTATAACTTGATTAGCGTTGTGAATTAAAATCATTTCATTTCCTCTTTTTTCAACCTTTCAATTTCTTTGTTAACTTCTTCGAGTTCCTCTTCAAGTTGTTTTTTGTAATCTTCAAGAATTTGAATATATTCTTCACGAGTTATATATGGACGAAATCCTGTCCAAAATGTCTCAAATGGAGGAAAGCCAAACCCAAACCAAAATCCACCACCAAATTTTTTACCAAATCCCCGACGCCACCACATAACATTTAAAAATTTTATTTTTTAAACAAACTAATCAAGGCAGTTTCAATATCCGGATACTTGAATTCAAAACCAGATTGTATTAACCTTTCAGGCTTGACCCTTTGGCTTGAGGTTAGAGCTACCTCGGTTAAATCTTTACCGAACAAAACCTTCAATCCGAATTCCGGAACAGGTAAAAATGCAGGGCGATTTAAAACTTTCGCGAACTTTCGTGTGAATTCTTCGTTTGTGACTGGATTAGGCGAGACAACATTGTAAACACCGCGTACATTTTCGTTCTCAATTGCAAACTTTATAACCCGAGCAAGATCTTCTATGTGAACCCACGACATCCACATTTTCCCGTTTCCGATTTTACCACCAAGCCCAAGTTTAAATATAGGAGTCAATCTGGCAAGAAATCCGCCATTTTTACCCAAAACAATTCCAATCCTTAAAATTACGGTTCTAATTCCAAATGCTTCTGCTTTTTTTGCTTCGCTTTCCCAATTTATAGCAAGTTTAGCTAAAAAATCATCACCCGAAGATGAATCTTCAGTCAACACTTCTTCCCTCTTAGTACCATAAAAACCGGTTGCCGAAGCTGAAATAAAAGTTTTTGCAGATGAGTTTACTTTTGCAAACGCCTCAACTATTTTTCGCGTTGAATTTATTCGTGAACTCACCAATTTTTCTTTCACCTTTTCCGTCCACCTTTGTGCAATTGTCTCACCAATCAAATTTATCACAACATTCGAACGCTCTACTACATCATTAGGAAATTCTTCTTCGGGATTCCATTTGAAAATCTCAAATTTACCCAGCTTTGCGGAAGCTTTTTGCGGATCCCTACTTGAAATTAAAATTTTATATCCAGCTTCGGAAAGAAAATTCGCCACATAACTTCCAACGAAACCAGTTCCGCCAGCGATTGTGATAATCTTACTCATTTACTTATCTCCTTTTGTTCAAAAGACGATTTTTTCCTTTAGAAAATCAAGTACTTCATTTTTGTGAATTCTTTCCTGTTTCATCGTATCTCTATCTCGGACTGTGACAGTTCCATCTTGAAGAGTTTGTGAATCAACTGTAAAGCAAAACGGCGTCCCAATTTCATCTTGTCTTCTATATCTTCTTCCGATAGAACCACTATCATCATAGAAAACTTTGAAGTGAGGTTTCAAAGTTTTATAAATTTCAAAAGCTATCTCTGGCATGTTTTCTCTATTTACAAGCGGTAAAACCGCTGCTTTTATTGGCGCAAGAAATGGATGAAGTCTCAAAACTGTTCTAATCTCTTTACCTGTGTCTTCTTCATCATAAGCATTTATTAAACAGCTAACAAAGTTCTATCGCATCCGGCGGATGTTTCAATTATGTATGGGACATATTTCTGCCCAATTTCGTCGTCAAAATAACTTAAATCCTTGCCTGAATACTGCTGATGTCTTGACAGATCATAATCAGTTCGGTTATGTATTCCCTCAATCTCGTGCCAACCAAATGGAAATTCAAATTGTATATCATAAGCAGCTGAAGCATAATGAGCGAGTTCGTCTGGACCGTGCTGGTGAAAGCGTAGCTTTTCAGGTTTGATTCCTATTCGCAAATACCACTTAAACCTTTCCTCACGCCACTTTTCAAACCATTCCATATCAGTTCCAGGGCGAACGAAATATTGCATTTCCATTTGCTCAAACTCCCTCGTTCTAAAGATGAAATTTCCAGGTGTTATCTCGTTTCTAAACGCTTTTCCAATTTGAGCAATTCCAAAAGGAATTTTTCTTCTCATTGAAACATATACATTCTCAAAATTAACATAAATTCCCTGTGCTGTCTCAGGTCTTAAATAGACAACATGTGCTTCGTCTTCAACTGGTCCCATAAATGTTTTGAACATCAAATTAAACTTTCTTGGCTCGGTAAGTTCACCGCCACACTCTGGACATTTCTTCAATCTTGCGTTTTCCTCCGGGATTTGATCGACCCTGAAACGAAGTTTACACGATTTACAATCAACAAGCGGATCGGTAAAATTTTCAACATGACCAGATGCTTCCCAAACTCTTGGATGCATTAAAATTGCTGCGTCAAGCCCTTCAATATCGTCCCTTTCATAAACCATCGCTTTCCACCATGCCTGTTTGATGTTATTTTTTAGCTCAACCCCAAGCGGACCATAATCCCAGCAAGCGTTTATTCCACCATAAATTTCGCTTGATTGAAATATGTATCCTCTCCTTTTGCAAAGCGAAACGAGCTTATCCATTAATTGTGCTTGTGATGATGTGGCTGCATTTTTCTTGTTCATCTTCCTCTGCTTTTATTTTCCTTGTTTTGTAAAAATTTAATTTTTTGAACACAAATTTCAAAGTTTCGGGCAAAATTTATAAATTTTTTAAAAATCACAAATCAATATAAAATCCGATGATCACAGAAGAAATAGTCAAATCCATCACCTCAAAAGCGATAAAAAATGGAGCTGACGAATGCGATGTTTTCATTTCAATAGATGAGGAATTTTCAACAACAATAAAAGATGGAGAAGTTGAAACTCTAAAACAAGCGATAAACCATGGACTTGGGATAAGAATCTTCAAGGACAAAAAAATCGGTTTCGCTTACACTACCGATTTCTCAAGTTTTGCGATTGAAAAAACAATAGATGAAGCAATTTCACTTGCGAGAAACTCAACACCCGAGCCCGATAATGAATTACCCAAAACGGAGAACAACATTCAAGCACAAATTAAAATTTTTGATCCTACCGTCTTCTCAATAAGCGTTGAACAAAAGATAAAAATAGCCAAAGAAATAGAAAGCATCGCTAAATCTTTTGATCCCAAAATAAAGGTTGAATCAGCCGGTTTTGGAAACTTAATTCAAAGAAGGATAATTGCAAATTCAAATGGATTTTTCGGTGAATATGAAGGAACGATCTTTGAAATCTATTGCTCCGCCATAGCATCTGACAAAACCCTAAATCAAACCGGTTATTACTCGTCCGTAAGTAGGTTTTTTGAGGGTCTTCAAACTCCCGAACATGTTGCAAAAAATGCAAGCATTCGTGCCCTTCAACTTTTGAATCCGAAAAGAATCAAAACAGGAAGATATCCGGTGATATTTGATCACACAACCGCTCCCACAATTGTAAGCTATATCGCAACCGCCGTGAACGGGAAAAACAGTTATAGAAAAATGAGCTTTCTTTTCGACAAAATAGGAGAGAAAGTTGGAAGCGAAAATCTCACGATAATTGATGATGGACGCCTTGAAACAGGGCTTGCTTCAAAACCATTTGACGACGAGGGGATTCAAACGAAAAGGAAAACGATTATTGAAAATGGAATTTTAAAAATGTTTCTTCTTGATTCAATCACCGCAAAAAAATTTTCACAACAACCAACCGGAAACACTTATAGAAGATACAACACAATTCCAGCACCCTCACCTTTGAATTTTTACATTCAACCTGGTTCAAAAAATCTTGAAGAAATGATAAGCGAAGTTAGGGAAGGTTTGCTTATCACAAAATTAATTGGTTTTGGTGTTGATATTGTTTCCGGTAATTTTTCAAAAGGCGCATCTGGACTATGGATAAAGAATGGCGAAATAGCATTTGCAGTTGATAAGATCACAATAGCCGATAACTTAAGTAACATTATGAAAAACATCGTTGAGGTTGGGAGCGATCTTGTTTTCTTCAACAACATTGCATCTCCATCAATTCTTATTTCTGAAATGACGATAACTTGTGACTAAAACAAATTTTGTTCAAAAACATGCAAGATTACGGCGAACTTGGAACAGATGCGATTGTTTTCATTCAGAAAAGCCCAAATAACCACTCTCTGAAAAAGTTTGAAAAAATAGCTCGGAACATATCGGAGAAGGATGTTGAATATGTTGAGCAAAATTTCTGGATTAAAATTTCAAGATTGAAAAGTAGAATTGATTTCAAACGAGATCTTATTGCGCTTTACAAATTCATGAAAGACCCCGCTGTTTCATTTCTTAAAAAAGCAATTGCAATAGCAGCGCTTGTTTACTTTATTTTGCCTCTTGATTCAATACCCGATCTTTCCCCGTTGATTGGATTTATTGATGATCTCGGAATTATAACAATGGTTGTTAAATTGTTAAGCAAGGAGTTGGAGAGATATTATTGAATTGAGGGGAGGGAAATTTTAAGATATTTCCCTCCCCTAAAAATAGACTTATTTTCTCTTTTTTCTTTCCTCGCTAATTTTTTTCACAAAATCAATCATTCCTTTATAATCAAACAGGCGACCGCCATAGATTTTGGCAAAATTTTCAGCATCGTCTTTGCTGCTAAATGAAAATGCTGGCAACATGGCTCTAACAGGAATGATCACACTTCCTACAACGAACCATGCCTTTTTCGCATCAATTAATTTAAATGTTTTAAAATCAACAGATTTAATTTCTTTAACAGTTTTTCCTTGCATTATCGTAGCTGCGCAGCCGAGCCCACACGCATGATAAACCGTATCATCCATAAAAATTTCAGTTCTTGTCATCATCTTTTCAAATACTTCCATATTGCATGCAAGGCATATTCCTAAATTTTTCCCGAGATCTGATTTAAGTATATCCATTGCTGATTGAGAGAAAAGTGAAACTGGCAAGAGAACTAAAATTAAAATTCTTGCGATTATCTTCATCATGGCTATTCACCTACTTTCGTTGTTAAATTTATGAAGAAACTTCTACCAGGCTCATATATTGGAATCCCAGTTGTTCGCACACGCCTATTGAGATGTTCATAATAAGTTTTGTTGAAAATGTTATTCACGCCTATTGAGATATCAACAAATCTAAAATAATTGACGCTCATCATAAAGTTAACGATAACAAAACCTGGTGTTGGTGTTTCCCCAAAGCTTGTGGAGATATCATTCTTTTTAGCAACCGCTCTTATTGTCAATTCAGGGGTTATTTTCCCATCAAGAAAACCATAATAAAATGTTGACTTTGCCTCAAACGGTGGAATTTCTGGCAGTGGTTCATTTGTTATAGCATCTTTTGCCTTAGTCCCACTAAGATCAATTTTAAAACCAAAATCTCTGCTAAATGTAGATGTGTATTCAAGTTCGAAACCCCAAAATTTAGCCATCTCTATATTAGTGAATTGCTTCACCCCAATGACACCCATATTTTTTGGTCTCAAGTCACTTCTTATCTTGGCTGAAATAAAGTTATTAACATAATAATAGAAGACATTACCTTTAAAAATTCCATCCAAAACTTTGCTTTTCACAATTACATCAATACTGTTATTTACTTCTGGCTTTAACAACGGATCTCCGATATAATCATAGTTATCAATTCCGATCGGTAGAAAGTTTATGAACCTTTCAGTTATGTTCGGGCTTCTTTTACTTGATCCAAGAAGCAAGGTAATTTGTATATTTTGAGATATCACCTTATCAATCCCAGCGCTTATGCTTAAATTGCGATACTTTGAAGAAGGATCCCCGAACATCTTCACAAAAGATGGAGCAGGTGTCATAGCAGTTGCATAATTAATGTCATATCTTGTGGAAAACATCAGGTTAAACTCTAAAATCCTTGTTCTTAACTCAGAGAACATCCCAAAGTTAGAGATATAAGAATCTTGCCATACTGTATCAATAAAAGTTTTTCCTGCCATTGCTCCTGTCTTCATTTTCCTAGTTCTGTAACCATTTTTATCAATTCTTGAATAATCAAATCCAACGAACAAAACATTCTTTTCGATAGTTAATCCAATTTCACTTCTACCGCCCCAAACCTTTGTGTTAGCGTCTGTGGAAGCATCAACAACAGCAAAAGTTGGTTTAGATTTATTGTCCATAAGATGATATACTTTTGACAAATAAGCTTTTAAATTAATGGTATTTATCAGACCACTTATATTTTTCCCTGCATAATCAAGTGAAATCATTCTTGTATCGTCTTTTCTCCCGTCCATCATAAGAGCTGGATATAAAACATCGCGAGCATACACTTCGCGAGCTGAAAATTGAACTCTGTGGTTTTCAGCAAGGTTAACACCAAACTTTCCGCTCCAGTCCTTTATTCTGAAACTTGATTGAACTTCATTCCCTGCCCCATCTTTGTAATTTTCATAATCCTTAATTCCACCCGCAACTCTGAAATCAAAGAATTTTGTTCCTCCCAAAAGTGTTAATCTAGCTATTTTTCCATTCCAGTTGCTTTCATATCCAGTTTCAAGATTGCCTCCAATTGCAAATTTCTCAAATCTTCCTGGCTTAGCCATTACAAAATTCAAAACCCCACCAAAGTTGGGTCCAAAACGGAGTGCGTAAGGTCCTTTTAAAATTTCAACTTTTTCAAGTTCTTCAGCTTGAACATGTGATACAGGAGGATCCATCCTGTTCGGGCAAGCAGGCTCAATTTTCACCCCATTATCAATCTGAACATTTATCTGATCAAACTTAACACCCCTCACAACTGGATCAAGTGCATATCCACCTCTTTTAATTGAAGATGTATTTGCAAAGTTTCGCACAAAATCACCAAGATCACGCGGTGCTCTTTTCATAATCTCTTTAACATCTAACTCCACTTGATTATATGTTTCGCTCGGTTTCCCCAAAACAACTATTTCCTCAACTGAAAAATAAGGTAGTTCTTCAAGATAAAATTCAAGCGTTTTAACTTCACCAGAACTAATTAAAATTTCTTCTTTCCTTTGCTTATACCCAATAAATGAAACAACAATTGTATAATTTCCTGCCTCAAGATTTTTAATTTCAAAATAGCCCTTGAAATCTGTAACATCACCACGGTTAGTTCCTTCAAGCCAAACATTTGCATTGACAAGTGGATATCTTGCCTTTGCGTCATAAACAAAACCACAAATTGTTGCCTTATCTTGAGTATAAATATGTGTTAAAATCAGAAAGACAAAAAGCACCGCAATGGAAATTCTTGTTTTCATAGTTAAACCCTCCTGAATTTTTGATTTACCATTAATGAGATATTTGGACAATAGTATCTTCACTCGCCATGTAAGCGTAAACGAAAAAATCTTTTATTATACCATAAAATCCTATGAAGATTCCAGATTTATCTAGTTATATAGCAAGTTAAAAATTTAAAGGTTGAAAAATTCAGGGGGATGAAAAACCTCGGCTGGTGCTTCATCAATGAGAGAGAAAGTTAACCAAAGGAAGGCTTCACCAATAAGAAGGACGATGTATATTTCACTTTTCACCAAAATTCCCTCTTTTACAGATGACCCCACTGCATCTTTATCATTTGAACAAGCACACCCAACTGAATTAAGACAGGGCGAATCAAAAAATTTTACACTAACTTTCCCCTTACACCCACATCCACATCTTTCCTCACATAAGCACTTACCATCATGCCTTATTTCATCATTTAGCATAATTTGGTTAAGATAGCCTAATAAAATTGACAAAACAAGAAAAATTGAAGACATTTTTTTAATTTTAACCGACATTGCTCACTCGGTTTAATTTAAACGGGGGCAAGCTTGCCCCCAAGATTTTTTAGCTTCATTTCTTTTTGACCTTCACAGCTAAACTGTTCAAAGCAAGTGTTAACTTAGTGCCCGCCTCAACATAATATCTCCACGCATAACCAAGTTGTAAGAATACATCCTCGTTATATTCGCCCTTATCCATTTTCGCTTTCTGCTTATTCATAATTTCATCGCCAAGGTTAAGCCAGTATTGAGCGTCCGTCAAATTTTTCTTTATAATATCTGTTTGCTCTGATTTTTTCACTTGATCAAGCAAATTTAAAACCACATTTTTAACAGCGATATTATCATTATACTGCTTTTCGCAGGTTGTTTTCCAATCCTTTTGACCTTGTCCAAGTGAAAATGCAAAGATGAAAATTAAACCCGCTAAAATAATGATTGACCTTTTCATTTTCTTACCTCATTTTTTGTTTAACTTATGTCCTGCTTTGATAAAATTTTAATTGATAAAAATACCGAAAGAGCAAACCAAAGGATCAAATCAAATATCAAAACAATATAAGTCGGGATGCTTCCACCAAGGAATTTCAAAAACGCTGCACCTGCTGGACCAAAGATCTCGGGAGTGTTTAGCGTTATCAAACTCAAAACCCGAACTATATCAACTGGATTCCCAAGCAACGAGATCATCGCAAATGTCGCAGCTACCTTTCCCTTCAAAAATGTTGTTGCTCCAATTACCACAAGATCATAAAATATCAAGAAAAGAAACCAAACAAGTACAGAGAGCCCAAACGCGCGCCCCCTTTGTTTCGCTAAAACTGAAATCAAAGCGGAAATACCTATAAAAACAAATCCAAGCAAATTTGAAAGCAAAACAAAAACTAAATACTTAAATACACCTTCAGAACCAACTCTCATTAAAATTATAAATCCGCTTATCCCAAAACCAAGTGAAGTTGAAGTAAATATAACAACCAACAAACCAAGCAACTTGCCAACTTGAATCTCCCATCTGTCCAATGGTTGAGAAAAAATTAGTTCGTTTGATCTTCCATCTCCAGAAAAGCTCATGACACCAACAATAAGAGAAGCAAGTGGAATTAAATACAGTACAAGATTAAGTAAACTTAATGTCGTCCTTGAGAAATCCTGCATGCTTCCCTTATAACCACTCGCACTTAAACCAAAGTAAGATATGCCGAGAATAAGAATCGTAAAAATAATTGCGAAAATATGCGTCCACTTATTTCTCACACTTATTATAACTTCCGTTTCAGCAATGGTATAAATTACACCCCATCTCATCTTACTTTAAAATTTTAATTTCAATCTGTTCATAAGGAAATTCTTCGCCCCCATACTCACGTAAAAATTTTTCGATTGATTCTCTTGTTTTAAATGTCGCAATAAAATAATTCATCGGTGTTTGAATCTTTTCTGATTTAACAAAATAGGCATTCTCAATCCTGACCCAATCTTTTGTATAAAAATCTCTAACAAACATGACTGAACCACTTGGCAAACTTTTCGTCTTTTTAAATTCAATCATACATCCAATGTCATCAAACTTAAAAACTTCGCCATCTGGCGTAATAATTTCTGTTGCAAAGTTAAGTTGAGAGATCGCCATCTTACAAAGGTAACAGATATCGTGCGGTTCAATTTCCTCTGGCTTTACCTCCTTTGAACAGGAAAGGATAATAGATGTTAAAAGAAAAATCAGAGCTAATTTAATTTTTGCCTTCATGTTCTTCTATCAATTTCTGGTAGATTGTTTCAAGAGATTGACTTGATGTCTGGAAATTTTCAATTTGTGCGCCATTTTCACGAAGATTGAAAATTATATCAAGAATTTTACCTGAATCTGCTTTAATTATCATGCTTGTTCCATTTCTTCTGACCTCAAGGGCGCCTGAATCATATGCAAGTTTTACAAATCCATCATTCATATTTTTGACGACAAGATAAACCTTTGATTCAAATTTCAATTTTTTCTTCAACTCGGATCCACTTTCAAATGTTATCATTTTCCCACCAACTAAAATTCCAACCTTATCAGCGAGCTCATCAACCTCGTTCAAAAGATGTGTTGTGAAGAGAATTGTTTTTCCTTCTTTCTTTAACGAAGAAAGTAAAGATTTAAATCGCATTACTCCCTCAGGATCAAGGCTGAGCGTTGGCTCATCAAGTATTAAAATTGGAACATCCGGCATAAGCGTGATCGCTATTCCAAGACGTTGAACATTTCCTCCGGAAAGTTCACGAGCATACTTTTTAAGTATATCTCTTAAAGCGAGCATCTCAATCACATATTCAACTCTTTCAACCGACAAATTTCTAATTTTTCTGAAAAATTCAAGCACCTCTATAACTTTCAAATTTTCATGAAATAAAATTCGCTGCGGTAGAAAACTTAAATAATTTCGCGCATTTCTTGGGTCAGCAATTGCATTCACACCATTTATGTAAATCTCACCTTCATCTGGAATGACAAGTCCAACAATAGATTTGAGCGTTGTAGTTTTCCCGCTTCCGTTCGGACCAAGCAAAACAACAGTTTCATTTCTCTCAACATTAAAACTGACCCCATTAACGGCAATAACATCACCAAATGATTTTTTAAGATTTTTAACTGAAAGCATATCTTTTCTTCAATATCTTTGACTTGATAGTAAGAATTAAAAATGGAATAAAAGCACACAAAGAAATAAAACTTACTCCAGCGAATGCAACTCTTTTATTTTCAACTTTCTCGGAATTTTCTCTTTTTAAGAGATAAGATAAATCTGGAACTTCAATTTTTTTCATTAGTGGGTGTTCGTCATAGATTTTAAACGACTTTATAATTGGCATCGCTTTCTCGGTAATTTCAATTGCTTTTGCTGATGGGCTTGAAAGATAAAGTTGAAGCATTGGATACCTCCCCTGGATGTCCTCAAATACATTCGTTAATCTAAACTTAGCATCCCCAATCCCATCTTCATCAAGATCATACCCAAGATAACCGTCCCAGTAATTTCCTTTTCCATCATAGCTAAAGGATGTTGTTTTTGGATTTCCAATAGCTCTTATAAGTGAAAGGTTCCCAATGAAATTATTCTCATAGATTTTATCATAATTTGCGCTTGCGAATAGAGCAATCGCAATATCATTGTTCTGAACGAGATTTCTCCTGACTATGTTATAATTTGTGCTCTCAAAGTGAAGCCCAATTGAATTGTCAAGTATATAATTTTCCTCTGCGACACAGTAATCGCAGGATTGAAGCAAAAGCCCATATGAACTGAAACCACGATTTCTTGCGAAAATATTTCTTCTAAAATAAATATGTCGCGAATACATCACCGCCCCACCGACAACATTATCTATAAAAACATTTTCCTCAAATGAATTTGAATTTGAAAACATGTAGTGAATCCCATACCTTAAATCAGTCGCATAATTTCGCCTTATCAAATTGTTTGATGCTTCCTGAATATACATTCCATCTCTTACTTTAGTTATATAATTTTCCTCAACCAAGTTATTATGCGAATTCCAAATATGAAGTCCGCTACCACGCTCACCGATCCCAAGATAAGGTCTCCCAATTATCGTATTGCGCCTAACAACATTATTGTTTGAAGCAAAAAGGTAAACACCAAATAAAACATCTTCAAGTAGATTGTTTTCAATTATGTTGTAAGATGATTTAAGTAAAATTCCCGAGTCCTCTTTTTGAAGTAAATTTCCACCCCCTGTGATTTTAAATCCATTGATGACACAAGAATCCGCAAGGACATTGACCGTGCTCCCCCAGTTTTCTCCTTTGATCCAAGGTCTTCCAACACCGATCAGGACAATTGGTTTTTCAATAAATATATTCCCATAATATTCACCACCATAAACATAAATCGTATCATGTGATTTTGCGAAAGCAAGGGCATCTTTTATCGTTTTAAATTCATATTTCTTTCCCACTTTCAAAACATCGGCTTTGGATAAGCTTATGACAACCAAAATAAATAAAAGATATTTAAAAAGATTGTTCATTTGCTTTTTTCTTTTGATGTTAAACTAAAAGCTATAACAAGCAAGATTAGTGAAATTATAAAACCAATTGAACCCAGATCCGGATAACTATAAACTGTAAACTGCGCAATTATCTTTTTACCGAAAAGCGGTGGAGTAAATGGCTGAACCTTTATCGGTGCGTCTGGAGCAAGGTTATGTCCATAGGTGTAAAGTTTGTTATAAAAATCAAGTATTGAAAACATACCGACATAGATATACATAACAATAAGATCAACAAGTGTTGAAATTTTACCCAAGACAACAGCTCTCAAGGTTAAAAGCCCAAGCGCTCCAAAAACAAAAGGTAAATATGTGAACTCCGGAAAGTCAGCTTGCGAAAGTGGTTTCATTCCAATATAATGATTAAGAATATTAATCTCCCGAAGATCATCTCTCGCGAGCGTTTTCCCTCCCTCAAGTTTGTAAGAATAGATGTAAAGTTTCAAACCATCTGGATAAAAAATTGCGAAAAATTGCATCCTCCACAATGGAAATAGAAACACAAAAGATAGAAAGAAAACTGAAATAAGAGTTACAACTCTTGATCTTAAATTTAAAGGTGTATCTTGAAGTTTTTCCCATTTTTGAATTATTTGTTCCATGTCAAGTGCTCCGCTAAGTTTATTTAAGTTCATTCCTAAACGGGGGATGACTCAACAAAGCCATCCCCCTTATTAAATTTACTTTTGTGCTACCCCAGCTCCGCCTCTTGGTTTAACAAGCAAATAACCTTGCATTTCTTGATGCAACGCAGAGCAGAAGTTTGTGCAATAGAATGGAAACACACCTGGCTTATTTGCAACAAACTCAATCGTCTTCGTCTCCCCAGGGTCAACGACAACATTTATATTATATTCACAGATTGCAAAACCATGAAGTTCATCCGTTGTTTGCTCAACATTCGTTAAGTAAATGATAACCTTATCTCCTTGATTAACTTCAATCTTCCACGGCAAGAATCTTGACCTTACAGCGATCATCCAGACCTTAACTATGTTCCCCTCTCTAACAACTTTAGCGTCCTTCTCATCCCAGATAGCGTTCGGATTCTTATTGTCAATTCCTTTTTGATAAACCTCAATTGCTTTTATTTTATCAGCTCTTATCGCCTGTGCATAATGTGGTTCTGGCTCAGTAAACGCATCATAAAGCAATCGCATTTTTTCTCCAGTTATATCAATTAACTGTGATGCCTCTGGCTGGCTTGGACCAACAGAGAGATGTCTCCCGTGTGAAAGTTTATTCAAAGCAACCAGATACTTTCCAGCTGGACGTTTCGTATCTCCTTCAGGAACGCAAAGGTGCCCGATATTATAAGCGATCGGGATTTTATCAACAACCTCCCAAGTTCCAAGTTTCCACTTTGCAACTGCACTTTCCACGAAAAGCGATGTGTAAGCATAACCCTGATCGTCAAATTGAGTATGAAGTGGTCCAAGTCCAACTGGGACTTCTGCTTCACGAACACTCTCATATCTCAAAACTGGAATACCGTCCTCTTCACCAATGAAATCTTTATTTTCAATTGCTTTCAACATTTTTTCAAAATTATAAACTGTTGTAATGCTTTGTAATTTCCCACTTCCAACTATCCATTTCCCATCTGGGCTAACATCAACACCATGTGGTGATTTTGCACACGGCATCAAATACACAACCCCTGGTGCCTCTTTTGGATCAATGACCCTTACACCAGAAATAAGTTTATATTTTCCAGCTTTGAGATATTCCTCTGCTTTTTTCCAATTAACGGCCGCAATATAATCGCGGTCATTTTGCGAAGCTGTGATTTCAAGTATTCCAGTTGCTCTTTCGCTGTTATAGCAAGTGAAGAAAACCCAATCGCGACTTGGCCCCTTTCCAGCATCTCCAAGGTCATAGTTAAATGGAGGCATCAAGACCTGGAAGCCATGTTTTTCGTTCATTTTCATCTCTCCTGTCTTCGGATCAACCTCAATTAAAGCAACAATACCACGGTATTTTTTGGCATAATCTTCAACGGGGACATAAGTTCCTTTGGGAATTGGAACAGAAAATCTTGATGCGATTGAGACATATTCAGTGTTTTCAGTTACAAATGTTGAAGCATGATTGCCTGAAAGATTTGGAATTGGTCCAAGGATTTGTTTAACCTTAAAATCTCTGAGATCAATCCTTGCAACGCGATTATTAGCATTGTCATTGATAAACAACCATCTTCCATCATATTCACCATTTGTTTCACTTAATGCTGGATGATGTGCATCACCCCAAGTGTAACCGCCAAGCATTTCCTTTGTCTCTTTGTCAAATCCATAACCTGTTGATGGATAGGGCGTAAAAACAGGAATTGTGCAGATGTGTCTCATTGATGGAATCCCAGCAACGAAAATTTGCCCTGAATGACCGCCAGAATAAAAAAGATAAAATTCATCAAGATCACCTGGTGGAACATAAGTTGCAAGAGCTGCTTCAGCTGCCTCACCTTTTACAACTTCTTTGGCAGGTTTACAACTGTGAAAAACAATTGCAACTGCGACAAAGATAATTAAAATGCCAAGTGCGATTTGAACTTGTACTTTCATGGTTTAGCCCTCCATTGGTTTTTAATGTTTTGAAGTTAATCGCTGTTTACGATATTTCTCATATGCTTTCGTTAAGAGTTCAACAATCTTTGCTTTTTCTTCATCAGTAAGAATAATTTGACTTCCTAAAACAATTGACATCGTTCCAGTTGGCTCTTTGATAAAGTTTTCAAGTGTTTTCCCAAACCTACTTGGAACATCTTCAATAGCATTACTTAAATCAGGTCCAATTTTCGCAGCCGATTCAATCCCAAACACAGAAATTGAATGGCAAACAAAACATCCCTTGTTAACGAAAAATGCACCTTCCCCCTCCCTCATTTGCTTTTCCTTCTCTATTTCCTCAGGAGTTGGAAGATCAACAAATGCCTTATACGATTGCGGATAATATTCAGTCGGAAGATTTACCTTTTTCCAGCTCATAGTTAAGAGAGTTAACGCAATTGCTTCTCTTGAACCAAATCCCATCTCAGGCATTATGCTCTCAGGAGAAACCATCTTAGGGTTTTTATAATGTGCTACATGCCAAGCAAAAATAGATTTTCTTCCTCCAATTCTTGAATAATCAAACTGTTCAGGTGCTTTATCGCCTTCATAGGTTAAATCGGGACCGATTATACCACCACGACCATTAATTTTATGACATGCCCTGCAACCTTTTTCCCTTACAAGCTTTTTAGCATAGTTGATATAATCAGCTCCGGGTGTTAATGTGTCATAGCGGTGACATATATTGCAGTTCATCTGCAATAAAACTTTTTTATCCGGAGGTCTATAAATATCTTCAATCTCTTTTCCGAGAAGTGGCTCTTCCCAATGTTCAATAAAACCATGGGCTTCTTCTTTATTTAAAGCGTAACCTTGTCCACCATGACATATAGTGCATCCATATTTTGAAATTGGATGTTTGTCAAGGATTTCCTTAGGATGTGTTTTAAATGGATTCGGTGCTTTTTCAAGTCCTTTCCATTCATAACCTATGTGACATGTTATACATCTGTCAACTCTGTTAAGCTCTTTAATATAGATTTGCTTAATACCTATTTGAATTGTCTTTGCTTTTTCTTCCCCTAAATTCTCTCTCACATACTTTTTAAATTCAAATTGATACCTTTTCCACTCAGGCGTAAAATATCCGATATAAAGAACGATTGTTACAATTAAACCAATTAAAGCAATTGCATAAATTATATTCACATCTTTTTTGAGTTTGTCTTTCTCCATTCTCCGATTCTAATTTTCTTTTTAAAATTTCTCAGGTAATCTTGGCCATGGCTCCCAAGGTAGATAAAATTCCCAATCAGGTCCACGCATATAAGTCCCAATGATTATCAAAACTATCACCAATAAACACAGCACAAGAAAAACTATATTTTGCTTTGTTCGTTCTTTGCTAAACCAGACACCCGTGCTTAGATTTGAACTTTTATCAAAATATGGCCATACCGCAAGTAAAAGAACAAGAAGCCCAGGAATTAAAAGCCCACCAATAAAAGCGCCGTTTAGAATAAAGTTTCCAATTCTTATCGTTGTAATGGCGACAAGCTCTTGTAACCATAGGAAATACCATGGTGCTTTAGCTGGATTTGGGGTGACATTAGGATTTGCTGGCTCCTCGAGCGGAGCACGAATAAATAAACTTATCAAAGCGACAAAAACAAATGTCCCAAACATCACAAGCCCAATCCTGCGTATTAAGTATGGAATTGAATTAACAGTGTATTTCTCCTCGTCAAGTAAAGTCATCTCAACTTGAACTGTCTTACCTGTTGTTATACCAAGTAGAGAGTAAGTTTTACTTTTTATCCCATCCCTAATTTTTTCCTTTCTCTGATTTAAAACAAGATTATCAACACAAGCAAGCCCTCCGTCTTTTCTAATTCTCCACATATGATAAGAAAAAAGAATCAGAGCAATTGCTGGTAAAAAAAAGCAATGAAGTACATAAAACCTTATCAAGGCATTTTGTTCAATTTCATATCCACCTAAGAGAATAAATCTTATCCATTCCCCAACTATAGGAGCGCTCCTTGCTATGTTTGTCCCAACAGTTATAGCCCAAAAGGCAAGCTGATCCCAAGGCAAAAGATAACCAGTAAACGAAAGAAAAAGTGTAATGAGGAGAAGCGCAACACCAATCAACCAGTTCAATGGCCTATTTTGCCCAACACCGATACCATTTTTATACGCTCCCGTTAAAAAAACTCTAACCATATGAAGAAAAGCAAATGCAACCATCAAATGTGCAGCATTTCTATGCATCGCTCTGATAAACCAACCAAACGAAACGACATATTCTATATCCTTAACGCTATGATACGCCCTTTCAACAGAAGGAACATAAAGAAACATCAAAACAACACCTGTTATAGTCAGTATCAAGAACAATGTTGCAGTTATAGTCCCAAGCCAAAGAGAATAGCCCCAAGATAAACTTTTTAAAGTTACCTTTGCTGGAAACCAATGAAGCAATATATTTCCTACTATTGATTCACCAGCTTCTTTTTCTGAGCGTGGAGACCATGTCCAAAATAATCTTCTTCCATTGAATTTTCTCTCTTTAATTTCTAACTCAGCCATAAGAACCTCTTTTTATTTATACAGTAAATTTATAATTTTGTGGAACTGTTTTATTCAAATCAATAACAAGTTTACCATCCTCAGGTGAAACCTCAACTTTCACCCAATCAAGTGGTCTTGGAGCAGGTCCAGCGTAGTTTGTCCCATCCCCGTAAAATTTTGATCCATGACATGGACAGTGAAATTCCCACCTTACCTCAACTTCTCTTCCGGCAATTTTAACAATTTTGGGTTTTGAAAGCCCAATATATTTCACAGTACATCCAAGGTGTGGACAAACCGCAGAAATGGCATAAAATGTTTTTCCCTCGCGAAAAATATATGTCTTTATTTCTTCAATAAAAGTTACTCCATCGGGAATTTTATCAGGCTCATCAAGTTTAATTTTTCTTATCCCCTCATAGCTTACATTTGGAAACAATGACCTTATCCATGTATAAATTTGTCCCATAAGAGCCAGGACAAGTGAAACAATTCCGATGTTCTTTAAAAATTTTCTCCTGTCAAGTTTCATTTTAAAAATTGTTTTTGTTTTTAATCTTCAGCAATTATTTCTTTCTCAACATAATACATTCTTTCCATAGTCATTGCTTCAGTCGGACAAATGATTGCGCAAAGCCCACATCTTATACATTTTTCATCATCTTTTATCATCGCGGATAAGGGAACATTATCTGCAAACTGATAATGCTGGGAAAGTTTTAATTTGACTTCTTCATCAATCTCAAGCTCTTCAATTGGAATGAGCTTAAGGCAATATTCAGGACAAACATCGGTGCAAGCGCCACAAAGGATACACTTTTCAGAGTCATAAATTGTTTGAATATGGCATAGCAAACATCTTTTCGCTTGCTCAATCGCTTCCTCTTCTGTATAGCCCATCTCAACCTCAACAATCCCAGTTCTTCTATCAATTGGAACTGTATTTGGTGGTTTTCTTGGTATGAGCTCGTATCCAACATAATTTGAATAATTTCTTTTCTCAATTTTTTCAACCGAAAGGTTGAAAATTCTTTTTGCTTTTAAACCCCTCAAATAATTATCAATTGAGATGGCTGCTTGCTTACCATTTGCGATCGCGTCAATTAAATTTCTAGGTCCGAATGCAACATCACCGCCAGCGAAAACCCCAGGTGCGGTCGTTTCAAGTGTTTCAGGATTTACCTTTATTGTTCCAGACGCAGTGATTTCTATTCCATCCTCTGGTTTTATAAAATTCAAATTCGGTCTTTGCCCTATCGCAAGTATAACAGTATCAGCATCAATATATTCACTTATGCTTTCATCAAAAATCGGATTAAATCTTCCATCCTCATCATATGTCTTTTTAACACCTACGAACTCAACACCTTTAACTTTACCGTTCTCACCAACAAATCTTTTCACCCCTCTTTGTGGATGAAAAATTATCCCTTCTTTTATAGCTTCCTCAAATTCTTCCTTACCCTGTGCAGTCCTTAACACTGGCATTTCATCAAACGATTCTAAACTTGCAATATGAATCTCAAGCACGCCGGCTCTTCTCGCGGTTCTCGCTGCATCCATTACAATGTTATAAGTTGAACCATTCCCAATTTTTTCCCTTTCTTCCATCTCAACTGCCATTCTCAAAGCTGTCCTCGCAGCATCAAAAGCAACAAAACCACCACCAATCACAAGTACTTTTTCCCCGAGATCAACTCTGTATCCATTGTTAACATTTATTAGGAAATCAATTGCTTTTATAATACCATCAAGATTTGCCCCCTCTACATTCATCTCCCTACCCTCTTGCGTTCCAACAGCTATAAATATCGCATCAAATTCCTCTTTTAACTCTTTAATTCCAAAATTTTTTGTTAAAGGTGTAAGTGTTCTTACCTCAACCCCAAGCCACAAAATTTTATTTATCTCTTTCTCAATTATACCCCTTGATAATCTAAACTCAGGTATCCCATGCCTCATCATACCACCAAGTACATTTGAAGATTCAAAAACTGTAACTTGATAACCAATCAGCGCAAGATCATGAGCACAAGCAAGTCCAGCTGGACCAGCACCAATTATTGCAACTCTTTTGTTTTTAACTCCAATTTTTCTTACCTTGGCAAGTGCAGGTAAATGCCAGAACAACTTATTATCCCCCGCATCAAAATCATTTTGAAAAATTTCATCCTGTGTATCTGGATAAAGTGATTCAACACCATATTTTTCAGTTAAAAATCTTTTTAAAGCCCTTATGGTAACTGGCTTATCAATACTACCCCGCCTACAGAAATCCTCACAAGGCGCCGCACACACCCTCCCACATACTGAAACAAATGGATTAGGAGAACGAGCGACAAAAAATGCTTCTTTGTATCTACCCTCTGCTATCAACTGAACATATCTACCAGCATCTGTATGGATTGGACATGCCGCTTGACATTTTACTTGTTTCTGCCAATGAATCAAATCAGGAACAAAAACCCTATATCCCATTAATTAATTCCCATCTGTGTTTTAATTTTTTTCAAAAGGATAAAATCCTCAGCAAATTGAAGAACCCTTTTCCCATTTCTCATCTCTTTAACAAGATCAAATAGGCTTTCATGGTCAAGAATTGCTCTAACCTGATTTCTTACTTTTACCCAAAAATCATGCATCGCACATGGATTTTCAAGATCACAACAACCAATCCTTAAAAGACACGATTCAAACCATTCAGTTCCATCAATTTCCTTAACTATGTCAAAAATGGTGATCTCCCTTGGATCTTTTGCAAGGACAAATCCTCCACCCGGTCCCCTAATCGATACTAAAAACCCAGCTTTCACAAGCTGCTGCATGACTTTGTTCAAAAATTCCCTCGGAATAGATAAAGCCCCCGCAATTTGCTTTGCAAGCACAGGTTCTTTTGAATTAAGCGAAGATATAAATATCATCGCTTGAATTGCATATTTACAAGTTCTGCTGAGCAACACAAATTTGGATTTGTTTGTCTACAAATAATTTAAAGAGACAAAAATTCAAAGTCAAGAAAAAGACAAATTTGTCCATAATTTTTCCCAAACAATTCATCAAATCTTATGCCATTACCTCAACTTGAATTTATCCCAAAACCCGAGTTATATTTAGATTTAGCAAACAAAATGTAAAGATCATAAAGCAAGTTGAGAAAAATATAAAGAAAAAACTTACACTAACTCAACAATGCCTGAATATGGAATTATTCTTCTAAACCTCGGTGGACCTGATTCAACAAAAAATGTAGAAAAATTTCTTTACAACTTGTTCTCAGATCCAGACATATTCAAATTTCCATTTCCCTCACTAACTCAAAAAACTTTTGCAAAATTAATTTCAAAATTAAGATCAAAAAAAGTTGCAAAATATTACCAAAAAATTGGTGGTCGTTCCCCGATTTTGAGTTATACACTTATTCAAGCAAAATTATTAGAAAAAAAACTTGAACCATTCCTTGATTGCAAGGTTTATATCGGAATGAGATATTGGCGTCCATTCATAGATGAGGCAATTGAAAGAGCTTTGAAAGATAATTCACAAAAAATAATACTTCTTCCCCTTTACCCTCAATATTCAACCACAACCACTGGTTCAAGCTTTAACGAATTCAATCGCGCCCTGAAAAGATTAAATATAATCTCTCGCGGATTTGATATAAAGCAAATAATTAAAATAAAAAGTTACCCCGATAACGAGCTTTACATCAAGGCACTTGCAGAAAGGATTGAAGAGGCGGCTGAAAATTTCAATGATGAGGATTTCAAAAATTTTGCCGTGTTATTCAGTGCCCATAGCTTGCCCGTTAAACTTATTCAAAATGGTGATCCCTATTTCCATGAAATCAGCAAATCTTATAACGCTATAACTAACTATCTACAAAATAACTCCAAATTAAAGGAATTTTTCAAAACCGCGAAAACTATTCTTTGTTTTCAAAGCAAGATCGGACCTACAAAATGGCTTGAGCCATCAACGGTTGACTCTGTAAAAAAGCTCGCTAACGAAGGAATTAAAAATTTGCTCGTTGTTCCACTTAGCTTCGTGTCAGATAACATAGAAACGCTATATGAACTTGGAATCTTCGTTAAAGATATTGCTATTAAAAATGGAATACAAAAATTCATCGTTACCGAAGCTTTGAACGACTCTGAAACATTTATTGAAGCTTTAAAAAACATAGTTTTGGAGGCAGTTAAAAATGAAAGATAGTGCAATAATAATCGGAGCAGGAATATCAGGGCTTACAACCGCATTTCTACTTAAAAAGAACGGGCTAAATGTCACAGTCCTTGAAGCAGAAAATGAAGTTGGTGGAACGATGAAAAGCAAAAGAATAAACGGATACCTTGTTGAATTCGGACCAAATAGTGCTCTTGAAACAACACCACTTTTCAAGCAAATCGCCGATGAAGTTGGAATTTTAAACGAGATGGTTTATGCAAATGAATCTTCAAATAAGAGATATATTCTTAAAACTGGGAATCTATATCCGATCCCAATGAAACCGCAGGACTTTCTCAAGAGCAAGCTATGGAGTTGGCGCGGAAAACTTCGCATAATTCTTGAACCATTTCACGGTCGTGCTAAAAACAAGACAAACGATCCATTTTGGGAGGAAACAGTTTCGCAATTTGTTAGAAGACGACTCGGGAATGAATTTCTTGACTACACCATAAATCCGTTCGTTGCTGGCGTATACGCTGGCGATCCAGAAAAACTTGGTGTTAAATCGGCGTTTCCCCGACTTTACGCACTTGAAGAAAAATACGGCGGTTTGATCATCGGAACCATAAAAGGAGCTAAAGAAAGAAAGCAAAGAGCTGAACAATCAAAAATAACAGCTAAAATGTTTTCCTTCATCAATGGCATGGGAACTTTGCCGAAAGCAATCGCAAATTACATCGGCGATTCAGTTGTAGTTGGGGCAAATGTTAAATCAATTAAAAAAGACAATTTGGGATATGTATTAGTTCGAAAAATGGAAAAATTGAAAACATTTACTCGGAAATAGTTGTCCGTCTCAACGCCCGCTTATATCACTGGAGAAATAATTGCTCAATTATCAAGTGATTGGGTCTATTTTAAAGCAAATTTATTATCCGCAGGTTGCCTGAGGTCGTATTTGGCTATAAAAAAGAGCAAATCGGTATTGAGCCCAGATGGTTTTGGATTTTTAACACCCGAAAAAGAGAAACGAAAAACTCTGGCACACTTAAAATCAACATTGTCCGTTGAACAATCTCCGGAAGGATTATGTTGAATTTACTACATTTGTTGGCGGTACAAGACAACCAGAACTTGCTCTTAAAAGTGACGATGAGCTAATAAAAATTGTAAGTGATGAATTGAAAGAAATAATGAAGATCAATGGTGAGCCAGAATTTATATGGATCTCCAGATGGGAAAAAGCAATACCTCAATATAATGTTGGACATTTAAAAATTATGGCTATGATAGATGAATTTGAGAAGGCAAACCCAGGAATTTACCTATGTGCAAATTATCGCGGTGGGATCTCGGTTGGCGATTGCGTTACGAGCGCCGGTAAAATTGCAAATAAAATTTTAAACCAAAAATGATAAGAAATTTCCAAGAACTCATTGAAAAAGTAAAGGGAACATCAAAAACAATAGCAGTCATATCCGCACATCAAGAAACAGCGCTTTCAGCAGCAATTGAAGCAAGAAAACAAAAAATAGCTAACTCAATTTTAATAGGAGATTCACAAAAAATTTCCGAAATGCTCAAAGAACTCGGGGAAGATCCAAAGAACTTTGAAATTATTGAGGAAAAAGATCCAACTAAATCTGTTTTAATTGGAACTTCACTTGTAAGAGAAGGAAAAGCACAAATAATTTTGAAGGGCAAGGTTGATACTACAACATTGATGAAAGGTGTTCTAAACAAAGAAACAGGACTCAGAACAGGGAAATTGCTAAGTGATGTTTTTGTCTTTGAGTATCCAGAGAAAAAGGGTGAATCAAAGTTTATCCTTATGTCGGACGGAGGCGTAGTTTTAAACCCAACGCTTGAGCAAAAAATTGAAATAATAAAGAACGCCGTTGAAGTTGCATATAAGCTTGGTTTTGAAAACCCAAAAGTTGCCGTATTATCAGCGACAGAGCTCGTAATAGAAGAATTAACTTCAACCACAGATGCTCTGAAACTAAAACAACTTAACATTGAAGGGAAGATAACCGGTTGTATCGTTGATGGTCCTTTAGCCCTTGACCTTGCTATTTCAGAAGAATCGGCTCTCGAAAAAGGAATAAAATCGGAGGTCGCTGGAAAAGCTGACATTTTAATAGTTCCAAACATTGAAAGTGGAAATATACTTGGAAAAAGTTTAACTTATTTCGCACACTATAAGATTGGTCATGTCATCGCTGGCGCAAAAGCTCCTGTTTTAATTCCGTCAAGGTCAGACAAAATGGAAGCAAAATTAAATTCAATTGCACTTGGAGTTCTAATGACACTTTAAACTTACTCTTGTTAAAACCACAATTATTCATTAAAAACAAAATAACCCACCTCCCAACTTTACGCTTGGTAGATTAGGGTTGTAAAATGGAGGTGGGTTAAAAAATTTTGATTACTCTGATTTTTCAGATTTAGTTGTTTCTGTCTTTGTTTCAGAATTTGAGCCGTTTTTTGAATTTCCACGCTTATAATCAGTTATATAAAATCCTGAGCCTTTGAAAATCAAACCGATCCCGCCGCTTATAATTCTTTTTACATTGCCTCCACACTTTGGGCAAATTTTTATCGGTTCATCATTTATGCTTTGAAATTCCTCAAAGATGTAACCACAGGTATCACATTTGTACTCATATGTTGGCATAAGCTTTTTACTCACCTAATTTTGTTTTTAATTTCTCCCTTGCGATTTTTAATAACATTAAAGAGTCAGAAAAAAGTTTCAAATTTTAATCGCTTAGTTTTTCAATTGCTCTTTTGAATCTTTCAACGCCTTTCATCAGCTCTTCCATAGAAGCAGCATAAGAAATCCTGACGCATTCATCCATTCCAAATGCATCCCCGGGAACGATCGCCAGCTTTTCTTCTTTAAGTAAGAACTCACAAAAATCGTTTGAGTTTCTTATAGTCATGCCATTGTAGCTTCTACCGTAGTAAGCTGAAACCTTTGGAAAAACATAAAATGCACCCGAAGGTATGAAAATTTCTATATCTGGAATTTGCTTAAGTTCTGAACAGATAAAATCTCGTCTTATCTTGAATTCATTAACCATCTTCCTCACGGGCTCCTGTGTCCCTGTCAACGCAGCAAGAGCTGCTTTTTGAGAAATTGAACAAGCATTTGATGTCATCTGACCTTGAATCTTATTTGCGAGCTTAACTATCTCCTCTTTCGCTCCAAGGTATCCAATCCTCCAGCCAGTCATAGAATATGCTTTTGAGACACCGTTAACAGTTATCACAAGATCTTTCAACTCTTTGATTGAAGCCATACTGAAATGTTTCCCCTCGTAAAGTATCTTTTCGTAAATTTCATCTGAAATTACGAAGATATTCCTTTCATAAACAATTTCGGCGATTTGTCTTATTTCCCCTTCTGTGTAAACGGTGCCAGTTGGGTTTGACGGCGAGTTAAGAATAAGAGCTTTCGTTTTTTTCGTTATAGCTTCCTTGAGCTGCTCAGGGACTATTTTAAAGTTTGTGCTTATATCTGTTTTCAAAATTACTGGCACAGCATCCGCAAGCGCAACCATTGGAGGATAACTCACCCAATATGGCGCAGGAATTATTACCTCGTCCCCGGGATTACATATCGCTTGTAAAGCATTGAAAATTGAGTGCTTCCCCCCATTCGAAACAAGTATTTCACTTGGTTTATATTCAATGTTATTATCACGCCGAAACTTCTCAATAATTGCATTTATTAGCTCCGGTATGCCTTGATTTTGAGTGTATTTTGTGAAATTTTCCCGTATCGCTTGAATTGCTGCTTCCTTTATATGCTCAGGTGTCGGAAAATCGGGTTCCCCTGCGCTCAACGAAACAACATCAATTCCTTGTGCTTTCATATTTTTTGCAATTGCCGAAATGCGAAGGGTTTCTGACTCAGGTAAGTTCAGTATTTTTTCAGAAAGCTTAAGCATTAGGTTCTCCTTCTCATGTTTTGCTTTTGCTTGAATTTATCTTTAAGCATTTTTTCTACTATTTTCGGCACAAAATTGCTAACATCGCCTCCAAACGAAGCTATCTCACGAACTATCGTTGAATTCAAATAAGTATATTTCTCATGCGGGACGAGGAAAACAGTGGTTATATCACATATTTTTCTGTTCATCAGAGCCATTTGAAATTCATATTCAAAATCCGAAACCGCACGCAATCCCCTTATTATTGCAACCGCATTTTTCATCCGTGCATAATCAACAAGGAGCCCATCAAAACTATCAACTTCAACATTATCAAACTTTTTCACAACCTCTTTTATCATTTTTATTCTCTCTTCAACTGTAAAAAGTGGTGTTTTAGCGACATTTTTAGCAACCGTTACGATGACTTTATCAAACAACCTTGACGCGCGCTCTATTACATCAATATGTCCATTTGTTATCGGATCAAATGTCCCGGGATAGATTGCGATCTTCATGACTTTTCACTCCCTATATTTAAAAATTGTGAATGCTGTTTTTCCGAACTCTCTTCTTGTCACGATTTCAAATGGTATCAAATCAGGGGTAAAGACAATCTTTGAATCATGTTCAAGCGAGAAAAAACCAATCTCACTTAATAATTTTCTTTCCCAAATCTTGTAAATAAGCTCATTAAAGTGTGGATACATATAAGGTGGGTCAGCAAAGATAAGATCAAACTTTTCAGTTGAATATTCAATAAATCTCAAAGCGTCATCATTTACAATTAGAATTTTATCCACACAACCAAGCTCTTTCGCGTTTTCTTTTATCATTTTAAGCGCTCCATAGTAATTATCAACGAAAATGGCTTTTTCAGCGCCTCTGCTTAACGCCTCAAAACCAAGCGCGCCAGTTCCAGCAAAGAGATCAAGGACAACAAGATTTTCAAAATTAATTCTATTTGATAAAATGTTAAAAAGTGCTTCTTTTACCCTATCCGAAGTCGGTCTTATTGACTCATTCTTTGCGATTTTTAAGGAACGTCCTTTATATTTCCCGGTTATTATCCTGACCATAACATTCTTAACATAAGCCCTATATTTGGAGCGAAAACAGAAGCATTTTTAGGATTTACCTTTATATCAAGGAACAAAGGAGAATCAAATGGATTCAAAAATAGAAATTTATTTCCCAGCATTTCACTTATTAAATCAATCACCTCCTCACTTACTTCGCCGTAAAAAACAAACTTTTCAAATCCAGCGGAAATATTATCGTTTATCAATTTTATGACAAAATATCTCAAATCTGACTCACTGTTGACAACATAATAAAAATATCTTTTAAATTCATAGTTTTTGAACAAACTGACATCAATTCTTCTCTCTTTTAGTCCAACGAGAATAAAGTCACTATAAATATATTTTGACCGCGTTGGGCTTATCCTTTCCCTTAAACAATTTTCAGCAGCGAAATGATCAATATCAATTATTTGAACCTTTAAATTTAACTTGTCAGCTATCGTTCTCGCAAAAGAAATTATTTCTTTTCTTACGGCAGCAACGAGCATCTTATGGATTTCGCCAGTTCCAAACTTATAACCTCTAATTGCAAAGTTATGCACTGATTCGCCAGGGAAATAATTAAAGATCTCCCACGACAAATGTTGGTTTAATTCCTTCTCAGATAAGTTGGCATCAACGGGAATGACATTCAAAAACGCGAATTCAGTGTCAAGACAGAAAGAAATTTTCGTGAATTTTTCGCTTATGTTTATTGAAGAAGAAATAACAGAAGCTATTTCGACAGCCTTTTCAAAAGAAAAAGTTTCAAGACATAAACTTTGACTTAAAGTTTTTTTTAGAACCAATTTTCTTGATAGCTCCTCGGTCTCAGCTATATAGATCCGTTCCCTGCCAAGTTTTACAGTTATGAAAATCATTTACTCCCAAGATACTTTATTCACATCCTCCGGTTTATCTTTTGAACCAATTGTTCCATGACCATATGGACATTCAACCCAGTAATATTTTCCAAGCGAATCAGCCCCAATTATATAGTATTCACCCAACTTTGGACAACGACGAAGTGAATCAGGATTGAATTTTTCCGCTGCAGTTGAAAAGAAAAGCGAATCTGGTATGTTTTTTACCTTTATAAATGTAATAAGTGAATCAATGTTGCCCGTGTATTTCCCGTATTCATCGAAATATTTTAGCTCTGCCTGTCTTATGTTCTTCATCCTGAACCTACATACCTTTTTTAATTCTTCTTCGGCTCTAATTTTCATCGCTGGATCATAAATTGTGTAGACAAGAAAGCCGATCAGGATAACTATCAAAATTTCAAGAATAATTGAGCCTTTTGCCTTTGCTTGTGCCATTTACTTTCTCCTTTTGTTTTAATTTGTTGTCAAATAATTTTTTATCCTTTCAAACTTCTTCTGCCCTATTCCTTTGACATTCATTATATCCTCAATTTTTCCAAATTTCCCATAAATTTCCCTATGCTTTATTATCTGCTCAGCTGTTTTCTCCCCGATGCCGGGAAGCTTCATTAACTCTTCCTTGGTCGCGGTATTGATGTTCACTTTAAACGGCGCTGAGACAAAATTTTCATCCGCAAATTTATTGTCCGTATTTTTATTTCCAGCGGATACATATTTTTCAATTTCAGCCGATCTTCGTTCAAATTCCTTATCAAAAGCAGAATAATCAAATTTAGTGGTTTCCTTTTTAACAACATCACCCTTCACAAGTCTTATAGCAACTCCCGCAACAAAAGCCACAATAAGAAACCAGAAGACAACACTTTCAGATTTCGTTAACCCAATCATATCGTTTATTTTTCTGAAAACGCCTTTCAAATCTCAGATTTTGACGCTTTCTTTTGACTTTTCAAATTTAAAAAATTATTCCAACTTTATCAAGATTGAAAACACAATCTGACAAAGCTACGGATAAAATTTAAATTTCACTTTATACGCTTAGAATTCATTTTAAATCTCGCCTTAATTTTTTAAATTTATTCAGCCCAAAACAAACGGATTAAAGTTTATGCTTAAGAAAATTTTGCTTTTAATCATCTTCGCTCAAGCGATAGTTTTTCCGCAATCCTCAGATGAATCATTTATTTCAAAGCGAAAACTTACAGCACTTACATATTCAACCTTTATACCTGGTGCGGGTCAATTTTATCTCGGACATAAGATCAAAGGTGCGTTTTTTACATTAACCACTTTCGGTTCGCTTATCACAGCAGTTGTATCACAAAATAACCTTGTTGGAGGGAACGAAAGACTGGAAAATTTAGAGATTCAATATCAAAGCACAATGAATTGGGAAAGAGCCGAACAAATATGGCAGGAGATGTTGCAAGTTAAAGCAAACATTGATAGAGATTACAAAAGAAGAAATCTTTTTCTTGGTATAACAGCTGGACTTTGGGTTGTAAATATAATTGATGTTCTTCTATTTACACCAGATAAAGGTTCGGGAGACATTTTCGGTGAAAACATTCCTGGCATTGGAGTAGAAAGCAAAGGTGGGAGGTTTATGATTTCAGCAAAATTTAAATTTTAGAAACCCAAACAATGCGTGAAAAGTTAGAAAAACTTTTGAACGATTATAAAAACGGGAAAATCAGCGTTGATGAATTTTTAAACGAGTTAAAATGGTTTCCTTTTGAAAATATTGATTTCGCAAAGGTTGATCATCATCGAATGCTCAAACATAACTTTCCCGAAGTTATACTTTGTCAGTGGAAAACACCTGAACAAGTAAGGGAAATAGCAAAAAGAATATTGGAAAAATCTAAATTCCTTCTTGCGACACGAGCTAATTTTGAACATTTTAAAGAAGTCAAAAAAATCGCAAAAGATGCTAAATATAACGAGTTGGCAAGAACGATAACCGTAATTCGTGGCGATATAAAGAAAGATGATAAAAAAGGGAAAATTTTAATTATAACTGCTGGAACTGCGGATTTGCCCGTTGCCGAAGAAGCGAGAGTGACAGCAGAGATGCTTGGGAATGAAGTTGAAATTCTATATGATGTTGGGGTTGCTGGAATTCACCGTTTACTTTCAAATTTTGATAAATTGAAAAGCGCAAGTGTTATAATCGTTGTTGCTGGAATGGAAGGAGCGTTGCCAAGTGTCGTAGGGGGACTTGTTGGAGTCCCAGTTATAGCTGTTCCGACCTCAATTGGATATGGTGCAAACTTTAATGGACTTGCACCTCTTTTGACTATGCTTAACACATGCGCTCCAGGCGTTGTTGTTGTAAACATTGATAATGGATTTGGTGCAGCTTTTGCTGCAACTCTTATGAATAGAAAATGAAAAGTGAAAGTGAAAAAAGTTTCGATAAAATATGGAAAAACAGAAATAGAAATTGAACTTCCAGACCATGCCGTTGTTTTAAAACCTCAACTGATACCACCTGAAAGAGACGAATTTGAAATCATAAACGATGCACTTGATAATCCAATTGATGCACCGAAACTTGAGAACTTTATTAATCCAAATGATAAAGTTTTGATCATTGTCCCAGACAAGACAAGAAAGGCACGCGTTGATTTAGTTTTAAAATTTATTTTACAGCGATTTAAAAGCGCAAATGTAAAAATTTTATTTGCAAACGGCACCCACGCAAGGCAAACAGAAACAGAGAAGCGCGAAATACTTGGAGACGAAATTTATAATAACTTTGAAGTTTTTGAACATGACGCTTATGCTAATAATTTCAAATATTATGGTAAGACGAAGTTTGGAACCGAAATTTTCTTGAATCCCCTCCTCTCGTCGGTTGATAAAATCCTGTTAATTGGTGCAATTACCCATCATTATTTCGCTGGTTTTGGTGGTGGAGCAAAAATGTTAATTCCGGGCGTGGCGTCATATAAAACTGCGATTCAAAACCATAAACTTACCTTAACATCTGACGGCGATATAAATCCAAATGCAACTAATCTTAAACTTGACGGAAATCCTGTTTACGAAGACATAGTTGAAGCATTCAGACTTTGCAACCTCAACACATTTCATTTCGGCGTTGTTCTTGATGAAAATGACAAAATTGTTTCAGCATTTTCAGGAGATGTGATCTCCTCGCATAGAGCCGGCTCTGAATTTGTTAAAAAGTTTTTCACAATACCAGTTGATAAAAAATTTGATGTCCTAATATCAAGCGCTGGTGGTTTCCCAAAGGATGTTAATTTCATTCAATCGCACAAAGCAATTCATCACTCACACTATATTCTAAAGGAAGGCGGTTATTTGTTCTCATTTATTGAATGCAGAGATGGGATTGGCTCGAGGACTTTTCTTGATTGGTTTAAATTTGAAAACCAAAATGAGATGAAAAAACATTTGCTTCAAAATTATTCAATGAATGGTCATACCGCATTGTCATTGCAAAATAAATTGAAAATTGCTAATATAGTTGTAAAGTGTGAACTTGAGAAAAATTTACTTGAACTAATGGGACTAAAATCGCTTGATGATATAAGCACCTTAAAAAATCTTTCTGGCTCAATAGCAGTTATAAAAAACGCCTCGCTTTATTTACCAACTTACACCGGAGGTAGTAATGCAACAAGTGATTGAATCGTTGAAGAAAAATAAATTATTCGGAAGCGTCGGAGAAGAATTGATAAACGAGATCGTTCAAAATTCATTTATTGAAAATTACAAACCTGGTGATATCATACTTCGCGAAGGCGAATTTGGTGATAAGGTTTGCCTGATCGCGGAAGGTAAAGTGAAGGTTGTTAAATTTGCTGATTCAAAAGGTAAAATTTTGATGGAGCTTGAAGAAGGTGATTTCTTTGGCGAGATGTCCTTGATCGACCTGCGCCCTCGTTCTGCAAGCGTCGTCGCTTTGACTGACTGTAAAATAATATCAATTCCCGCAAACGAATTTGAAAAACTTATTCATTTACACCCTCAAATCTTGATCAACATCTCAAGGATCTTGAGCGAAAGATTAAGGAAGTCAAACGAGAAAATTTTGAAAGATTTTCTTGAGTATGAAAAGGAAATGACGGAACAGGTAAACAAACTAAATTACCTAATTGAGATCACCAAGCGTGTGAATTCAACTATAAATCTTGATGATCTTTTGAAAATCATACTTGAAATCACTCTTGAAATCACGAATGCAGATAGAGGGACTGTTTACCTCGTTGATGAATTAACAGGTGAGATATGGTCAAAGTTCTTCAAGGGGAAGAAATTACTGAAATTCGCCTACCCATCTGGGAAAGGTATCGCAGGATATGTGGCACAAACTGGAGAAACGATCAACCTTGAAGATGCCTACAAAGACCAAAGATTCAATCCTGAAATAGACATCAAAACAGGATATAGAACTAAAACGATGCTATGTCAGCCAATAAAAGATAAAAACGAAAAAATTGTTGGTGTATTCCAACTGATAAATAAAAAGGAGGGTGTTTTTACAAAAAAAGATGAAGAAATGTTAAATGCACTTTCAATCCATGCGTCAATCGCGATTCAAAACGCAAAGATGGCACAGGAACTTGTAAATAACGAGCGCCTTGCTGTAATCGGAAGAATGGCAAGCTCAATTATCCACGATATAAAAAACCCCATGACGACAATAAAAGCATATGCGCAAGTTCTAAGGAAAAAAGTCGGTGAAAGTGAAGCAATTCAACTTGTTGACGAGGTAATAAAGCAAATCGACCGGCTTGTTAATATGGCTCAAGAGATACTTGACTTCTCAAGAGGTGTTTCCAGCTTGAACTTCTCAAAGATAAAGCTCGGTGATTTCCTCGATGGCGTGATAGCGTTTTTGGCAAGGGATTTTGAGAGAAACAAAATACAAATTGAAAAAGTAATCGAATATAGTGATGAAGTTGAAATTGATGTTGATAAAATGACTCGCGTAGTTTTCAATATCGCTCATAACTCAAGAGATGCGATGCCAGAGGGAGGAAAATTTATTGTGAAAACATGGCTTGAAAATGGTTTCTTCTATATGCAGTTTACAGATACAGGTAAGGGGATGCCTGAAGAAGTTAAGAAAAAACTTTTTGAACCGTTTGTCACATACGGCAAAAAGCACGGCACTGGACTTGGAATGGCAATAACTAAAAAAATCGTAACCGAACACAAAGGGGAAATTTTCGTTGAAAGTGAGCTTGGAAAAGGAACAACGATAACAATTAAACTTCCTTTAACACAAAAATAAAAATGGGAAACATATATGCTTGATAAAATTTTTCTCTTGCTTATAATTGCGATGATTTTATCTGTCATCTTTACAATACTTGCCTTTACCCAGGAGAAGAAGTTAAATATCGAAACACGAATGGTCAAATTCAAAAGTGGTGATGAAGAAGTCTCCGCTTTTCTTGCGGTTCCCAAAGTTAAAGGGAAATTTCCAGCGATCATATTAATCCATGAATGGTGGGGTCTTACCGAATGGGAAAAGGAAAACGCTGTAAGATTCGCAGGTCAAGGATATGTTGCCATTGCTATTGATCTCTATCGCGGTAAGCTCGCTAAAACACCAGAAGAAGCAAGATCATACATGCAATCGCTTTCGCTTAATACTGTTATAAGAGATATAAAATCAACTCTTGAATATCTTAAATCAAGAAATGATGTGATTCCTGATAAAATTGGAATAATTGGATGGTGTATGGGCGGTGGATTTGCTTTGAGAAGTATGATCGAAATTCCAGAGTTTGCTGCTGGTGTCATTTGCTATGGGCGACTTGTCGAAGATGAACAACAACTTGCGAAAATAAATTCGCCGATTCTCGGTATCTTCGCAGAAAAAGATCGCGGGATACCAACAGATGCGGTAAAAAACTTTGAAGAAAAAATGAAAAAACTTGGCAAAAAAATTGAAGTTAAAATCTATCCCGATGTTAATCACGCATTTATGAACCCGAACAACAAAAACAATTACGATGAAATTTCAACTAAAAACGCATGGGACTTAATTGACAAATTTTTCAAGAAGAATCTAAAAAATGATAAATAAACCTAATCCTTCAATAACTCGTCAACGAGCATATCAACATAGTTATTTTTTTCGCTTATTGTGTTCCAGTGCTTTATGAAGACAGAACGAAGTGTAGTTAAATATTCATCATCAATTTCAAACTTTGGATTTATCTTTTGGGCGGTAAATTTATCAACGATAAACTTAGAAAGTATGAATTTAGCATTTGGATTTTCAACCGAAAGGTGGTTGTAAATTCTAAGCGTTTTCCGATTTATATCACTAAGTTTGAAATTTCCATCATGTCTATAGAAACAGAAAATGTCAAGGTCCGGTTGAGTTAGTGGTGCAAAGCCATCAAGATTTTTTATCCTTCCATAAAAATAATTTGCGGTTTTTAAAGTTTGAGCAAGAATTTCTCCAAACCCATTTTTATTAAGTGGTATTACTCTATGCGTGAGCCAAACAGCAGCAGCCGATGCCCCGGGTCTTGATCCTTCAAGCTGAAACATTCCGATATTTGGTTTATCTTTTTTGTGATATGTGTAAGGTGAGGTGTTAAGTATAACCTGCCTTAAGTTTTCATCCTTGTATAATACACCACCAGCTCCATACATAACGAGCCCATGTTTATGTGGATCAATTGTTAAAGAATCCACCTCAGGAATTGCAAGCAAATTGTCATACACAAATTTCTTCAATGGCACATCTATCATTGAGAAATCAATTAATTTATACGCCTCGTCAATTATCAAAGTGCGAAAATATCCACCATACGCTGCATCAATATGCAAATGAAAGCCATATTTTTCTTTCAAATTTAAAATTTCAACCAATGGGTCAACTGCACCAGCCCCAGTAGTTCCAAAGTTCGCCATTACAAACATAACTTTATTTTTCTTCAAGACGCTCTCAAGTTGGTCAAGGTCAATTCTATAATTTTCATCAACCTCAATTTCAACGAAATCAACTTTCAAAATTGAACAAATCCTTTTCCACGAATAATGAGAACCTTTTGAGAAAACAGCGATACCATCTTTCCTTAGATCTCTTACAGCCCAAAGCGCTTCAAGATTTGCAAGCGAACCCCCGCTTGTTAAATGCCCCCAACCTTCTTTGAATCCTACAAGCCTTAAAAGATCCTCAACGACTTCCATTTCCATCTCTGTTGTCACAGGACCACCTTCGTAAGCATGATTATTTGGGTTTGTCAACATAACTGCAAAATAAGCAAGCAAAGCTGGAATTGATGGATCTTTTAACATCTGAGCTGAATACCTTGGGTGGAAATATGGAAGATTTCCTTCAAGTCTTTTCAAAAATTCATCAAAGATCTTTTCCAGATTCTCCGATTCAATTTTATAAATTTCAGAACTGAAAAAATCTTCTGGATAAACTGAGGGATCATCAAAAAAATCTTCACGCCATCTTTTGTTCCATTCAATTGCTTTGTAAATGAGCTTTTTGAAAAGCTCTGTGTTCTCTCCCCTCGGACCAAGAAAATATGTGAATAGAGTAGTCTTCATAGGCAAATTGCCGTAAATTTTTGTTTTTTGCTTTTTTAAAAATAACAAATTTTCCCCAAAGTTTTACCTTGACCTCTAAATTTTTTTTGTTATTTTTAGAAAAAAACGATAAAACCGCATGAAGAAAATCATTGGCTTTGCTCTAATTTTAATTTTCATAACAAATTGTGCTAAATCGCAAGTTAAGTTTGATTCAATTTCCGCGTGGAATTTTAACAAAATTTTAACTTCCGAAAAATTTCAAGGACGAAAATCTGGAACTCCTGGGGGCGAAAGAGCAAGTGAATGGATCGCGGAAAAATTCAAAGAGTTTGGGCTTATACCATTTGGAGACAATGGGACATATTTTCAAAATTTTAAAATCCTCGCAACTCAAGATAAGGTATCAAAATTAACTTTGATAAATGGAAGAAAAGGCAAGACGAGATACTCGCTTGGTGATGATTTCACAATTTTAACAAATAGTGGAAGTGGGAAAGTAAAATCAAAGGTTGTTTTCGTAGGATATGGAATTTCAGCACCAGAAAAAGGTAGAGATGATTACGCAAATGTTGATGTAAAAGGGAAAATTGTGCTTTTACTTGCTGGTGGACCTGAGGATGAAGAAGGTAAATTTGAGATTGAAAGTTCAAGAGGATACAAAATTAAAAAAGCATTTGAAAAAGGAGCTTCTGCGGTTTTCTATGTTCAAGGTGATAGACCGATTAGAGGTGGAGCCATAACAGAAGAGTATTACACTCCGCAATTGCCCGCTTTTTGGATCAGCAGAAAAATTATTGATGATATTTTCTACAATACTGGGATAAGTTTTGACGCTTTGCGAGCTGAAATTAACTTCAAAGAAAAATCTTTTGAGATAGACAAGGTTTTTGAAATAGAAGCAAAAGTTGAAAAACTTGATGGATGGACAAAAAATGTTGTTGGATTGTTGCCTGGAAGTGATGAAAGTTTGAAAAATGAATATATAATCGTCGGTGCACATATGGACCACAATGGAGTTGACGCAGAAGGTTTTATTTATCCCGGAGCTGATGATAACGCTTCTGGGACATGTTTAGTGATGGAACTTGCAAGAAGCATGATAGCAAATGGTGAAAAGCCCAAACGCTCAATAATTTTCGTTTTATTCGCTGCTGAAGAACAAGGGCTTCTTGGCTCAAAATACTTCGCTTCACATCTTCCGGTGCCGGAAGAAAATATCGTTGCAATGTTTAATTTTGATATGGTTGGGCGTGGAAATGGAAATATAAACATCGCTGGAACTGAAAATTTCCCCGAGATGTGGGATATAATAAAAGAATTTTTCCCCGAAAACAAACTTAAAAATCTCGGCAAATTCCGTGCTGGCGCAAACTCCGATCACTATCCATTTCAAGAGCGTGGAATTCCCGCGTTCTTTTTCATATCCGCAGGTCAACATCCAGAATATCACAGAACCGATGACACAAACGATAAGATCCAACCGTTTGTCCTTGGCGAAGTTGGAAACACATCTTATCAAGTTATCCTCGGGCTTGCGAATTACCCAAAAAGTTTGAAAAAAAGAGATAGAATTATTGATTATCTATACTCAAATGCTCAAACCGCAATTTACACTAAAATTTATCCGGATTCATTGACGAAAGAATGGCTTTACAACTTTTGGAGAGAAGTAAAAAATGACGGGGTTGAAGCAGTTATTTTTGAGATAAACTCCAATAAGTTCGATGATGTTATCAAAACAATTTATTTCGTAGATTCGCTTGCAGTGCGCGAATATAGATACTTCAATGTTGTTTCAAGCAAATCGGATTTCATGACATCGCCAGATGTTTTGAATATAATTTTTTCGGTGAGAGCGGATGTCTTTCAAAATCTACCGCAAAATTTACCTGTGCTTTCAAAGTCAGGATTAAAGTTTGTTTCATTTGACGAAGCAACTTCTACCGAAAATGTTAAAAATGTTATCAACATTGTGAACGATTTTTATCTTGATGTTGTCCCAGTTTTAAACAAGAGCTCGTTGAAAAGTTTTAAAATTACAAAAACACACATAATTGTTGATCCAGACTCAGTTACAAACGATCAGTTAACTTTTTATCTTTTCACTGACGCCGGGAAATTTTTATCGCTTGTAAATTTTATTAAGCCTGAAAAAGTTTTTGTCAGCTTGAAACCGAACGCTTCAAAATCATTGATTTCAAATTTGCGTGAGCAGAAGTGGGAAGATAAAAAAATTCAGAGAATCTTTGGAAGAAACATATATGGACTTTTAAAATAAAATTTGGAAAGCGCCATGAAAAAAATTTTGCTTTTGCTTTTTATCAGCACCAACCTTTTAGATCGCGGCGTTTGGTATGTTCCAAGAAATGGAAATGCGTATAAGACAAAGTCTGAGATAGCTGCAGATATGGATAATATCGCAAGAAATAACTTTAATGTTGTTTATGTGCTCGTATGGGCAAGGGGTTATCCACTTTTCAAGAGCGAGACATTCTATAGGGAAACTGGACTTTACACAGACCCACAGCTTGGAGAGCGAGATCTGCTTCAAGAAATGATAGCAGAAGCTCACAGAGCTGGGCTTGAAGTTTACGCTTGGTTTGAATATGGATTTATAGGTGGATGGGGCGGATATTCTCCAGGAAATAGTGGGAAAGGGAAAATTTTTGACACTCATCCCGAATGGCTCGCCAAAAGAAATGATGGAACAGATGTAGGTTCATCAGAAGATCAAATAAGCAGAAATTTCTATTGGATGGCTCATGCAAATCCACAAGTGCAGAACTTCTTACTTCAACTTATACTTGAAATGGTCAAAAAATATGATATTGATGGATTTGAACTTGATAGGATAAGATATCCCGATCCAAACTGTGGCTATGACAGTGTAACAATTGAAATTTACAAGCAAGAGCATAATGGGAATACACCTCCTTATGACTATAATAATCCAGAATGGAAAAACTGGCGGATTCAGAAGCTGAATCAATTTGCAAAAATGGTTTACGACTCGGTTAAATTTTACAGACCAGATATGCGTCTTACAAATGCAGTTGGAGTCGGTCCAGATTGGGCGAAATCGGAAAAACTTCAAGATTGGGTAACTTGGATTAATAATGGTTGGCTTGATTTCGTCGAGCCGATGAATTACAGAAGAACAGCAAACGAATTTATTGCCGAGTGTATAAACATCTTCGGCAGAGTAAACGATAGGAATAAAATCCTTTTTGGTGTTGATAGCTACAATCCAACGACATCTGAATTTCTAAAAATGATTCAGTATGTAAGGCAACAAAATTTGAAGGGCTTCATAGTTTGGTATTATGGTTT
>JBCNVC010000016.1:0-1933 GCA_039630395.1 Candidatus Kryptonium sp. | reverse complement strand
AACGACATCTGAATTTCTAAAAATGATTCAGTATGTAAGGCAACAAAATTTGAAGGGCTTCATAGTTTGGTATTATGGTTCTCTCTCTGATGATTTGGATTCCCTGAGAACACTTCTAAATACGAAAGCTCTCGTTCCCGATAGACCTGACAGATGGAGAATCCCAGCAGTTATAATTGATAACAATGATACTGCATTTGTTTCATATTCAAGCGGATGGGTAAAACAGTCCGCTTACATTCGTTGGGGGAATGATTACCTTGCGACACAATCAACATCTCCACAATGGATTGAATATCACGCAAATATACCAGAAGATGGGTATTACGAATTTTATGTTTTTGTGGTTCGGTCAACCTCAAAAAACGCAGCTTACTATGTTTATGATTCGTCAGGTGTGGGTAGGAAATTTATAATTGATCAAAACAATCAATTCGTTTACGATGGATGGTATAAAATTGGTGATTTTTATTTCAAGAGAGGAAGACAAAAAGTTTTGAGGATAACAAACGAGAATTTAATAACTCCCGGATTTATGACGGGAGATGCCGTTATGTTAATTTTGAATCGTCGTTTAACACCGATCGTAACATCAGCCAAGGACAAAAGAAGTGATGTATTACCCGAAAAATTTGAAATAAATGTTTACCCTAATCCATTTAACTTGACAATCAATTTGGGAGTTACTCTTCCAGTCGATTCTTTTCTTAAAATTGACATTTACAATATTCTTGGTCAGAAGATTAAAAATTTAATAACCGGAACTTATACCGCAGGTGAACATAAATTTATGTTTTCCCCGGAGGCTTTTGCCTCCGGCGTTTATTTCGTCAGAGCTGATATAAACCCAATAAGCAAAAACGATAGAATAACACTTACTAAAAAAATAGTTTTAGCGAAATAAATTCAATCGAACAATCTGTAAAAAACTTCAACAGCTTGCTTGATATCTTCCATTGATACATCAAGATGTGTAACAGCACGAATTTTCATGTAGCTTCCAGAGCTTAAAAGAACTCCATTATCCTTTAAGAGTTTGAGAATTTCATCTGGTGTTTTTCCAGTTTTTTCGACTCCTATTATTACGATGTTTGTTTGCACAGTTTCAAGATCTATGTCAAAAACTTTCAACTTTGATATCTCTTCAGCGAAAAACTTCGCCTTTTCATGATCTTCTTTTAATCTTTCAATGTTATGTTGGATTGCATAAATTCCAGCAGCTGCAAGAATTCCAACTTGTCTCATTCCACCACCAAAAATTTTCCTGTATTTTCTTACCTTCTCAATAAATTCTTTATTACCTGCAACAACCGATCCAACTGGAGCACCGAGACCTTTTGATAAGCAAACAAGGACAGAGTCAAAATACTGCGCATATTCTTTCGGGCTTATTCCCGTTGCGACGCTCGCGTTCCAAAGTCGTGCTCCATCAAGATGCATTTTAATTCCATTTTCAAGAGCAAACTCACGAATTCTTCTTATTTCATCAATCGGAAAAATCGTCCCACCGGCGCGATTATGGGTATTTTCAAGACAAATTAGGCGGGTTCTCGGCATGTAATATGCCTTAGGTCTTACCGCTTTTTTAATTTGCTCAACTGTAATAACACCATGCTTGCCTTGGATCGGATAAAGTTGAACTCCAGACAACATTGATGGAGCTGCTGTTTCATAATTCATTATGTGCGATTCAGATTCAACGATGACCTCATCGCCAGGTTCGGTGTGTGCTTTTATCGCAGTTTGATTGCCCATCACGCCACTTGGAACGAAAAGGGAAGCTTCTTTTCCGAGAATTTCAGCGACCATTTCTTGAAGTTTATTAACAGTTGGATCTTCACCAAATACATCATCCCCAACTTCTGCTTCCATCATAAACTTTCTCATTTCAGGAGACGGTTTTGTAACTGTGTCACTTCTCAAATCAATGTAT
>JBCNVC010000159.1:0-2437 GCA_039630395.1 Candidatus Kryptonium sp. | reverse complement strand
CGATTCTCACAAAATTCAATCCTTGTCGGGTCTTTCTCGCCACGAACGTTTAAATTCCACACTGGTTCGATTCTCACGCTATCTGCCTTCGTCCTAAAGTAGTCTCATAGACGAGTTTAAATTCCACACTGGTTCGATTCTCACAATCTATCTTATCTCCGCTTGACGCTCGCTCAAGAAGTTTAAATTCCACACTGGTTCGATTCTCACCTGTAAGTGGGGTAGTTAACAATCGGATATATGTAAGTTTAAATTCCACACTGGTTCGATTCTCACCAATCGAGGGATATGCTGATTTAGAAATTTTTTATTTGTTTAAATTCCACACTGGTTCGATTCTCACAAGGGGTATAGAAGTGTGATAGAGGAAATGGTAAAAAGTTTAAATTCCACACTGGTTCGATTCTCACTCTAAACCGAGGGAATCGTATATAGCGCTTAATCACGGTTTAAATTCCACACTGGTTCGATTCTCACGCTTGTGTATTGGTTAGGGTTTTGGGATATGATTTTGTTTAAATTCCACACTGGTTCGATTCTCACCAAGAGATTCAGCGTTTGCAATCGCAACGCGAAAGTGGTTTAAATTCCACACTGGTTCGATTCTCACACCCTTACTCTATTACCTATTACCTCAAAATCGCCAGTTTAAATTCCACACTGGTTCGATTCTCACCATTGTTTCGCGTCAAAGTCTTCGTGAAATGAAAAGCGTTTAAATTCCACACTGGTTCGATTCTCACATTGAGTGCCCGCTGAACCCTCAGGAACCCAAAATGGTTTAAATTCCACACTGGTTCGATTCTCACTCTTTGTGAGTATTTTCGGGCAAATATAACAAAAGATGTTTAAATTCCACACTGGTTCGATTCTCACCGAAACGCTCATTTTCAAAATTTGCAAGCTCCAATCTGTTTAAATTCCACACTGGTTCGATTCTCACTTATCAGCAAGTCAATTTCTATCTTAACGCTTTCATCGTTTAAATTCCACACTGGTTCGATTCTCACACCAATGTTGTAATTTAATTAACAACAAAATTTCTTGTTTAAATTCCACACTGGTTCGATTCTCACATTGTTTCGCGTCAAAGTCTTCGTGAAATGAAAAGCGTTTAAATTCCACACTGGTTCGATTCTCACTGGAGCAAGTGGTTCATAGTTATTTTGTATTCAGGCGTTTAAATTCCACACTGGTTCGATTCTCACAAACGGCAAATTAATTGCTATTGTTTTGCTGAAAAAGTTTAAATTCCACACTGGTTCGATTCTCACTCTTCATCAAGAAAAATAATCTCTTTTGTTTGTTCTCGTTTAAATTCCACACTGGTTCGATTCTCACTCCGCCAAGATTCAGTATTTTTGCACTCCACAACAAAGTTTAAATTCCACACTGGTTCGATTCTCACATATTGTTTCCTTTACATTTCTAAACCACAGTTGACAGTTTAAATTCCACACTGGTTCGATTCTCACCCCATTTAACCTATCCAATATGTTTGCCAATTCAGAGTTTAAATTCCACACTGGTTCGATTCTCACTACAACCGCCTCGTGTTTATAAACACGAGTATCAGTGTTTAAATTCCACACTGGTTCGATTCTCACGGGTATTGATCCGATGTCGCATAGTGTAGCAAGTTTGTTTAAATTCCACACTGGTTCGATTCTCACCTGGTTATGCGGTTAATCCGATAAGTGGGGCTATTGAGGTTTAAATTCCACACTGGTTCGATTCTCACCTTTTTTAGCTCCACATCCTCAATAAAAACTATCGGTTGTTTAAATTCCACACTGGTTCGATTCTCACTGGTGAGATAGCGAAAATTAGCATTGAGGGGAAAGGGTTTAAATTCCACACTGGTTCGATTCTCACTCCACCAGTTGCAATATATTCAACATAATCCCACAGTTTAAATTCCACACTGGTTCGATTCTCACTCTCAATTTCAAAAAGAACACCGAAAACCCTGTAAATGTTTAAATTCCACACTGGTTCGATTCTCACTTTATCGTTTGTATCACTTGAGTTGATCGAGAAGTTGAGTTTAAATTCCACACTGGTTCGATTCTCACACTTATCGCTTTTTACTATCTTTCCCGCCATCAAAAGTTTAAATTCCACACTGGTTCGATTCTCACTTGAGTGCTTCAATTCTTTCAGAAGAAAGAACCCAGTTTAAATTCCACACTGGTTCGATTCTCACCTGATACTGCTAATGAAATTACAGCTATAACACCAAGGTTTAAATTCCACACTGGTTCGATTCTCACCCAACACATAATTGTTTAACCCCAATCTAAAATCTGTTTAAATTCCACACTGGTTCGATTCTCACAAAGCTTAACCTCAACTAACTGGTTTTCAAGCAAAATGTTTAAATTCCACACTGGTTCGATTCTCACCTTACTGGCGATGGCAAGGCAAAAGAAAAATT
>JBCNVC010000158.1:0-2448 GCA_039630395.1 Candidatus Kryptonium sp. | reverse complement strand
TTGAAACAAACTTTTAATGCTTATGCGATTTTTAAAGTTCAAGGTTTGAATCGAACCTGTGAGGGATTGAAACAAAACTGTTGGGACATCATTTATGCTGATACTACTTGGTTTGAATCGAACCTGTGAGGGATTGAAACTTATAAAATCTTATTTAAGCACGTTGGAGCTTTTACGTTTGAATCGAACCTGTGAGGGATTGAAACATATGATAGAAAGGATAAGAGAAAATGGTGGGTTTGTGTTTGAATCGAACCTGTGAGGGATTGAAACGAAAAGAACAGTGGTAAATTTGTTTTAAAGCAAAGGTTTGAATCGAACCTGTGAGGGATTGAAACACCGCTCCAGCAATAATTGCAGCCAACAATCCGAAAAGTTTGAATCGAACCTGTGAGGGATTGAAACATGAAAAGGTATGATGGGCTTTACGATAGATTTGGAGTTTGAATCGAACCTGTGAGGGATTGAAACAATTTTGCATCGCATAAGGCTCATTGCCTGCATAGTTTGAATCGAACCTGTGAGGGATTGAAACACGCTAACTTTCGCCACATCACCTAACACAAGCCAGGTTTGAATCGAACCTGTGAGGGATTGAAACGTTTTAATAGCAATCTTGTTTCGATAATTTAATACCAAAGTTTGAATCGAACCTGTGAGGGATTGAAACTTTGATATTTCGTTTTTGATTGCATAGCACTTTTGCTTGTTTGAATCGAACCTGTGAGGGATTGAAACTTTGTTGCTGATTTTTTTCTGATTTTTCTAAAATTTGTTTGAATCGAACCTGTGAGGGATTGAAACCTAAACCTAATCATTTTGTAATTACTCGCCATATTTCGGTTTGAATCGAACCTGTGAGGGATTGAAACTAAGCATACATAGCAACTTTGTTTAAAAATTCTTTTTCGTTTGAATCGAACCTGTGAGGGATTGAAACATACTTTTTACAGTCACGCGATTTTTGAAATTTGTTTGAATCGAACCTGTGAGGGATTGAAACAAAAAAACGATTTCATAATTGCTGTTCGCCATAGTTGTTTGAATCGAACCTGTGAGGGATTGAAACTAGTTATGTTTGCTGATGCTGGGACTTTGAAGAGGTTTGAATCGAACCTGTGAGGGATTGAAACAACACCGCTTGCGAAACTTCAACAGATGTAGCCCAAAGTTTGAATCGAACCTGTGAGGGATTGAAACACATATGCCTTATGTTGCGGGAAGAATTGTATTATCCGTTTGAATCGAACCTGTGAGGGATTGAAACAGCTTTAAATAAGGAAAAACCGTCCAGATAATTAGTATGTTTGAATCGAACCTGTGAGGGATTGAAACGTGCTCTTATTCTCTTTTTCCAAAACTTTGCTAAATTTAGGTTTGAATCGAACCTGTGAGGGATTGAAACTATAAATTTTCGCAATGTTAACGAATAAATAAAACAGGTTTGAATCGAACCTGTGAGGGATTGAAACTTCTTTAACACAAAGTAATCGCCTACCTTTTCAAGTTTGAATCGAACCTGTGAGGGATTGAAACTATTTGAAATCAGGCGGGATTTCTTCGAAAACTACGTTTGAATCGAACCTGTGAGGGATTGAAACCGTGCATAAATAGATATGCACGCGACGCCAACCAGGGTTTGAATCGAACCTGTGAGGGATTGAAACTGTAATAGGTAAATGTTATCCGTATACTTTACCATCGTGTTTGAATCGAACCTGTGAGGGATTGAAACATATAACTTCAGACATACTACCCCTTTGGATTTCTGGTTTGAATCGAACCTGTGAGGGATTGAAACGTGGCGGTTTTGATTGTATTATCACTAACAAGAGCTGTTTGAATCGAACCTGTGAGGGATTGAAACGTAAACACGCAAAACGCAGGAAAACTCCGAACATTTACTAGTTTGAATCGAACCTGTGAGGGATTGAAACATCGTCGCCCGTGCAAAAAAATTTGGATCATACTTTCGTTTGAATCGAACCTGTGAGGGATTGAAACAATAAGGGTAAACAACCCAAACAATTAATATGTCTCTGTTTGAATCGAACCTGTGAGGGATTGAAACAAGAATATACATAACAAAAATCATTCACATATACCTTCGTTTGAATCGAACCTGTGAGGGATTGAAACAGTAGAATATGCAAAAGTTCACTAAGACTACCCCGTTTGAATCGAACCTGTGAGGGATTGAAACAGTATTAGAATTGCGGAGCAAGTAAATATTATTGCTGTGTTTGAATCGAACCTGTGAGGGATTGAAACTTAGTTTCGCCAAATCATCAGCATTTTTAATAGTTTGAATCGAACCTGTGAGGGATTGAAACCCGTTATTTTGGAAGCCCAGTCAAGATTTAGTGTTTTAGTTTGAATCGAACCTGTGAGGGATTGAAACACTAAAAAGCGTTCGGCTTTAGACTTGAGATAATATCGTTTGAATCG
>JBCNVC010000157.1:0-2451 GCA_039630395.1 Candidatus Kryptonium sp. | reverse complement strand
ATTAATAAGTTATTTTTAGTGATATAATGATATTGTAGATCTATATATTTGGAGTGGTGTATCATGAAAAATATTCTAATCAACTCATCAGATACAAAAATTAGGTTCTCGATAAGGGAGTTTAGGGAGGCCTAAATAGCAAGCCTCCCATGACTTACATTTTACTACTTAACAAAATCAGCCAAGGAGAGAATTCCCATTAAACGATGTTCTGCAATCACTGGTGCATGAGAAATGTTACATTTTGCCATAAGTCTCGCAGCATACTTGGCATCTAAGTTTGGATTTAGCGAAATCAGGGGTTTGCTCATGATTTCATGAACGGCAGTATTCTTTGGATCCAGTCCCTCAGCAACGACCTTGTAAACAACATCTCTCATGGTAACGATTCCAAAGGCGTCATCCTCGTTTCTTCTCTCAACAATGAGTGAGCGAACACCATTCTTTCTCATCTTCTCAATAGCCTCAGCAACTGTAGCAGATCCATCGATGGTGATTACATTGGTGACCATTAGGTCTTTAACCTTTGGCATATCAACCACCTCCTTTTATGTTTTTGATTTCATTTAAACTAAATCAATTTTTGTGCCTGATAATGATCAGATGGTGTATTGATAAATAAGGGACATCAAGCTGGGTGCTAATAAATTGCAACTAGATGCAATTGATGAAATGAATTGCTAAAGGTTGAAATCAGTGGAATTATGAACTCTGAATTTCTTATCAAGCTTCTTCAATTTGCGGTACAGGGTGCTTTTATCGATGTTTAACATTCTGGCAGCTAATGCTTTGTTATTACCACAGGCTTTAATTACCTCTAAACACTCTTCTAAAGTTACTCTTCTGTAAGGTTTTCTGTCTTTGTTTTTCGGTGATTCTTTTGTCACTGTGAATTCCTCTGTTATTCTGTTATGGGTTTGCGTTTTTTGTGAGGTATTAGAATCTCTTATATGTGGTGGTAAGCTGCAGGGAGTAATAACCTCTCCCTTAGTGCAAACAAGGGCATATTCAATGGCATTTTCTAATTCTCTTACGTTTCCGGGCCAATCGTAATTTATAAGGCAGCGCATGGCTTCAGGGGTTATGGCTTTTATCCTTTTGTATCCTTTCTTTTCAAATTCCTTCAAAAAATGATGAATAAGGAGTGGAATATCCTCCTTTCTCTCTCTAAGAGGGGGTAAGTGGATGGGTACTACGCTTATTCGGTAATACAGGTCTTCACGAAAGTTTCCTCTTTTCACCTCTTCTCTTAGATCCCTATTTGTGGCAGCAATAAGTCTCACATCCACATAGACTGTTTTGTTGCTTCCTAATTTTTCAAAACTTTTAGACTGCAGGACACGTAGTAGCTTTGCTTGAAGATGGTAACTTAATTCACCAATTTCGTCGAGGAAAAGGGTTCCCCCGTTGGCAATCTCGAAGCGACCAGCTCTATCTGTGTAGGCCCCTGTAAAGGCTCCCTTAACATAACCAAATAGTTCGCTCTCAAGCAAAGTTTCAGGGAAAGCTGCACAGTTGATTTTTATGAAGGGTTTGTTTTTTCTCCTACTGTTATAATGAATGAGATTTGCTATTAGCTCCTTTCCGGTTCCCGTTTCCCCTTGGATTAAAACAGTAGCGTCACTTTCTGCAACATGTAAACAAAAATCAACTATATCTAACATGGTTTCATTATGAGTGATGATGTCAATTTTTCTTGTTTTTAGCTGGCTAACTTTACTCTCGAGATCCTTAAAAAGAGTAACATCGCGAAAAATAAGGACTTTATAAACCTGATGGCCAGAGATAGAAAGGGGAAATGCCCTTACAGTCAAGTAAGTGCCTTTTTCCCTGGGATAAGGCAAGCTGATGAGTTTTTCTTGATAATCCTCAGGGATTTTATCAAAACTAAAAACTTCTCTTACATCACGCCCCAGCAGAATTTCTCTATCTAAATCGAGGATTTTGGTGATCCATAGATTTACAGCAAAAATTTTCTCAGACTTATCTATGATTACTATTCCTTCTTCTAGTAAATCAAGAAGGTTCCAGAAAAAAAGATCTTCTCTATGATTATGAAGATCTATTAAAGTTTTGGCTCCATAGAAAACCACCACCTCTTTAGAAGAATATTTATTTAGTAATAACAGTTAAATAACTTTTGTCAAGTTAAATGTATGAGTCCATAGGATTTTAGACTGGTGGAAATTCTCTTTAAATTTGTAACAAATACACTCCCAAGGACATACCTTCTTAAGCCCCTTGTGTATCCTCTCTGTATTGCACCATATCAGATACCTCATAAGCTCCTTGTTAAACTCCCTCAAATCACCCTTCAACATCCACTCCCCATACTTCATAAACTCCTCCTCCAATGTCCTATTAAACCTCTCCACATGCCTATTCCCTCTCAAGCTCTCTTGCAAATTCCCCCAAAAAGCACTCCCATTGTCTGTCTGCACTCCCCTTACC
>JBCNVC010000156.1:0-2469 GCA_039630395.1 Candidatus Kryptonium sp. | reverse complement strand
CGGGGTATACTTTTATCGTCTTGAGGCAGGCAAGTTCGTTGAAGTGAAAAAAATGGTGTTGATGAAGTAGTATTTTAATTTATCACCCCTGTGGTCTCATATAAAGGATCACAGGGGTTAAATTTTTTAGTTTTGTGTTTATTGAATATTCAAATTTTAGATTTATTCAAAATTCGGGGGTTTATGCTATTTTTGTTATTCACTCACTAAATTTACATTTCTTTGTGATGTTTTGAAAACGACGGTGTGATACGAACACTTTGTTTTTTCGCAAAAGTTATTTAATTTAAGATGGGAAAATTTAAATATGGAGGTAACCATGCGTAAGATAGTCTTTTTATCATTTCTACTTTTCATTCTTTCTATCTCCACAAATTCACAAGGTTTTTTAGTTAAAGGTTCATATCCTAGGAATGGAGCTTATAATGTCCCCTCAGCACCAGATCCTGTTTTGATTAAGTTTTACTTTACTGAAAAAGTTGATACGGCGAGATATTTTTTCCCCTCAGATCATAATTTGCCTCATTTTGTACATTTTTTAGCATTTGATCCATTTGATTCCATTCAACTAGTACAGCCATATGTTCCTTTACGCACAGACACCGTTGGTGTATGGGTTAAACTTGCTCCGAACACAGACTACTGCATTATTTTAATGGGGGCTTATTCAATATTAGGAATATTGCTTGAGAAGCCATATGTTTTGAACTTTACAACTGCACCAACGATAGGTCAGAGAACTGTTAGCGGAACTATAACTCCGCCCGCTGGACGTTTGTCATCATCTTTAAAAAATTTTAATGCTAATTTGCTTAATTTTAGGTTTAATGGTTATGAGATAAAGCACTTGGGGCAATTTTTAAATAGGGACAACATTAAATTATTAAACAAAGGAAATTCTAATTTACTCAATTTTAATCTTCAAGGTTTACAACCACCTCAAATTTTGAGTATCAATCCAAATTGGGGAGTAGTTGCGTTGCTTGATGGAAATCCATTAGTGCAAGAGAGGGTAAATGTCAGGTACGCAGCGAATGTTAATTCAGATTTTTCGTTTGTAATAAATTATGTTCGTGACGGATCATACTATCTGTTTGCTGCATTTGATACGCGAAGAGATGGAATGATTGACCCAATGAGTGGAGATTTAATTATGTTTTACGATGCAAATGGAGATGGGCAACCTGATAGAGTTAATGTAAGCGGTGGAGATGTTACTGGTCTTAATTTGGGCGGTTCTTTTCAGATAAGACCATTCACAACAAATGAGAAACTTGATACAATCAAGGCACTTGCAAGAACATATGCAAGCGATGTAAAGTTAAAATGGATTCAAACTTTTGAGGGAATTGAGGTTCCTTGGGACACTCTTGATGGAAGGGTTTATTTTGCAAGATACTGGTTTTATTCTCCTTCAAAAGATAAGTATATTTCCATCAATGCAAGCGCATTTTTGGGGTTATTCCTTGATACGCTTGAAACACCTTATACAACAATGTTAGTTGATTTGCCAGCTACATTTGTTGATAGCGATGTCGCATTTGATAGTGCTGAGGCAAATGGTGGATATGCGTTTAGAAGTGAGCCAAATACGATTACATCAATTAGTTATGAATTAAGAAATTTCCTTAGCGATGTGTTCCCACCAGCACCTGATACCGTGAATCCATACTGGGAAATTTCATATTTTAAAATAGATACGAATTTTAATCATTTAGGAATGTTTCGTGTTTATCTTGATCCTTTGAATGGAAGATTAGTTAGAAAGTTTGATTTAACATTTAAACCTATAACAGCTAAGGAAAAGTTCAGAAGCGTTGATTCCATTGCGAGAGGATACGCAAGTGACGCTCAACTTATGTTTGTTGGCGGACAGGAGAGCGGTTTTGAGCAACTTATGGACACATTGATAGATGGGAAATGTTATTTTTGGGGCTATCTTTATCAAAGTGTAACTAAGGGTAAATTTGGAGTATTTGTTCTTTTTGGCTCCCCGATGGTTGACACTGTTTGGTTCCCATTACCTTTTACTCTTACAAGACCTTTAAATTTTCACAGATACAAAGACAGCGATACTCTCGCGTTAGTTGCAGAAGCAAGGGGCGGGAGACAATTTAGAAACACTCATGAACTTGAACAGCAATTTTATGCCTATAGTCAATCATTTATTGATACAACTAAGATATATTTCCACAGTGTGTATCGAGGGATTAATCCGATAACTGGTTGGGAGAAAGAATTTATTGTTTTGATAGACCCTGTTACTGGTGCTTTCGTTGATACTTTTGTTACTAAAGTTAGAAGAGAAGAAACTGCCGGTATTCCTACGGATTACGCATTGCATCAGAATTATCCTAATCCATTTAATCCGACGACGACGATAACATACGATATACCGATTCGGACAAAAGTTAAGTTAGTTGTTTATAACATACTTGGACAGGAGGTAGCAGTTCTTGTTGATGGTGA